>CAMVHE010000116.1 GCA_947167215.1 uncultured Clostridia bacterium
AGGTCTTCGTTCATCCGCTTTTCAAAGCGCAGAACAAAAAGGTCTCCCAGGTTCTCCGTTTCCTCGATGGCCTTCATGATCTCCATCCGGTAGAGGGTCAGCAGCAGGTACTTTGCCAGCTCCTCCCCCGGAAAGATGTCGGAAAGGAGGCCCTGAAACGCAACCGGGTCGGTCAGCCGGTCCCGGTAATCCCGCAGCAGCGCGGTAAAGCGTTCTTCCAGGTCATCCGGAATATTCCCCTGCGGTGTGTTTTCCTTTTTTTCCTCCGGCTTTGGCAGGGTTTTCGCCGGTTCCTCCGCATCCCCTGCAAAACGGGTCCGCCACTGGCTCAGCCCCTGTCCCCGGTCATGGAGGATCAGGAAGGCCTCAAAGGCCGGGTCCAGGGTGCCGTTCTTCCGGAACGCGGGCCGGATGGCCCGGGACAGCGAGGCTTTTGACCGGTCTGCCTGGGTCTGCAGAAACGCTGCCAGCGCCTCCGGGGTATCATAGCTGTCGCCGGACAGCGTATAGGAAGTATCCCCTTTCAGCAGAAAAGGAACCAGCGCCGCTGCGTGCGCCCCGGACATCTTTTTCTCCTTCCGGCCGATCTCCTTTTCCAGCCAGGCAAAGTATCCCGCCAGGCGTTCCTCCCCGCTGACGTTGCGCACAAAGGCGGAAAAGAACTGTTGTTCCAGCATATAGCCGAGAATCTGCTCCAGTTTCCGGTCCTTTCCCCCGGTGAGGCGCTGGCGGATATCCTGCAGATCCCCATAATCCGTTCCCGCATAATAAAGGCTGCGGATTTCCGGGCACTGGCAGAGCCAGCGCAGAAAAATGCCGTCGGCATCCTCCTGCTGCCTGCCTCCCGTTCTGCGCGGCGGCACGCTTTTGCCATTTCCGGCAGTTCTTCCTGGAGATGGGTCCGCAGCCTGCCGCTGAAGAGCACCTGCTTGCCTGCTTCCCAGGAAGTTCCCATGGCCGCAAGCAGCAGCGCCGTATCCGTATAGACCGCATCTTCAAAGTCAAATGGCTTTATCGTCACGGCTGCATTCCCTCCTTCAGCTTCAGTTTCCCGTCCTGCTCCTCCAGAACGCCTTCCAGCACCAGCTGCTGCGTATGCATCCTCAGGGTTTCCAGGATACGGTTGCCTGCCCGGGTATACCCGAGCTGTCTGGCCGTTTCCCGGGCCAGGTCACCGCGGGTCAGCTCCGGCAGGACCTGCAGGACCTGGCACAGAGCCGCCCTCAGCTCCTGGGGCCAGATCTGGTGGATGGCCCTGGCGCTCTTTCCCTTTTCCGGCCTTCTCGGCCGGACCGGCGCCCCTTCCGTATAGAAAAACCGCTGTCTGTTCCGGATGCCCGGAGCAAACGGATCTTCTTTCTCCAGCCCTTCCATGACCTCCTTCAGCACCCGGTCCCGGACACAGACCGCCTGCAGCCGCTGCTCCAGTACGGCATGATGAACCGGCTGCTCTCTGCGGATGACTTCCAGCATGCACCTGCGCATGAACTGGGTCCGGTCTTCTCCCGGCCTGCGCTCCATTCCGGCAGTCTCTGCCTCCTGGTAGACCTCAAAGGTCAGCGCTTCCATCATCTCTTCCCGGGTGCTGCTCTCCAGCAGCGTTTCGGTGGGCTCCGGCTGCGCCGGCGGTGCCGTGTTTTCCGGCAGTCCGTTCTTCCGGCATTCCTTCAGGAACTCCAGCAGCTTTTCCTTTTCTTCCCTCGGATGGGAATACCAGCCCATGGACCAGACATGATGAAGGTTCCAGCCAAGGCCGCCCATGATTTCCCTGCGCAGGATATCCCGCTCCCGGGCCGTCCTGGCCCGCAGATAGCTGCCGCCGTCGCATTCAATTCCTGCCAGGAAGGTTCCCGGATCCGTTCCGGCCAGTATTCCCAGGTCTACCTTGTAATCCGAAGCCCCTACCTGGCGGACGCAGGTGTAGCCTTCCTTTTCGAGGAAACCGGCCACCACTTCCACAAAGGGTTCCGTCTCCCCTCCGGCCACCGCTGTCCCGGCGTCCTGCTGCATCGCATAATGAATGTATTCTCTGAGCATCCTTACACCGGCGCCGGTACCCTCCCGCACCACAATGTCCCCGGGCAGGATGGACCCCACCAGCTTGACATTGTACTTTGCTCTGGTAATGGCCACATTGAGCCGGCGCTCCCCGCCTTCCTGGGACAGCGGACCAAAGCGCTGGTACATCCTGCCGTCCTGGTTCCGTGCATACCCGATGCTGAACAGGATGGTATCCCGTTCATCTCCCTGGACATTTTCCAGGTTCTTGACGAAAAACGGTTCCTCCCGGTCTTCCCGGAAGAAGTCCTCCAGTCCGGGATGCTGCAGGCGGTAGGCTTCCACCGTTTCCTCTATCACCCGCTGCTGTTTTTCCGAGAAGGCAATGATTCCCAGCGAGCGCTCCGGATGATCGCGGATATGCTCCAGCACCAGGGCCAGGCATTTTTCTGCTTCCTTCCGGTTGCAGTTCCTTCCGTTCCCCTCATAGATGCCGTCCGGCACATACACATACTGAAGCCCCCGGTCCGGCAGCCTGGCGGGGCTGGGGAAGGTCATGAGGCGGTGATGGTACAGCATTTCATTGGAAAAGGCGATGAGGCTTTCATCCCTGCTCCGGTAATGCCAGAGCAGCGTACAGGAGGGCAGGCAGGCTGCTGCCTCATCCAGTACGGATTCGCTGACAACGTCCGGAAGGTATTCCTCTTCGTCCTCTTCCCCGTTCTCGTCCCCGGCAGCCGCTGCCGTAAAGAAGCTGGTAGGCGGCAGCTGGCGGGTGTCTCCCGCAATAATGACCTGTCTGCCGCGATAGATGGCCCCCACTGCATCCTCCGGCAGGATCTGGGATGCCTCGTCAAAGATGACGAGGTCAAAATCATACCTGCCCGCATCGAGAAAGTAGGACACGGAAAGGGGGGACATCATGAAGCAGGGCTTGAGCTGCTGCAGCAGTCCCGGAATGGTCCGGAACAGTTTGCGCAGCGGCATCATCCTGCGCTTTTTCTCCGCTTCCTTCCGCAGGATTCCCGCTTCTGCGGAAGCCTGCACCAGCATCTGGAGGGCGGAAGGACGCGCATGCGACAAGGCATGCAGCAGCCTTGCCCTGGCAATCTGCCTTTCTGCCGCATCATGCTCCCTGAAAGAGGCAATGCGCTTTTCCTGGGCATAGGAGGCAAAATGAAGCAGGCCGGAAAGGGCTTCCCCGGTCAGGGTATCCATCACAAACTGGGTCAGGAAAGACCAGTGGTAGACATCCTTCCATTTTTCCTCCGGAATCTTCCGGCTTTCCGCAAACTGCACAAACGGAAGCACCCCGAGGGCTTCGCATTCCCCGCGCAGCACCGCATACTGCCGGTAGTGCCGGAAGGTTTCCGGATCCTGCATTCCCTGCAGCTTCCGGGCCAGCTCCCCGCTGGGCATCCCCAGGAAGTCCGTATCCGGGAACCAGGCAGCAAGGGTCCTGAGCGCCGCCTGTTCCGCAGGATTATCCCGGGAATCCGCCAGGAAGGCATCCAGCACTCCCGGAAGTTCCTTCAGGTGCTGAACTTTCCTTATCCGCTCCTGCGCCCGCTGCAAAGCCTCCCTGCCTTCCCGGGAGTCCGCCGGCATCCCGCCGTCCGGGATCGCCGTGAGTTCCTCCAGCAGCGGTCTCCGCTGTTCTTCCACCGCCGCAAAGCTTGCAAGCATCGCTTCCGCGTTTTCCGGCGTCATTTCCGTCCCTGCCGGCAGGAAAGGCGCTGCTTCGGACAGGAAGGCGGCATATTCCCGGCAGCAGGAAAGCCGCACCTCCAGCGTCCTGCTCCGGCTGTTCCAGTCTTCCCCGGTATCTTCCATCATCCCCTGCAGCCGCTCCAGGCGCGCCAGCAGGAAGGCCGGGGACTCCCCGGTTTTCTCCGCCAGGACGGCACTCCTCTCAGCGGGGGACATTTCGAGGCACTGCCGGACGGCATCGCTCATGGGGTAATGGCTGGCATAGTACGCCGCCGGGGCGCAGGCCCGGAGAACCTCCCGCAGGGCCGGAAAATCGGTATGGATTCCCCCGTCGTACGCCCCCAGCAGGGAATGGTTCTCCTGCATCCTGTTTTCAAGGGCTTCGCAGGCATGATGATAGTCCGTCACCTGGCGCAGCACCGTCCTGCATTCCTCATCGGAGAGCACTCCGGCGGACTTTGCCAGTGCGGTGAGCTGTGCCCGGTCCTGATGGTACTCCCCGCTGAACAGCTTCCGGAACCCGGTATGCCGGTGCTCAAAGCGGAACAGCATTGCCTCTGCAAGCACCTCGTAGATTCCGGGCTTCCAGCTGCGGTTGATCTGCTCCTCCATGGCCAGCAGGGGCCCCTGCTCCTTCTCCCAGTCGGAAACGGCCAGCATCAGGGCCGTGTACCGGTTTTTCTCCAGCCATGCCGGCACCACGGGATGCGCTACTGCCAGCGCCTTCACCAGGGAAACCGCCTGCTGCAGACCGTCCCTGTTCCTTGCAAACCGGACCGGGACCGCCTTCTCCAGTGTCGAGAGCAGGGTTTCCGCTTCCAGCAGGGCATCCTGTTCGGCGGACTCCCGGGCTTCTGCCTTCGGGTCTGCCCCGCAGCCTTTCATCTTCTCCCGCAGGCTGTTTCCCCGGAACTGCAGCTTCTGCAGGTTCTCCCGCTGATCCATGGCAAGGAAGGAAAATCCGCTGCGCGTGCAGAGATCGGCAAAGGCCTGAATGGCGCAGAACCTCCTCCGCATCTCTTCCATTTTCAGCGTGACCCTTCCGGGGCAGACCGGCTCCAGCCGGCTTTCCGCCTCCTGCAGGGAAGCCAGCAGCGCCGGGATTTCCTGTCCCAGAACACGCTGCACCTCCGGGATGGAAAGGGAGGGGCTGCTGTCCTGCCAGGGATTGTCCTGCAGGCTGTTTCCGTAATGGATCCGGTATTCCGCCAGCCGGTCCAGGGCAGTTTCCCGCTTCCGCAGCGCTTCCCTGCTGACGGCTTCCGAATCCTGAATACCATAATAGAAGCAGTCCGGCTTTCCTTCCTCCAGCGCTGCCATGGCATCGTACAGGCTGATTCCCAGCGGCATCCGTGTCCGGTGGATTTCCCGCACATAGGCATTGAGCGCCTCCCGCTCCTCCCGGAGGACGGAAAGCAGCTCCGTGGCTCCCGGTTTCATGGTCCGCAGCGGTGCATCCAGCGTACTGACCAGTTCCTCCAGCACTGCTCTCCGGTCCGCCCGCACATTATGCAGGGACAGGCAGGCCTCTGCAAGGCCTACTTCCTGCAGTCTCCTGTAGACCACATTCAGTGCCGCCATCTTTTCGGACACAAAAAGAACCTTGCGCCCGTCTGCCAGCGCCTGGGCGATAATGTTCGTAATGGTCTGGCTTTTGCCGGTGCCCGGCGGGCCCTGCAGCACAAAACTGACGCCTTCCCGGGAAAGCCGGATGGCATCCTGCTGGGATGCATCCGCCGTAACCACCTGGCAGATGGATTCGGGATCCTGGCTGTCATGGTCAAAAGCCGCCATCTCCGCTTCCGGCAGCTTCAGGCCGGCGGGATCCCCGCAGAATGCACGGATCACCGGATGGGAAAAAATCCGCTTCCGGTCCCCGGACAGGTCCCGGTACATCATGATTTTCAGGAAGGAAAAGAGGCCCAGATGGGCTTCCCTCACCACCGCGAACCCCCTGGAGGAGACTGCTTCCTCCACCTGCCGCAGGTAGGGACCGATATCCTCCGTGCCTGCATCCAGTTCCGGCAGGCTGAACCCGCACTGTTCCGAAAGGGCATACTCCAGGGTGGGATTGACCACAATGTCCTCCTCCAGCCGCCGGATGCTCATGCAGCCGCTCAGTCCTGCCTGCTCCAGGGTTACCGGCACCAGGACCAGCGGGGAAACCATCTCCTTCTCCTGCGGAGAAGGACGCCAGCGGAGAAATCCCACCGCAAGATAGAGGATATTGATGCCCTGTT
Organism: uncultured Clostridia bacterium; assembly: GCA_947167215.1. GTDB lineage: Bacteria > Bacillota > Clostridia > Christensenellales > Aristaeellaceae > Ventricola. The sequence continues at coordinate 5,949 of CAMVHE010000116.1, forward strand.
CCTCCAGGGACAGGCGGGCCTTCTGGCGCAGGCTGACCAGCGTCCTGGCCATCTCCGGCAGCGTCTGTTCTCCCCGCACTTCGCCGTCCGCCAGTTCCACCGGGCTCTCTGCCTTCTCCATGAGGTACAGGAAGGAGGAGAGCGGGTCATCCTCCGGCAGGGGAAGGAGGTGCCGGAACGTCAGCTTCTCCCCCGCTGCCAGCCGGCGATACATCTCCTCCATCTCCGGGACCAGAATCTGCAGGGTGCTCCCGAGGGTCCTGCGAAAATGCATCAGCCTGTTGCGTCTGCTCAGATCCAGGAGTCCATGCTTCCAGACTTCGAATTTTTTCTCTGCATATTCCGTATTCATGACATTTCCTCTTCCTCTGAAGTCTTTTCGGTTTCCCATGCCAGCAGCATGGTCACATCATCTCCTGATCCGGCCTCACTGATTTCCGCAAGCCAGGCAGGCAGCGCCGCGGATACGGCAGGAACCCCGTAACCGGCCAGCGCCTCCGCATAGCCCCCGATGGCTTCCATAAACTCCCTGTCGCCGGGATAGCTGTTGGCAAAGCCGTCCGTGGTCATGGAAAAAAGCCGGGAGGAACTGCCGGAAAGGGGCCGGAATGCGGTAACCGCCTTTTCCCAGGATGCCGGCCTGCTGAGGGAATGCGTATCCGTTCCCAGCAGCCTTTCCGGGCTGGTCAGGCGTACCGTCTCCCCGTCTTCGACCATGCAGATATCCCCGTCCCCCAGCTGATAGGCAAAGGCAAAGCGATCCGTGATGACCAGCCCCAGCAGCGTGGTGCCGTACTGTTCCACCGGGACAGGCCCGGCCCCCAGATGGCACCGGTGCCACTCCTGCACCTGCCGTTTCCATGCCTCATCCAGCGTTCTGGCGATCTGAATGCTTTCCTCCGGCTGCAGACAGGCCTCGGGGGTTCCGGTGCCGCGCAGCAGGTCTTTCATGGTTCTGCAGAAAATGCGCGCCGCCAGCCTGGCACCCACGTCGCTGTGGGGGCAGCTCTCGCTGCCATGTCCGTCCGCCACGGAAAGGATGCAGATTCCGCCGGGCAGCCGCACCGAATAATGGCTGTCCTGACAGGGAAGACCTTTGCGGATGTGCTGAAAGCCCCGTACATGCTTTCCGATGACAGATCGTCTCATCTTTCCTCTTTCTCCTCCGGACCGCCGGCCCTCTCGTTTTCCCGGTTCTTACCAGACGTCATCCGCATCCATCTGCGGTATGCTCTGCATATTGAGCATCATGGGTGCATTGGTTTTATGGCCTGCCTTTTCTTCCCCGGGTGCGGGGAGCAGCATCGGGCGGCTCGCCGGCGCCGACACCATGGCAGCGGCCGTGGACGCCCATTTGATCATCTTCACCAGGGCCTGCGGATTGTTTGCTTCCAGCACCAGCTCCCGGTTTCCCGTAAACTGTGCAAGCACCTCCCGGTCCGCATCGTGCCCGATGGCAATGGCAATGCGCACTGCCTTCTTTCCCCAGGGCAGGGCAAGGAGCTTTTCGAGCGGTTTCCGGTAATCATCGGTGGGCTGCCCGTCCGACAGCAGCACCAGTACCGGAGGCAGGGCGCGCTCGCTCATCGGCGGAATCGTCAGCTGGGCCGACAGCAGGTCAAAAGCTTTGCCCAGATCGGTTACGCCGCCGGCAGACAGGTCATCCCATGCAAAATCCTCGATGGAAACGGGGCTGGCTGTTACCCAGGAAGCGCCGGTGGCAAATTTCAGGGTCCGCACCAGCAGCCTTGCGTTGGGATTATCCTTTGCTGCATCCAGCATTTCCGGTACTGTGGACTGAATGGCATGATTGACCGTCCCGATTTTTTCCCCGCTCATGGAGCCGGAGCAGTCTACCACCCAGATAAAATGCAGCGGGCGGCTGGCAAGCTCTCCGCCGGGTCTCTTTAACTGTGTCATTTTTTTCCTCCTTGCGCTGGTCCTCTTTCTGACTGTCCGGAGCACTGCCAGGAACCTTCCCCCCGGCAGTGCTTCGGGTTTTTCCCCTGTTTATTCGAATATGCCCACGGCGTTCCCGAAGCAAATCCGCGTGTTTCTTGCAATAGCTGCACTTTTCCCCACGGCCACGGGAACCTGCTGCCCATCCGCACGGATGTAGGTCCAGTTTTCCCCGCTTTCGTTGCGGATGCCCAGAATCTCCGGGTTTCTGGGATTTTCCACCACTCTTCCCACCACGGTCCGCATATCATAATTATCATACAGCGTATGCGCATAGATCTCTGTGTTTCTGGACAGCAGCACCCTTTTCTTTCCCACCACCATGGAAAAAGGCGGATAAACCGTTTTTCCGCAGGACCAGCAGGTGTGGCTGACATGCATGTCGGCTTTTGCTTCGTCATGAAAGACTTCCGCACCGCAGGCCGGACAGTGCATGATCCCGTTCATCAGGCTGGCGAAGGCATCCATCCACTGCCTTTCCGTCACCCGGCGGTTGGGCTGCGCCAGCCCGTCCGTGAATGCGTGGGTAAACAGCTCCCGGAGATGCTTCGGATAAAGGTCCCAGTAAATACGCACATTATCCTGATATCCCAGTACGGGCCGGTTCGAGCGGTCCACCGGGTCAAAGACAAAAACCGGATGCTCGCCGTACAGCTGCCTCATGGCGTGGATATCCATGCAGCGGATTTTTGCCTCCAGCTTTCCTTCCAGCGGATGCCCCATCATGAACATGTAGAACAGCAGCACCGCCAGGGAATAAAGGTCCGTATTTCTCGACGGCTTTGCTTTTCCCAGCACAATTTCCGGCGCCATGAAGCGGGGGGTTCCGTATACCGTGCTCTCCTCCCCGCCGTTTGCGGTTACGTTGTCATTATCACAGATTAGCACATCCCCGTTATCCGGATCAAAGAAGACATTGCCGAAGGAGATATCCCGGTAGCAGTACCCCATGGCATGCAGCTTCTGGTACCCGTCCGTCAGATTATATGCCGCACGGCAGACCGTATAGAAAGAGGGTTCCGCCTGACGCTTCATCATGTCCACAATGCCGTGGAACCGTCCCTCCCGCAGCGGCATGATATAGCCAAAGGAAGAACCGTCCCCTTCCACCAGGTCCTGCGGCCAGAGAAATGCTGCAGAAGGAGCCCCTTTCCCGATGAGTCGGGAAAGAATATCTTTCTGGGTTCTGGAGGCCATATAGGGATAATACCACTTGAGCGCATAGAGACCATCTGCCCCTTTTACCTCATACACTTCTCCCTGGCCGCCTGCTCCCAGCAGGGCGCGAACCTGATAACGGCTTCCGCCGGATGTCCGCAGAACGCTTCCTGTCTCCAACTGTCCTTCCATGGTTTCCTCCCTCTCCTGTTCCGTTTCCTGTCTTTTCCTGCTTCCTCCGATGAAGACCACCGGACTTTTGCCGGTGCATCTTTTCCGTCCGTATCCCGGACAGCACCGTGTCCTTCCGTCCCCTTTCCGGGAGATAATGCAGGACTGCCCTGCCAAAGAAAACGCTCTGCCTGCATTTTCAGGAAGCCGGGCCTCTTTCCGTTATTCTATCCTTCCTGCGGTTTTTCCCGCCTGCTGCCAGCCGGCAGCGCCGTCCCTTCGCTTCACCGGAAACGAAGGCCGTTTTTCACTGCCTTACCATACATCATCCGTCTCCACTTCCGGAAGTATCTGATCATCCGGAAGAAAGGTCATGATGTCCTGCGCATCACAGGAAAGTACCTCCGCAACACGCAGCAGCACCCCAAGATTGACCTCCTGATTTCTGCGCAGTTTCGTAAAGGTTGCGGATGCCAGCCCGGTTTTTTTTCGAAGCTCGGCCGGCGTGATTTCCCGCTGTGCGCAGAGTATCCAGAGTTTCTTATAGCTCACTTTCATCTTCTTCCCCCTCCATGCTGATCCGCAGTATACCATACAGGTCGGTATCTTCTCAACAAATATTCTAATTATTAATATTTTTATTGTGATTATGCATTTTTTATCGAGAAAATGATCTCGTTTTCTTTTGTTCGGTACAACGCTCCAAATGTCAAGGCTATCCCGAAATCGGGATAGCCTTGGTTCTGGTATCCCCTGATTCTGGTTGATTTTCATCGTCACCCGGACATAGTTGTCACTATCATGCGTCATCTCATTGCCGTAGAGCTGAATCGTCTTCGTTTCCCCGGACTCGGTATAGGTAATTTCTGCGGGTCCAACATCCTCCGCAAACATTCCGGAACATGTGGCGTCAAACGTATTTCCATGATCATCCGTCAGGGAGACATGACCTTCCCCGTTCGGATAGGCCTGGTAATAACGATAATTGCCTTCCCCATCAATAGTATGGTAGAAAAGCCCGTCGACACCATACCATGGGACATGGCTGCCTTCCACCGTGAACGGGCCGGGATCCGTCGAATTTCGAAGTTCGATTGTATACTCAAACTCCGTTTCATCCTCCGGCATAGGCGTGCTCCCGTCCTGATCAACAATATCTTTCTCCAGCCTGATGTAACCGCGAAGGGTATTATCAATCTTCAGGGAAAGAAGCCAATCATCCTTTGAAATCTCTTTGATGCTTACGATTTCATTATCACTGTTCCAGTTGAATGTGACGCTCTTCAGCTTTCCATCCACCAGCATCGGGTGATACACCGGCGCAACAAAGTCAAATTCGTAAGCATGTTACTATTTTGTAAATAGTAGATAAGTAGTAGGATATAAGTTATGTAGAGCAGGTATCTACCCTG
>CAMVHE010000117.1 GCA_947167215.1 uncultured Clostridia bacterium
ATATCCTCTACCTGATGCATGGAACGGGGGATGACGAAAACTACTGGCTGAAGACCCATCCCTACAACAAGATCATGCTGGACCGCATGATTGCTGCCGGGGAGATCGAGCCGCTGATCGTCGTAACGCCGACCTTCTACGTGGAAAACGACGGGGAAGGCGGACTGGATATCCTGACGTTCTCCTTTGGCAAGGAGTTCCGCAATGACCTGATGCCGGCAGTGGAGGAAAAGTATTCCACCTATGCGGAGAGCCTGGATGATGCAGGATTCTCAGCCAGCCGGGACCATCGGGCTTTTGCCGGCCTGTCCCGGGGCTCGGTTACCACGGCGAACGGCATTCTCTGCGGAAACCTGGATGTGGTCTCCTGGTTCGGGCTCTTCAGTTCCTTCCGTACCACGGAAGCATACCTGAAGGAAACGATCCAGTCTGAAGCTTGGAAGGATCTTCCGATTCATTACGTGTATGCGGCAACGGGCAATTTTGACTTTGCCACGCCCTATATGCTGCCGGGCTACCGGATGATGACCGGAGTGGAGCCGAGGCTTGCTTACGGCATCAATACCATGCTGGACATTTTCCCCATGCGGTACCACTCCATCGGGAACTGGCATCTTGCCTTGTATAACTTTTTACAGAAGGTGTTTTAAATGAAGAAGAAGAAGATCCATCCTGTACGGATCGTCCTTTGCGCTGTTCTGGTGATTCTTGCAGTATTCCTGCTGGTCAACCGTTACTCGGTACGGCAGGTGTGGTGCAATCTGACTTCTCCCACAATCGCGCTGGATGAAAACGCGGGATGGGAGAAGGCAGGGAAGGTGTTTCTCAATGTTCCGTATGCGGAAGACTCTCCTGCGCAGTATGTGGACATTTATGTGCCGGAGGATGTGGAGAATCCGCCCCTGTTTGTGCTGGTACACGGCGGCGGCTTTGCAGCCAATGATGCGAAGGTGAAGCAGGCTCAGCTGATGTACCGCTATTTCCGGGATCACGGATTTGCCTGTGCCAGCGTCAATTACCGGTTGTCTCCGGAAGCTGCTTATCCGGCAGCCTGCGGGGATGTGAAGGCCTGCGTGCGCTATCTGGTGCATCATGCGGAGGAATACGGCTATGATGCCGGCAATATTGCCATCTGGGGAGAATCTGCCGGCGGGTACCTTGCAACCATGACGGCTGTATCCGCTCCGGAGGCGTATTCCGACGTCCGGTGCATCGGCGAGACGGAGACGGAACCCTTTGAAATGCCCGCCTTTGATGCCCTGGTGGATTATTATGGCTGCATTGACTTCAAAACCATGCAGGACAACTTCCGGGAGGAAGGCCTGCTGATGCTGATCCCTGCCATGGGAAACACCTGGAGCAAACAGTTTGAAGGCGGCTATGATTCGCTGGAGGAACTCTGGCTTCGCAAGAACAAGGCGGACTGGGGCGAGGAAGAGCTCATCAACGCCAGCCCCCTGGAGCGGGTGAAGCGGAAGGAAAGCGGGAATCCGGACCTGAAGGTAAAAATCGTCCATGGGGATGCGGACATTACCGTCTCCCATCTGCAGTCGGCAGCCCTGGCAACGGCGTTTTCGGATAACGGTACCGATGTGGCGTTTTCACTGGTTCCGGGGTGCAAGCATGCAGATGACCGGCTGTACAGCGAGGAAAAGCTGGCAGAAGTGGAGGCATTCCTGCGCAGCAGCATGGGACTGTAGATTTCCGGAAAACAAAGGAGGAGAATACCTTGCATTTACTGCATGACCGGGGCGTTGCCCTTGTGGCAGCGGTGGCGCTGCTCTGTCTTTCTGCTGTCCTGGGAATTCATTTTTCCCCGGGCTTCTCGGAATGGTACGTTGGCATTTTCATGATCATTGGCGCAATCTCCCTGCTGCATGCAGACGGAGGAAAGCTTTTTCTTCCGCTCCTCCTTTCCCTGGCAGCCGTTCTGCTGTGGGTCGGGTGCTATGTCTATGCTGCCGGAGATGACTGGCTGGACCGGGATGTGTGGATCTCCGTGGGCAGCGCGGCTGTGCTGTATGCACTGCTGCAGCGGGGCAGGAAGGCTCCGCTGCCGGAGCACCTTGCCCGCTTCCTGCTTCTGCTGGTCGGCCTGTTTGCCCTGTTCTGCGGGGTATCGAGTACGGCACTCCTGCCGGTGGGTATCGGAACGCTGCTGTTTGCTGCGGACCGGATTCTGCAGCGCAGGGGCATCCTTGCCGTTTTCGGACTGGTGCTCTGCAGCCTGTTTCTTCTGATGCCCATGATTCCCGGAGGTGCCCTATGATGCCCTGGATGAGAAAAATCACTGCTTTTGTTTTCAGCGCGATGCTGTTTTTTCAGGGGGGCGGCATGCTCCATGTCAATATGGAAAAGACCGTCGATGGGGAAGCCTTCCCGCCCGGTGCCAGATGGCTGGATACGGACGGAAACCTGATTCAGGCCCATGGCGGACAGGTGCAGGTGATGCCTGTACCGGACGGGAACGGCGGAAAGAAAGACTGCTATGTGTGGATCGGGGAAAACAAAACCTCCGGACATCTCGGCAATGCCGTTGCTGTGTATACTTCCGAGGATCTGTACCACTGGACCTGTCATGGGGATGTGCTGCGGCCGCTTTCCGATGTGGCTCAGATTGATACGGATCCGTATTTTGCGGCGCTGTATGGGGAGCTGAATGCCGCGGAAAGGCAGCATGTGAGGGAATGCATCGGGACGGACATGGTCATCGAGCGCCCCAAAATGCTCTACAATGCCAAAAATGATAATTATGTCATCTGGTTCCACAATGACGGCCCCACCGAAAAGAACAGCTACTATTACGATATCGGCATGGCGGGCTGCGCGGTGTCCGATTCTCCCTTCGGACCTTTCCGGTTTGTGGACCGCTACCGTCTCTCCGAATGTCCGGACGGACAGATCGACTGCTATCCCTTCTCCCGGGGCGAGGCCAGGGACATGAATCTTTTCCTGGATGAAGACGGGACGGGATATATTGTCTATACCAGCGAAAACAACAAGACGCTCTATATCTCCCGGCTCAATGAAGACTTCACCGGGCTTTCCGGAAGCGAATACGGAGTGGACTACATCCGCATTTTCCCGGGCGCCATGCGGGAAGCACCGGTACTCCTGCGGGAAAACGGACGCTATTATCTGCTCAGTTCGTCCACCACGGGCTGGGCTTCCAATCAGGCAAGGGTCTGGTCGAGCGATGCCATTTTCGGGAAATGGCGCAATGACGGGAACCCCTGCCGCGGCAGGGGGGCATCCGTTACCTTTGACACCCAGTCGACAACGGTCTTTCAGGCTCCGAACGGAAGCTGGATTTACGGAGGCGACCGCTGGAACGCGGAGAACCTGATCGATTCCCGTTATGTGTGGCTGCCCGTCCGCTTTGAAGACGGACGGATGAGCATCGAATGGAGGGAATCCTGGAAATGGGAAAACTGAAGCGCATCGGCTTTGGCTTCTTCAGCGCAGGAATGATCCTGCTGACCGTGGTTATGCTGGTGGTCTTCGGATGGTCGAACGCCACCCTCTTCGTCAGCCACTTCCTGCTGGACTGGGACAGGGAAACGGTGGACCCGCAGGCGGTAAACTACTATACGCCTTCCTTTACCAGCATGCAGGAGGCCATGGAGGCTTCCCGCCTGACGGCCATCCGTGCCCAGGCGGAAGGCACCGTCCTGCTGGAAAACAACGGGGCCCTGCCGCTGGCGGACGGGGAAAGACGGATTTCCGTCTTTGGCACGGCTTCCGTCAACATCGCCTATGGCGGTACAGGGTCCGGGGAAGGGTCGGTTGCCCGGCGGACAGACCTGTACACGGCGCTGGAGGCGGAGGGATTCACCGTGAACCCGAAGCTGCATGACTTTTATGTGCGCATGGCAGAAAAGGGATACCGGCGGGGCAGGGGCACCGACATGAACGGTGCCTATTACGGCACCCGCGGAACCCGGGGCTACGGATACTCCGTCAACGAAACGGAACGGAGCTGCTATACCGATGAGCTGCGCTCCTCCTATGGGGAATATGCGGATGCGGCGATCGTGGTGTTCTCCCGTTCCGGCGGGGAAGGCCAGGACCTGCCGACTTCCATGAGCGAATTCTTTGAGAAGGACGGACGGCATTATCTGGAACTGACCGAGGAAGAGGAGGACCTTCTCCGGGAAGTCCGGGAGGCCGGATTTGCAAAGACCATCGTGCTTCTGAACACGCTCAATCCTTTTGAATGCGGTTTTCTTCAGGAGGACGGGATCGACGCTGCCCTGTGGATCGGCGGCCCGGGACAGCACGGCATGACGGCCGTTGCGAAGATGCTGACCGGAGAACTCAGCCCGGAAGGACGCCTGCCGGATACCTGGGCAAGAGACCTGCTGAGTGCACCGGCCATGCAGAATTACGGGGATAACCGTTACGTGGACAGCGGAAAGGAAACGACGGCTGCCTACGTGGCCTATGCAGAGGGAATCTATGTAGGGTACCGCTATTATGAAACCCGAGGGCAGGAAGAAGGAGAAGCATGGTACCGCGAAAACGTGGTGTATCCCTTCGGGTATGGCAGAAGCTATACCACCTTCCAGTGGGAAGCAGCAAAGGATGCGCTCCGCGAAACGGAGGACGGATTTGAAATCTCCGTGGCGGTCACCAATACCGGAAGCCGACCGGGCAGGGAGGTTGTGCAGCTGTACCTGCAGAAGCCCTATACGGAGTATGACCGTTCCGTGGGACTGGAGAAAAGTGCCGAAGACCTGATCGGTTTTGCAAAGACTGGAATACTGGCTCCGGGAGAAACGGAAACCGTCACCATCCGGGCAGACCGGCAGGTGCTTTCCTCCTATGACGCCTACGGCAGGAAGACGTACCTGGCGGAGGCCGGAGCGTACCGCTTTATCCTGGCAAGGGATGCCCACACGCCGGTACTGCAGGAAAGCTATACCCTCGCGCAGGAGGAGCTCTTTGACAGGAGTGTTACGGGCTATCCGGTGACCAACCGTTTTGAAACGGAAAATGCCACAACCAGGCCGGAGGATCTGAGGCTGCTGTCCCGGGCAGACTGGGAGGGCACTTTCCCGGAATCCTATGGAGACGGGGGAGTGGCAGGAAAGGCAACCAAAACGATGACGCCGGAGATCCGGGAGGCGATCCTTTCCACGGAAGCCCCGGGGGCGCCGGTCCCGCAGGGGAAGCCGGTGACGGACAGCGGGGAGGGGCTGACCTTCTCCATGCTGTTTGATGAATCCGGAAAGGCGCTGCCCTATGACGATCCGATCTACGGGCGCGTGGTGGAATGCATGAGCGTGGAAGAGCTGTACCTGCTGGTGTCCTCCGGCGGCGGACGCAGTCCGGCGATCGGAAGCATCCAGAAGCGGCAGTCCAATACCAGCGACAGCCCCATGGGCCTCAGAATGGGCACCCTCTTCCCATGTTACCCGATCCAGGCCGCCAGCTGGTCGACAGCGGTGGGAGAGGAAATCGGAACCTGTGTGGCGGAGGAAGCGCTGCTGAACAATGTCCGCGGATGGTATGCGCCGGCCATGGATACCCACCGTACCCTGTTCGGCGGACGCAACTATGAGTATTACAGCGAGGACGGAACCCTGGCAGGGCTGTACGCGGCTTCGGTATGCTCCGCAGCGAGAAGCCGGGGACTGTCCCATTTCATCAAGCATTTTGCCCTCAATGACCAGGACACCAACCGAGGGGACCGGGGGAACTTCCGGAACGGGGATCCGTTCAACGGACTGTGCACCTATGCCGGAGAACAGGCAATCCGGGAAATCTACCTGAAGCCTTTTGAACTGGCGGTGACCAAAGGCGGTGCAAACGGCGTGATGACCGCCTATAACCGCATCGGGAATACCTGGGCTGGCGGCCATTACGGACTGCTGACGGAAGTCCTCCGGAACGAGTGGGGCATGCGCGGCAATGCCCTGACGGATTTTGCCGGATCCTTCGGCTACCGCTATATGAATCTGCGCCAGGGACTGCTGGCTGGAAACACCCAGTGGCTCTATGTGGGAAATGCATTTCCCACCGATGACCATACCTCGGAGGAGATGATTCTGCTGATGCAGCGCGCGGCAAAGGATATCCTTTACGCGGAGGCGGGTTCCTCCCGGGTGAATAACCAGCGGCATGCGGACGGCACCAGCGTAACGGTAAAGGCCGGTACCTGGCAGCGGTGGCAGTATGTGGCGGCGGCGGTTTACGCCTGCCTCCTGGCGGCCTACCTGACGGTCCTTTTCCGGAGACGCAGTAAACCGGGGGCAGGAAGGAAAGCACGGTAATCAGAGAATGCTTTCAGGGGAACCTGGAAGCATTTTTCTTTGGGGATAGAAACGGCATGGAAAGCCGCCGGAACGGGGGGCAAATCGGACCGGCATGTTTTTTTACTTGCAGGGGGCGCGCAGAGGTGATATCATTGCATGGATCATTCATAATGGAGGGATAGGCTTTGAAGCAGGCAGTATGCTGTCTTCTCTGTCTGTTGCTGATAACAGGCATGGCACTGGCAGAAGAATTGACCATGGACCAGCGGGTAGACAAGGTTTTTCATGATACGAGAGCTGTAGGCGGGGCGTTTATCGTTGCCAAGGACGGCGAGATCGTCTATGAACGCTATTACGGCATCCAGCAGAAGACCAAGGACATTCCGGTGACGGAGAAAACCTATTTCAAATGCGCCTCGGTCACCAAATTTGTGACGGGCATCGGACTGCTGAAGATGATGGATGAAGGAATCCTTGCACCGGATGAGGATATTTCCACGTATCTCGGGTATCCGGCAGGGAATCCCAGGTATCCCCAAAAGCCGATAACGCTCCGTTATCTTATGAGCCATACCTCGGGGATCAATGAGGGTGCATCCTTTAATTACAAATCGAGCAAGCTCTCGGACATGATTGCGCTCAGCAAGAAGGCCCGGGCGAACTTCACGGAGAAGGAACCGGGAACCCAGTACAAGTATTCGAACTTCGGTGCCGGTGTTACCGGGGCAATCATCGAGTCCGTCACGGGGGAGGATGTATCCACCTTTTTCCGGCATTATCTTTTTGCACCGCTGGGGATCGATGCCGCCTACACGGCGACCCAGCTGGAAGAGCCGGATTACATTGCGGCCAACTACCGTTCGGACGGTGACTTGTATCAGGCGCCTTCCTACATGCTGAGGCAGGCCTATGAGGCAGAGGCGAATCCGGATCTGCATTACCGGACCACCGTGGGCTCCCTGCTGATCCGTCCCCGGGACCTGGCAAGACTGGGCATTGCCGTCTGCGGCGACGGCACCGTGGACGGCATCCGCGTGCTCAGTGAGGAAGCGCTGGCAATGCAGCGCCAGCCGCAGAGCCCGGAAACCACGGGCATTACTGAAAAAAGCCCCTATAACTTTTTCTGCATCCGCCAGGAAAGCGTGTTCACGGACCGGGTGGTTTACGGCCATCAGGGTACGACGGAGGGCATTGTCTGCAATCTCTATTTTGAACCGGAAAGCCAGCTGGTCATCTGTGTGATGACCAACGGCTGCAGGACCACAAGGGATAACGGCGTCATGCGCATTACCCGGCGTCTTGCAGAAATCGCAGAGGATGAATATCTCAAGTAAAGAAAGGAACAATCAACCATGGAGAACTGTTATTCGATTCGCAGGGAAAAAATGATGAATGTCCTCAAAGAGGGCGAATTTCTGCTGCTTTATTCCGGGGAAGCGATCCCCCGTTCGATGGATTCCAGCTATGACTTTGAGTCCAACCATCATTTCTATTATCTGACCGGCCTGCGCAGGGAGAAGATGGCGCTGCTCATGAAGAAAACCAGCAGCACGCCCAGGACCATCCTGTTCATCGAGGAACCGCTTCCGGATCTGGAGCGCTGGACCGGCAAGCGCGTGACCGTACAGGAAGCCAGGGAAATCTCCGGCATTGATGAGGTGCTGTACATTGACCGGCTGGAAGGCATCCTGGGACGCATGTATGCCCGGGAAAACGTAAAGGCTGCCTGGTTTGATGCCTACCGCAACAGCATGGGGGACCTGGATTCCTACAATATGATGCGGCTCAATGCGTACCACCGGCAGTATCCGGCCGTGGAAATCCGGGATGCCCATCCGGTGATTTCGGAAATGCGCATGGTCAAGGATGAAAAGGAAATCGACATCATGCGCAGGGCGATCCACCTGACCGACCTGGGACTGCGCAGAGTGCTTTCCACCCTGGCCCCCGGCCAGACCGAGTACCAGGCACAGGCGGAGTTTGAGTACATGATCCGCTATCAGGGTGCCGAAAGCGTGGCATTCCCGACCATTTCCGGCAGCGGCATCAACGGCTGCATGCTCCATTATGAAACGAACAGCGCAGAGCTCCAGGACGGAGAGCTCCTCCTGATGGACCTCGGTGCCAGGTTTGAAGGATACAGCGCGGATATTACGCGGACCTATCCCATCAACGGCCATTATACCGAACGCCAGAAGCAGATCTATGACATCGTGCTGGAAGCAAACCGGGCAGTTGCGGAAGCAGCCAGACCGGGCATTACGCTCGAAGAACTCAACGACATCTGCAAGAAGAAACTCGCCGAAGGAATGCTTGCCATCGGAAAGATTGCCAGTGAAGAGGAAATCGGCAGGTATTATATGCACCACGTTTCCCACCATATCGGCATCGATACGCATGACGCTGCGGTGAAGGCGGAGGAAGGCCTGAAGGCGGGAATGGTGATCAGCGATGAACCCGGCCTCTATATTGATGAAGAGAAGATCGGAATCCGCATCGAGGATGACCTGATGATTACGGAAGACGGATGCATCGTGCTCTCGGAAGCCATTCCGAGGACCACGGAGGAAATAGAAGCCATCATGGCAAATCGGTGATGCTATGCATTTGATTGTAAAAGCCAGGGCAAAAATCAACTGGACGCTGGACGTCCGGGGTACCCTGCCCAACGGCTATCATGACCTGGATATGCTGCTGCAGTCCGTGAGCCTCTGCGACTGCCTGCAGTTTTCAGACAGCGAAAGTCTCAGCCTGAAGGTACACCAGGGAGGCGGGAGCTTTGTCCCTGCAGATGAAAAGAATCTGGTGATGAAGGCAGCACTGGCGCTGCAGCAGGCCACGGGAACCCGGAAAGGGGCGGAAATCCTCCTGCGGAAATACATACCGGTCTGTGCCGGCATGGGCGGGGGAAGCAGTGACGCAGCCGCGGCGCTGGTCAGCCTGAACCGTCTCTGGAAACTGGGACTGCCGGAAAAGGAACTGGAAAGCATCGGACTGTCGGTGGGGGCTGACGTGCCTTTCTGCATTCATGGCGGCCTGCAGCGGGTATCCGGAATCGGGGAAGTGCTCCGCCGCCTCCCTGCAGCAGGACCGGTGTGGATCCTGGCGGTACAGCCCTGCCGGGGACTGTCGACGCGGGATGTCTTTACCACCCTTGCGGCGCAGAAGCCGGAGGAGCGGCACCGGCCGGACAATGATGCGGCGGAGGAAGCACTGGTTTCCGGAAACCTTCCCCAGCTGGTCCGGAGCATGGGCAATGTGCTGCAGCCGGTTGCGGAACAGCTGCGGAGCCAGATCGCGGAAGCTGCGGAGGAACTGGTCCGCCTGGGTGCCCTGCGGGCGATGATGACCGGAAGCGGCACCGTGGTGTACGGCGTTTTTGAAACCCCGGCAGTAGCGCATGCCGCCCTCGAAAAGGTTCAGGAAGAATATCAGACCGGATATGTCATGCGCACACTTGACAGCGGCATCGAAGTGGTGGAGGAAGGGGCATGAACATCAAAAGCCTGGCCCGAAAGCTGACGGCCAATGATTATGTTTTTACCATCGCCACCAAGATCTTTGCCGTGCTCATTGGACTCATCGCCTCCAGCTTTTCCAACCGTTTCCTGGGCCCGGAGCTCAAGGGGCAGCTCGGAAGGATTTCTTCCATGCTTGCCATCGTGGCGGTCACCGCCAACTTTGGCCTCTATCAGCCCTACCCCTATTACAAGCGAAATCAGGAGCCGGAGGTGCTCGACAAGTTCCTCCGCATTTTCCTGATGCAGTTTCTGCTGTATATGGCGATCGGCGTGACGGGAGCGGTTGTCTTCCATTCCTTTGAACTGACGGCGGTCTGCATCCTGGCACCGATTCAGGTGCTGGCCAATCAGATGAGCTTCCTCATCATGGTGGAGGATGTCAAGTTCAAGAACGTGATTTTCTTCACGGCGCGCATCACCAATACTCTGATTACGATTCTGGCCTTCTACACCATGGACCGCACCATTCTGGTGTCGCTGTTCCTGGTCATTGTAGGAGACATCATTACCATCGTGCTCGCCCTGTACCGGATGAGGCGCTTTCCCAATCCCTTCCGGGCAGACGTGCGTTTTGCGGCCAAGATCATTCCCTTCGGCATCGTATCCATGATAACCACCCTGATGCTCACGCTCAATTACCGGGTGGATACTCTGATGATGGGCTACCTGTTCCATGTGCCGGATGCGGAGATCGGGTATTATACGCTGGGCGTGTCCCTGTCAGAATACGGCTGGCTCATTCCGGATGCTTTCCGGGAAGT
>CAMVHE010000118.1 GCA_947167215.1 uncultured Clostridia bacterium
ATGCCATAATCAAATCATCTTTTGGAAAGATGTCTGAAGTGTGTTCCCTGCCTGCTCCCCCATGGCGGACTTCCGGCCGGAGCCTCCCTTTTTGTCTGGCATCCGCATTTTCTTTTTTTTAAAAAAATGTAAAGTGTGCTTGACATCCGTCCGGAGTTATGTTACTCTTTGCAATGTAAAGTATGCTTTACCTTTTGTGGAGGTGCTCATGAAAAACAGAATTTCCGAAATACGAAAAGCCCGGGGCCTGACCCAGCAGGATCTTGCAAATCTTCTGGGGGTTACACGCCAGACGGTGATTTCTCTGGAAAACGGGAGATACAATCCCTCCATTACCCTGGCGTTCAAGCTGGCAAAGACATTTCAGATGCACATCGAAGACATTTTTACCTATGAGGAGGTTGATGAACCATGAAGGGAAATTATCCAACCGTCGTATATATTCTCATTGCCGTACTTGGAGCAGCCATTCTCGCCGTGAGTATCCTGTTTAATCTGAACCTTGCCGTCGCTGCATTGGGCGTGGGCATTTTAGCCTATGGCGCAAACCGGCTGATCGGAGACTGGCGGGTACGGAACAATCCGGAATATGCCGCAAAAATCAGAACGGAAGGCAGGGATGAGCGGCTTGCCTACATTGCGGATAAATCCCGGAGCATAACCCTGCTCCTTACCGTCGTCCTGCTTGCTGTCATCAGTATCGTTCTGCTTTCCGCCGGAATGACTGCCTATGGCAACCTTCTGCTCTACGTGATGTGCGGAATTACCTTTCTGTATTTTATCGTCTACCAGATCATCCGCTCCAGGAATTGATCCGACCGCCCGTGAAGGGAAGGAATAACTCCGTCTGGCCATTCTTCCATGGCATCCGGAAGGCCCGACGGCTGACCGCGTCGGGAAATGCATCGGTATATATCTGGAAAACCGGCGGAAAATATGGTAAACTGATACCTCTCAGGGAATAGGACGGATTCCTGCGGGAATTCCCTGTCATCCAATCCGGTTTGTCCTGCTGCGGGAGGGAAATAGCGCTTTCTTCTGTCCGACAGCATGATTCATCTGTTATGCATTTCGGAGGGCTTATGGCCAATATCTTTGATTATCTTGCCTGGCGCGGCGACATTCCTTTCTCCCAGGATCCTTTCAACGAAGTGGATAACCTGATCCTGTCGCAGCTTGCTTACACGGACTTTACCGGCATCGTGCCTGCCGGACACACTTCCGTATCCCTGGAAGAAGCCACGGCCGCTTTTTACTCCACCCACCGGAAGGAAGATATTCTGGCAAACCATTCCTTTACCGCAAAGGCTCCTCTGCTCCTGGAAGAAATGCTTTCCGGCGCACGGTTTTCCGGCATCCGTTTATGCAGGTATCTGGATGAACGCACAGAGGAAATGCAGCTCGCCGCTGTCACCTTTCTGCTTCCGGACGGTACGGATTATGTGGCTTTCCGCGGAACCGACGGGACCATTGTCGGCTGGAAAGAGGATTTCAATATCAGCTTTCTGTCGGAAACGGAAGGACAGAAACATGCCGTCAGCTATCTGAATCAGTCGGATAACGGGCGCCCTCTTCGGGTCGGCGGTCACTCCAAAGGCGGAAACCTTGCCATGTATGCCGCAGCCTTTTCCCGGGTTCAGCCTTCCATTTCGGTGATCTACAACAACGATGGCCCGGGTTTCCGGGAAGAGATTCTGGAAAAAGATGGTTTTCTGCGGATCCTGCCGAAAATCCAGAGCATTGTACCCCGGGATTCCATCATCGGCATGCTGCTGGACAGCCGGTATACCCATCGGGTGGTAGCCAGCAGCAATATCAGCATCTTCCAGCATGACGGCTTCTCCTGGCAGGTCCAGCGCAATCGTTTTGTGGATGCCAGGCTGTCTGACTCCAGCATCGTCATTGACAACGCCGTGGGCAGCTGGCTTGCCGGACTTTCCGATGAGGACCGCCGGACTTTCACGGATATCATCTTCTCCCTCTTTGAAGCCACCGGTCAGGAGTCCTTCCGGAATATCGGGGATTCAAAATGGAAGAGTCTCGAATCCATTGCCGGCGCCATCCGTACCATGCCCAAGGAAAGACAGCAGGAAGCGCTGCACATGATCGGAAAACTCGGCCAGAGCAGCGGACAGGCTGCATTTTCCTATCTCAGCAGTCTTCTTGGCCGGCTGGATTCTCCCAAGGCCTGAAGAAGGCACTCCCGAAAAACGTTCCTGCCATCTTCCCCGGTTCCGGGGAAAGATGGCTTTTTGTATTTCTTCCTTTTTTCCTCAGGCTGCAGCATGACAACTTCACTTTTTTTCACTTTCTTTTCCGGATGCGTCCATATTTTTTTCACAATCCTCCTGTATCATACCTCTCATCCAAAGGGTACTCCCTTCGGAACACAAAACAGATGAGTTTAATCAGAAGGAGGCTTTTTTATGAAGCGTTTTCTCTCTTTATTGATAGCGGTTACCCTGCTTTTCACTTTTTCCTTCGCAGCACTGGCAGAAACGTCAGCATCCGGGGCTCCTCAGGGCACCCCGCCCAGCGGCGGGCCAGGAGGTAACCCTCCTGACGGCATGCCCGGCGGCACCCCTCCTGACGGCATGCCCGGCGGCACCCCTCCTGACGGCATGCCCGGCGGCAATCCTCCCGACGGTATGCCCGGCGGAAGCCCTTCCGGCGGTATGCCCGGCGGCAGCAGCTCTGTCACCTATACCGCGGCAACAACCATTTCGGAAGCAGCTTCCCAGGATGGCGTAACCTATCTCTCTGACACAGCCGATGAAAATGCACTTCTCATCGATACGGCAGAAGAGGTTTCCATCACCAACGCCACCGTGACCAAATCCGGCAGTTCCGACGGCGGTGACAGCTGCAACTTCTATGGCCTGAATGCGGCAGTGCTGGCAATGGGCGGCGCCAGCGTAACCCTTTCCGGAGGCACCGTCACCACCGATGCTTCCGGAGCCAACGGCATCTTCTGCTACGGCGGCAACGGGGCTTCCAACGGTGCTGCCGGCGACGGGACTACCGTTACTGTCAGCGATATGGTCATCACCACCACCGGAAACGGTTCCGGCGGAATCATGACCACCGGCGGCGGAACCACCTATGCCAATAATCTCACCGTTACCACCAGCGGCGGATCTTCCGCCCCCATCCGCACCGACCGCGGCGGCGGAACGGTCGTGGTGAACGGCGGCACGTATACCTCCAACGGCCTTGGTTCCCCTGCCATCTACTCCACCGCAGACATTACCGTCAGCGATGCAACCCTGGTTTCCAACCTCTCCGAGGGCGTTGTCATTGAAGGCAAAAACAGCGTCACGCTGAACAATGTGGACCTGACTGCCAGCAATACCCGCTGCAACGGCAACGCGACCTTCCTCGATACGATCATGATGTACCAGTCCATGTCCGGCGATGCTGACAGCGGTACCTCCAGCTTCACCATGAACGGCGGCTCCCTGACCAGCATAAACGGGCATGTCTTCCACATTACCAACACCAATGCGGTTATTTCCCTCACTGATGTCCTCCTCGTCAATCAGGACAGCGAGCAGGTTCTCCTTTCGGTCTGCGATGACGGCTGGAGCGGTGCTTCCAACATTGCCACCCTGTATGCCACCCGCCAGACCCTGGAAGGCAGCATTCTGGTCGGCGATAATTCCAGTCTGACGCTGGAACTCTCCGAAGGCTCCACCCTGAAGGGTTCCATCTCCGGCACGATCACCAGCAGCAATGGCGACAGCGTCTCTGATACCTGCGGTACCGTATCCCTTACCCTGGACGATACCAGTACCTTCACCCTGACTGCAGACAGCTACGTTACCTCTTTTACCGGCAATCCGGAAAATGTGATCACCAACGGCTACACCCTCTATGTGGACGGGGTTGCGCTCCAGTAAAGGTCTTCGGGACATCCGCGGCACCTCCATCCCCCAAAAAATCAGGAACCCGGCAGATGCCGGGTTCCTGTGTTTCAACAATTGCATGCCGCTCCTGCCGAGGCAGGAGCATTTTTTGGTGTCATTGCCGGTTTTCTCCGGAAGCATGTTTCTCCGGACCTTACAGCTGCTTCCGGAGCATGATGGAAAGGATGACGCGGTCTGTATCCACCATTCCATGATGGGAGACGTCCATCAGGTTTTCAATGCTTTCACTGGCATCCGCACCGATGATTCCGCTCTCCCTTCCCGGGGCGTAGCCGTGGAATGCCAGGCGGACGGCAAGACAGGCTGCCTCTACACTGGAATAGATTTTCAGCGCACAGGAAGTTTTGGCGCCGTCGCAGACCATTCCGGAAAGGTTTCCCACCATGTTGCAGATCATCCGGTTCATTTCGTCGATCCCGCCGTCCATCAGGAAAACCATTCCGCACCCCGCTCCCATGGCTGCCGTAAAGGCACCGCAGAGCGCAGAGAGGCGGTCTTTTCTTGCGGTAATCATAAGGCCTACCAGTTCACTGATGCACAATGCCCGCAGGATTTTCTCCTTCGGGGACTTCAGATAGTCGCCCAGCACAAGAATGGGAACCGTGCATGTAATCCCCTGGTTGCCGGAGCCGGAGTTGATCACCACCGCCTGCGAACACCCCGACATGCGTGCATCCGAACCTGCTGCCGCATAGGCAGCGGCAAAAGTCCTGGCTTCATGCAGGTTCCCCGGTTTCTCCGGCAGGTCTTCCAGCACGGTGTTTCCGATGTGGAGGCCATAGCCCTGTTCAATCGAATGTCTGGCCAGGCGGTAATTGATCTCCGCGCTGTCATAGACAAATTCGATCTGTTCCGCCGGAACCTGCCGGGCAAAATCCAGAACGGACTCCAGAGTCAGGCTCTCCTCCACCTGGGACAGAACGTCCGTCTTCTCCCCCCTGCTCTCTTCCTCCTGAAGAAGGACTTCCCCGTCCGACGTCAGTTCCGTAAAACGGTCATGGGCGCCGCTCACCGTGCAGGAGGCAGAATGCCCGTCCTCCGCAGCCACCCGGACGTATACCGGCGGCACATTCTCCGCCATCACCAGATGGGCCAGGCCGGTCAGCGCCGACGCCTTCGTGCGCTGTTCCCGGCTGACATCCGACAGGATGGAAAGGTCCATATGCTTCCCGCTGCTGTAAGCCCCCAGGCAGACTGCCGTCAGGATTCCCCGTTCACTGCAGTTGGGAATTCCCACCGACATGGCATTCTTGATCATGTCCCTGCTGGCATATACGGTCAGCTTTTCCGGTTCCCGTCCAAGCAGCTGGCAGGCCTTGCAGCCTGCCAGTGCTGCCGCGGCGGGCTCCGTACATCCCATTGCAATCACCATCTCGCTTTTGAGCATCGAAATGATACGCTGATTCTCCATTTTTCAACACTTTCTAGCCTGCCGCGCGCAGAAGGGCATCCGCCAGCGCGGCGAAGGCAATAAAACAAACCGCCATACAGAAAAGAACTGCCTTGGGGCCCAGAACCCGGAAACGCCTGCGCCATCCATTGCTCTCCGCATCAAAGGCTGCCGGGTTCTTTCCCCTGCTGAGCAGGGCACCGGAAAGCAGGAACAGCATCAGCGCTGCCAGCAGGCACAATGCATTCTTGGCAGCCTCAAGACCGGATGCCGCATTGTGCCGAAGCGCCAGTCCGCAAAGGAAGGCAGCCGCAAAGCAGGCGAGCGCCAGCAGGATGCCGAGCACCACTGCCCGGAGCAGGTCCGAAAACATCTGTTTTCCCATGCCTCAGTTCTCCCCGACATGATAGCATGCCACAAAATGTCCCGGATGCACCTCGTTGACCGGCGGTGCCTCCCGTCTGCATTCTTCGGTGGCATAGGGGCATCTGCTCTGGAATTTGCATCCCGGAGGCGGGTTGATCGGGCTGGGAACTTCTCCGCCCAGCCGGATCTTATGGAGGGCACGCTGCTGCTCCACCCGGGGGTCCGGAATGGGAATAGCCGAAAGAAGGGCTTTTGTATAAGGGTGCAGCGGATGCGCATACAGCTCTTCCGAGGAGGTCAGCTCCATCATGGAGCCCAGGTAGAGCACCATCACCCGGTCGGAGATATGCTTCACCATGGAAAGGTCATGCGCCACAAAGAGATAGGTCAGTCCCATCTTCTGCTGCAGTTCAATCAGCAGATTCACTACCTGGGCCTGAATCGACACATCCAGGGCCGAAATCGGCTCATCCAGCACAATGAATTCGGGAGATATTGCCAGTGCCCTGGCAATCCCGATCCGCTGCCGCTGGCCGCCGGAAAACTCATGCACAAAACGGTTCGCATGTTCATGGTTGAGGCCTACCTGCTCCAGCGCATGGAAGATCCTCTCCCGGCGATCCTGTTTGTTTACTGCCAGGTGATGAATGTCAATCCCTTCCCCGATGATCTCCGCCACGGTCATGCGGGGGTCCAGGGAGGAATAGGGATCCTGGAATACCATCTGTACCTTCCGCTTGAAGTCGGCCCTTGCCTTCCCGCTCAGTGCATGCACGTCCTGCCCGTCATACAGGACGGTGCCGGACGTTTTCGGGTACAGGCCGATGCAGGTCCTGCCGCAGGTGGTTTTTCCGCATCCGGATTCCCCCACCAGTCCCAGGGTTTCCCCGCGGTAGATCCGGAAAGAGATGTCGTCCACCGCCTTCAGCATGGCACCTTTGCCCACCGGGAAATACTTTTTCAGGTGTTCTGCAGAAAGAAGAACCTGTCTGTTTTCCTCCATCATGCCTTCACCTCCGTCAGGTCCGGCATCTCCACATGGGGCGCCAGAGGATGGTGCAGCCAGCATGCCGCCTGATGCCCTTCCCCGAAAGAGGTAACCTCCGGCATCTGCTCCCGGCAGATATCCATGCAGTAATCGCAGCGCGTGCAGAACGGACATCCCGCAGGAGGGCAGAGCAGGTCAGGGGGAGCACCGGGAATATTGCTGAGGGACTGCTTGTTCTGAAGGTCCAGCCGGGGCACGGAGCGGATCAGTGCCCAGGTATAGGGGTGACGGGGCCGGTAAAAGATATCTTCCAGGCTTCCGCACTCCACCACCATGCCGCTGTACATGACCAGCACCCGCCGGGCCATGTTTGCCACGACGCCCAGATCGTGGGTGATCAGGATCACGGAGGTATGATGGGTCTTCTGCAGTTCGCGGATAAGGTCGAGAATCTGTTCCTGAATCGTCACGTCGAGCGCCGTGGTCGGTTCATCACAGATGAGGATTTTCGGAGCGCAGGCAAAGGCGATTGCAATCATCACCCGCTGCCGCATGCCGCCGGAAAACTGGTGCGGATATTCCCTGGCCCGCTTTTCCGGATCCGGAATGCCCACGAGCTTCAGCATATGCACGGCTTCTTCTGCCGCTTCCCTGCGGCTCATGTGCTTATGGATCATGAGGTTTTCCATGATCTGCCTGTCTACCCGCATGGTAGGATTCAGGGATGCCAGCGCATCCTGAAACACGATGGCACATTCGCCGCCCTTGTAATGCTGCATCTGCCGGGGAGTATACTTCAGGATATCTTCCCCGCGGTACAGGATCTGGCTTCCTTCCTTGATTTCCGTGTTCCCGCCGTGGATGAGTCCCATGACCGCCTTGGCCGTCACGGACTTCCCGCAGCCGGATTCCCCCACGATTGCAAGGGCTTCCCCTTCCTCCAGATCAAAGGACACGTCCCTCACTGCCTTGACTTCCCCCGCATAGGTATGGAAGGAAACACGCAGATGGTTTACCGACAGAATCGGATTCATATTCCTTCCTCCTTTCACTGCCGCATGCGCGGGTCCAGTGCATTGCGCAGTCCGTCTCCCAGCAGGTTGAACGCCATGACGATCACGCAGAGCACAATACAGGGATAGATCAGCTGGTACGGATAAAAATCCAGGGTCTGCTGGCCCTGGGCAATGAGTACGCCAAGGCTGATTTCCGGTGCTGTCAGGCCAATGCCCAGGAAGCTCAGGCCTGCTTCCGTAAAGATAAAGGACGGAATCGCCGTGGATGCATCCAGCAGCAGGATGGAGATCATATTCGGCACATAATGCTTGAAGATGATCCGCATGGGGCTGGCGCCGAGGACCTCGGCGGCATAGACGTATTCCGTCTCCCGCAGCTGCTTGATCATTCCGCGGACCTGCCTTGCCGTCGAGCACCAGGCCGTGACGCTCAGCGCAATGAGCAGGGCAAAGAGGTTGTTGCCGAAGACCATCATGATCAGAATGGTTACCAGCAGTCCCGGCACGGAGTTGATCACCTCAATGATGCGCATCATGAGGTCATCCACCCAACCTCCGAAATGGGACATGACAGCGCCGTAAACGGTACCGACCACCATTTTCAGCAGGGTCGCCACCAGCGCGATGAGAATGGAAGCCCTGGCCCCCACCCAGACCCTGGCAAAGAGGTCTCTTCCCAGATTATCCGTGCCGAACCAGTGTTCCGCCGTCGGGACCTTGTTTTTCATCCGGATATTCATGGAAATGTAGTCATAGCCCTGGATCAGGGGGCCTGCCACGCAGAGCACTGCCATGATGCCCAGCACCACCAGGGAAACCATGGCCACCGGGTTCCTGCGCAGTCTCCGCCAGGCATCCTGCCAGTAGGATATCGTCGGCCGCTCTATACGGTTGGCCTCTTCGGGAGTATAACCGCGGATCACAAACTGTTCCTTATTCAACCGCTGTCCCTCCCCTCAGCTTTTTGTGGTTCCCGGCATGCGGATGCGCGGATCCACCACCGAGTACAGAATATCCGTAATGAACAGCACCACCACATACAGCAGTGCCAGCAGCACCGTTTCGCCCAGCACAATGGAAAGATCCTGGTTATTGACCGCCGTCACGTAATACTGGCCGATGCCCGGAATCGCAAAAATGCTTTCAATGAAGAAGGATCCGGTAATGCACATCGCCACCGACATGGGCAGACGGGTCAGTACGGGAATGAAGGAATTCCGCAGGATATGCCTCCGGATAATCTGACCGCGGCTGAGGCCTTTGGATTCGGCCGTCAGCACATATTCCTGATTGACCACGTCCAGCATGGAGGTTTTCAGCAGCCTTGCATACGTGGCAATATAGCTGAAGCAGCCGGTCAGGGTGGGAAGCACCGTATACTCCCATCCTCCCAGCCAAAGGTCTTCGCCGGAAGGCCACCCGATGGTGGGAAAAATGCGCAGGTTTCCCGCAAAAACCTTCTGCAGCAGCAATCCGAAAATGAGGTGCGGCACGGAGATCAGCAGGACGGACAGAACGACCACCAGATAATCCCAGACGGACCCCTGGCGCATGGCGGCAAGAATTCCCAGCAGCAGGCCCACGGTAACCCCCAGAAGCATCTGCTGGATGCCCAGGCGCGCAGAGACCGGAAGACGCTCGCGGATGAGCTTTCCCACGGTCTGGCCCGCATAGACAAAGGATTCCCCGAAGTCCCCCCTCGCCATGTTTTTCATGGTAAGCACATACCGTTCCAGTACCGGCTTATCCAGTCCGTACCGCTCATAAAGCCGTTCCCTTGCCTCCGGGCCCAGTTTGTCCGCACGCTGCGTCAGCGGGTCTCCGGGAACCGCCTCCAGCAGGAAGAATGTCGCCGTAGCAATCAGGAAAAGCGTCAGCAGCAGTTCCAGAAAACGCCTGATCATGTATTTTATCAACGCAGGATCCCACCTTTTGTCCCGTTTATGAATCTTGAATCCGGTAAAACAAAAAAGACTCCGGGTGAAAAAAGTTTCCGCCCGGAGAAAAACGATCGTTTGAATTATTTGCCGCGGCCATCAATCTTGGTGATGTACAGTTCCTGACTTGCGCCAAAGGAAGAGGTGCGGAAATCTTTCACCCAGTTCTGCAGGAAGTAGTCCTTGGTGCTGTGATAGATCGGCACAAGGGCACACTCATCTGCCAGCATCTGCTCGGCAGCAGTGTAGATCTCAAGACGCTTTGCAACATCGTTTTCACCATTCAGGCTGTCGATCAGCGCATCATACTCCGGATTGCTGTACTTGCCATAGCTGGCGTAGCGATTGCTGTGATAGGTGTCAAGGAAGTCGAGGGGATCGTTATAATCCGAAGACCAGCTTCCGGTCATCAGGTCATAGTTGCCGGCATCGCGCTCTGCCGTAAACAGCGAATAGTCGCCAACGGTATTCCGCGTTACCTTGATGCCCAGTACCTGCTCCCAGACCTGCTGGAGGTATTCCCGCTGCGTCTGGTTCTCCATGGTGGAGCCATAGGACAGGTAGGTGATGTTCACCTTGGACAGATCGGTATCCCTGCCGAGTTCCTCGAGTCCCTTCTGGAACATCGCACGCAGCGCATCCGTATCGCCCACGTATTTCTGTGCATCGGCGAAGAACGGAGATTCCACCTGGCTGCGGTAGGAGGAGCCATTGAAGCTGATTGCCGGAGCAACCCATGCATAGGCAGGAACATAACGGCCATAGACTGCCTCGATCATCTCGTCACGGTCAATGGCATAGCACAGGGCCTTGCGGATATTGGCATTTGCAACC
>CAMVHE010000119.1 GCA_947167215.1 uncultured Clostridia bacterium
TAGAAATTCATAAGATCACCTCCTGGCATCACGGTACACGATTGTGTCCAAAAAGTCAACACGCTTTGAGCACGAAAAAAACTTTTTCTGTGAACTGGAGGAAACCAGCCAGATCAAATGCGATAAATGTTCCGCTGTGTCGGGGTCCATCATGCCGGAAACCTATCTGGAAGGGGACATTGAGTTCACCTTCTTCCGCTGCCCGGAGTGCGGCGAGGTCTATCCGGTGTGTGCAACAAACTCTGCCCTGCGTGCTGACATTGCGGAATATACCAGGATGCGGAATCTGATCCGGGTAAAACCGGTGAAGGAAGACTTCATGGGTGCCAGGACAAAGCTCTCCGCGACCGAGGCTGCATCTGCTTTCGAGTATATGGCCATGGCAGGCTGGAAAACCGGCGATATGGTTTCCGGTATCGACGGCATTATGAACCTTGCGACGGCTTCCGGTGAAGATCTGGCGACGACCTCGGATATCGTAACCGGCGCCCTGAACGCTTTCGGCCTGAAGGCGGAGGACTCCGGTCACTTCGCGGACACTTTGGCGGCGGCATCCAGCAATGCAAACACCAACGTGTCCATGATGGGTGAAACCTTCAAGTACTGTGCGCCTATCGCCGGTACGCTTGGTTTCTCCGCAGAAGACACGGCCGAGGCCATCGGCCTCATGGCCAACAGCGGTATCAAGGGCAGCCAGGCAGGTACAGCCCTTCGTACCATCATGAACAACCTGACTGGCGAGCTGAAGCTCTCCGGTAAAGCATTCGGATCAGCCATACCGGACTGGTAAAATGCTGCAGTGTGACGATGGGCTCCACGCCGTGCGCCCTGCAGCAGAAGATGACCCTGCGGTAGTGCTCGATTTCCTGTTCGTCAAACCTGCCTTCTTCCGGCTCGATGCGCGCCCATTCAACCGAGAAACGGTAGGCATTCAGCTTCGCATCCGCCAGAAGCCAGATATCTTCCTCATTTATGCCATTGAAACGGAGCTCATGATGAACATCTCCGAAGGCCGAAAGGAGGCCTCCCTGGCAGCGCTGCGGAAGCTGCTCCTCACCAGCCGCCCCCAGTACGGGATGACGGTGGACCTGTGGCCGCAGGAATCCGCCTCGGCCATCATGCGCAGTCTGATCCGCTTTTCCGCCAAGCGTTCCGGGCTGAGCGCCACGGTTATCGACGGCATTTCCCTGGATTATGCACAGAAAATGCGCCGGAACGCGGGAGACCACCGGGTGGAGGCGCGTCTGTATGCAGATATGATTTCGGATCTCTGCAAAGAAATCCGGTCCATGAAGGAAAATGGGTACGCTTCCCTGACAAGGCGGGCACTGCATGTGATCCGCACCTGCTATGCCGAGCCTCTGTCCATCGCGGACCTGGCACAATCGCCCCAGGTATCCGAAAGCACCCTGGCCAGAAGCCTGCGTTCAGACACGGGACAGACCTTTACGCAGCTTCTGAAGGCCGAGCGCATGCATGCCGCGGCCCGTCTGCTCCTCGCCACTTCAGACCCGGTCCAGGCCATTGCGGGCCAGGTGGGCATCCTGGACCAGAATTACTTTGTCAAGGTTTTCCGCAGCATCTACCAGGTTACGCCCAGTGAATACCGGAGTCAGGCCATATCCGGCGTTTCTGATTCCAAGCCCTGAGGAAACGCATTTCCGGCCGGAAGACATCCAAAAAAGAACACCGGACCGTTCAGAACCCCGTTCCGACAGTCCGGTGATCAGTATTCCTTTCGAAAGTGCCGCAGCATCCTCCCGGGAGCCGGGCCGGCCTTCTGCGGCATCCGGTCCGTTACTCCCGAGGGCTTCCGTCCTTCTTCCCGGCGGAAGCCTCTGCTTTCTCCAGCACTTTCCGGTACGGAAGAATCATGCCTTCCGTCATCTTTCCCCCGATCTTCTTCCGCAGGCCGGGGGAATTCATCAGGGTCCCCACCAGGTACATCAGCAGGATGCGCCCTTTCTTCTTCTGGGGAAAGTTGTAGAAGCCGTGTTTCCGGTAGAACCGGTGGTCCGCCCGCATCAGGCCCTGCATCTGGTAGATCAGGTCCCGGAAGATGGTCAGGCCGCCCACCCCGTAGAAGTTTTTCGGCAGCACCAGATGCTGCCGGACTGCATAGTGCAGCGTCTCCGCCATCTGGTCCACCGCCGCATCCGGGTTCCGGGCATTGTCCGCGATTCCCGCCAGGAAATTGCCGCCCACCTCTGCCCTGGCTTTCATGACCGTCCGCAGGTTTTCCTCCTCCCGGAGGTCCCCGTTCACCAGGTAGGCCACCGGCCGACCCATGGTCACCGTACGGTGTCCGTTGCAGAACTGGCGGTCATCGTAGGTCTTCATAAGCGATCCCATGGAATGGTCCCGGACGGTATAGGCATAGACAATAGCGTCCGCCGTCTGGATATGTTCCCGGAGGAAGGCATCAAAGCCGTCCGGATAGATGCATTTCCCGTCTGCTGCGCAGTGGAAGCAGCCGATGCAGCCCCCTGCAAACGGGAAGGCCGTCAGATCCACCAGTTCCGTCTCCATCGGACAGACCCTGACAAAGCGGTCCACCATGGAGCGGAGCTCCGGCGCGGTATCCGCCAGGACAACGGCGATCCGTCCGGAAGCATCCCGGGGTACGGCGGTTTCGGGAACCGTGGCCTTCTGCAGGGCCTTCGTGCCCTCCTTCCGGAAATGCAGCGGCTCGTGGTAGCCCTTTTCCATGGAAAAGAGGACATAACGGAAGAAGGAAACGGCCTCCTGCTGCCCCTTTTCCGAAAGCAGGTCATCCATATCCGCGGAAAGCCCCCGGATACAGCGCAGCCCCAGATCCTCGCAGTTGTCCTCCATGAACCGGTGCGCCGTCATATCATAGAAATGCTTCGAAGTGGTAATCTGCGTCGCATACTTTCCGGAGCAGTCCGGGCCTGCCGCCTTCAGGATTTCCACCACCCGGTGAAGCTGGGAAGGCACCAGGAAGGTATACACGGGATAGCAGAAAACGATCAGGTCCGCCGCCGCCACCGCCTCGAGCAGGGGCGCCGGGTCCTTCTCCAGCCTGCGGATTTCCGCAGCGGCATGCAGAAAGGAAAAGTGACACTCCGGGAACGCTTTCTGCAGGAACAGGGCGGTATACAGCGTGATGCTGTTCCTGCCGGAAGGGGAACCATTCAGTACCAGAATATGCATAGTCAGCCTCGATTCATGAAAAAATAGGATACAGAAAGTGGGGAAAAAGTGAAAAACAACACCCTCGCTTTTTCTGACGATTATCTCCGATTTCACCAGTAAGCACCGGGTTTTTTGGGAAAAATGCTGAATTCCGTATTGCACTCCTCTCCTGTTTGCGATAAAATAAACCTATCTGGTCCTCCGGGAGGTGCAGGAATGGATTTTTTTAAGAACTGGCAGAAAAAACCATGGGCTTCCTATACCATAGCCACCTGTTCCGCGGTACTGCTGTACCTGGTTTTCTGCCATCTTCCACAGATATGGAATGCGCTGGGACGCATCCTGAAGACGCTGTCTCCGGTGCTCATCGGCCTCATCATGGCCTATGTGCTCGATCCCATGGCCCATTTCTTCGAAACCCGCATCTTCCGGAAAATCCGGAAGGACATGGTGCGCAGGGCGCTGGCGGTGGCGCTGACCATCATCCTGGTGCTCCTGCTGATTACCGTGCTCATGGTTGCCCTGATCCCGCAGCTCATCTCTTCCATCGGAGGCCTGATCACCAACTTTGACAGCTACACATCCACGCTGCAGCAGCTCCTTTATCAGCTCAGTTCCGTGGCTGCCGACCATGATGTGGACATCTCCTCCGCCACCCAGGCTACCGGCAACTTCTTCTCCCTGGTTCGCAGGCTGCTCCCCAGCAGCCTTGAGGGCATCATCCATACCAGCCGGAACATCGGAAACACGGTCTTTGATTATTTCATCAGCTTCATTCTGGCGATCTATTTCCTGCTGGACAGCAACCGCATCCGGGGATTCTGCCGGAGGCTCCTGGTCGCCGTCCTGCCCCGGAAAAGCTTCCAGTCGTCGCTGGATTTCTGGCGCCGCTGCAACAAGATCCTCATCCGCTACATCGGCGGGGACCTGCTGGACGGGCTGGTGGTGGGCGTCGCCAATTTCATCTTCATGACGATCTGCCGCATGCAGTATTCCGTCCTCATCTCCGTGGTGGTCGGCGTCACGAACCTGGCCCCCACCTTCGGCCCCATCGTGGGCTTCCTGAGCGGCGCCATGATCCTGGTGCTGGTCAACCCTTGGCATGCCCTCTGGTTCATGATCTTCACGCTGATCCTGCAGACCTTTGACGGCTACGTGTTCAAGCCGAAGCTCTTCGGAAATTCCCTGGGCGTTGCCTCGGTCTGGATCCTCATCTGCATCATCATCGGCGGAAGAATTTTCGGCGTTGCCGGCATCATGCTGGCCATTCCCGCCGCTGCCATCTCTTCCTTCATCGTGTGGGACTTCATGGACGGACGGGAAAAGGCCGCGAAAACCCTTTCCGAAAACAAAACGCCATAACCTTCCGGGAGAAACCGACTGTGGTTTCTCCTTTTTTCTTTCCCGGAATGTTTTTGCGCAGGCGGAAGGAAAAGCCCTTATCCGTGGCAGCGGTCCCCCATTTTCTTCTGAAGGAGCGCCCAGATTTCCTCCTGGGAGGGGCCTTCGGAAGCGGCCGGCAGCAGGAAAGCCCGCTCCGGCGTGACATACAGGTAGATGCAGTCCTTTTTCCGGTACGCGGCATGGGCCCTGCGGTACGGCAGGGACTGGGTTTCCTCCTTCCCCTCACTGCGGAAGCGGATTTCCTCCGCGGACAGGACCACGGTGTAAACGTATCTTCCGTCCCCGAGCTTCTGCAGCTCTGCCTGCCGGTTCAGCTGGGACAGGAACGTGCGGATGTAGTTCAGCGGCAGGCCGATGCCCGCCAGGTAAAGCACCACCGCCAGCAGGCGCGCGCCATTGTTTCCCGACAGCGCTGCCAGCAGGCCGGCAAAAAGGAAGACCGCCGCAAAGGCCAGCGGGCGCAGCAGGTGCTGCCGGCGGATCAGCGTATCAAAAACGCCGAAGCGGCGGAAGGTCCTCTCATCCAGTTTTACGGAAATGGTCAGCGGTTCTTTTTTCATATTCTCCCCTTTCTATGCTTCGGAAAGCGCTTCCTGCTTTTTTCCCAGCGCCGCGTAGTACTCCCGCGGGCCTGTGCCGTACACCTGCCGGAATGCCCGGTAGAACGCGGAATAATCCGAGAATCCGGACTCCTCGCTGGCCTGCTGCATCCCCACCCCCTGGTAGATGAGCAGGTGCGCCCTCTCCAGCCGCTTCAGGCGGATGCATTCCCCCGGCGTCATGCCGATGGCGCTCTGGAATTTCCTGGTCATGGTTTTCTTGTCCATATAGAAGATGGAGGCCAGGCTGCTCACCGTCAGCTCTTCCCGGACATGCTCCTCAATATAGTGGTAGATCTTCATGATGTTCTCATACTTGTGGGTGTCCATGCTGACGAAGGTCTCCGGGGACTCCTCCTGGAAGCGGCACAGATGGATGAAGAGCTGCATGAGGATCAGGCGGATCATGTAATCGCTGTCCTGCATCCTGCGCTCCCGCTCATGGAGCAGGGAAAAGAGCAGTCCCTCAATGAGGATCTTGGTTTCCCGGTCCGGGAGCGTAATGCACTGGGTGCGGGTTTCCATCAGCAGCGCCTGCCGCTTGCGCGGGAAGGAGGAGATGAGCGACTCCATGTACTGCAGGTTGATCCACATGACAATGCGCTCATAGCGCTCATGGACCCCCAGCGGTTCCACCTTGTGGAGGGCGCCCGGTGCCACGATCATCATCTTTCCCCGGGAAAGGGGATAATTCTGGCCGTTCACCACGTAATTGACGTCCTCCCCCAGCAGGTAATAGAACTCGACGAAGTCATGGCTGTGAAGCAGCACCTGGTCAAACGTCGGAATATCCCGGTGAAAAATCTCAAAATCGGACTTGGCCATTTCCTGCCTGGCCACAAACTCGCTGAGATACGTGTTCTCCATGCCCGGACCTCCCTCTTTGCAAACTTTCCGGGGGTAAGTATACATAAGAATGACTTTTTTTGCAATCTTTTTGACGGTTTCCGCTATGGAAACCAAAATCTTCCGATGCTATATTATGGGCAGATTGGATGTGCCTGCAATGTTTCCCTTCACAGGGCGCATTCCGTTTCCGGCAGTCTGCCATGCATCGGGGACAGCGGACTGCATCGTATCCCAGTTTCCTGTGTCTGTCACGTTTCCGGAATTCCCCCGTTTTCCGAAACGGCATATTTTTTCTTTGGAGGTTTTTTCTCATGAAAATGACATTTCGCTGGTATGGCAGCAAATCAGACCCCATCCCCCTCAAGTATGTGAAGCAGATTCCCGGTATGACCGGACTGATGGGCCTTCTCGACAAGCCCGCCGGTGTCGACTGGCCGGAAGACGAGTTCAAGGCCCTGGTAAAGGAAGTGCACGACGCCGGTCTGGAGCTGGAAGTCATCGAGTCCGTCAATGTCCATGAGGACATCAAGACCGGCCTCCCCACCAGGGATGAATACATTGCCAATTACATCTCCACCATCCGGATGCTCGCCCGCAACGGCGTCAAGGTCATCGTCTACAACTTCATGCCCGTCTTTGACTGGCTGCGCACGGACCTGGCCCGCGTCATTCCCGAGGACGGCTCCAACAGCCTCTACTTCGATGAGAAGGACCTGGGCGAGATGGGCCCACTGGAGCTGGTCCGCAGGACCACGGAAGACAGCCACGGCTTCACCCTGCCGGGCTGGGAGCCCGAGCGGCTTGCCCTCCTCGAAACCACCCTCAAGCAGTATGAAGGCATGACCCCGGACGACCTGCGCAAAAATTACAAGTACTTCCTGGATGCGGTCATTCCGGTCTGCGAGGAAGTCGGCATTCGCATGGCCTGCCATCCGGACGATCCGGCCTGGCCCATCTTCGGCCTGCCCCGCATCGCCCACAGCCAGGACGACTATGACAAGATCATCAAGCTGCATGATTCCCCCGCCAATACCGTCTGCCTGTGCACCGGTTCCCTGGGCTCCAACCCCGACAACGACATTCCCGCCATCATCCGCCATTTCGGCAGCATGAACCGCATCGGCGCCATGCATGTGCGCAATGTGAAATACCTGGGATACCATCATTTCCGGGAAGCCGCCCACCTCTCCTCCACCGGCGACCTCGACATGTTTGAAATCATGAAGGCCATTTATGAGACCTGCCCGGATACCTACATCCGTCCGGACCACGGCCGCATGATCTGGGATGAGCAGGGCCGTCCCGGCTACGGACTCTACGACCGCGCCCTCGGCGCCGCCTACCTGAACGGTCTCTGGGAAGCACTGGAAAAGACCCAGGGAAAGTGAGGATATCTTATGAAACTCAGCTATGAAGGCCTCCGGGATGCCGCGTCCTGGCAGCAGGCGGGCATCGCCCTTCCGAAGCACGATTTCCCGGCCATGGTGGCCGAGACGAAAGCCCGTCCCGTGTGGGTCCATTTCGGGGCAGGCAATATCTTCCGCGGCTTCATCGCCGGCCTCCAGCAGCGCCTCCTCAATGAGGGCCTGCAGAACACCGGCATCGTGGCAGTGGAAACCTACGATCCCGAAGTCATTTCCCGGATCTATGAGCCCCATGACAGCATGACCCTGGCCGTCGCGCTGCGTCCGGACGGCTCCACGGACAAGGCCGTCCAGGCCGGCATCGCCTGCGGCCTCTTCGCCGGCGATCCCGCCCAGATGGAGACCCTGCGGAACATCTTCCGCAATCCCAGCCTGCAGATGGTTTCCTTCACCATTACCGAGAAGGGCTATGCCATCCGCGACATGAAGGGCGAGCTGATGGCTTCCGCCGCTGCGGACATGGCAGCGGGTCCCGAAAGCCGCAAGAACACCATGGGCATTGTCGCTTCCCTCCTGTATGACCGGTTCCTGGCCGGCGGCGCTCCCCTGGCCGTGGTCTCCATGGACAACTGCAGCCACAACGGCGAAAAGCTGAAGAGCTCCGTCACCGCCATTGCCGAAGCCTGGCAGCAGAACGGGCTGGTCCGGCCGGACTTTGTCGCCTGGCTGGAAGACGAAGGGAAGGTTTCCTTCCCCTGGAGCATGATCGACAAGATCACGCCCCGTCCGAGCCCCATCGTGGAGAAGACGCTCTCCGAGCTGGGCGTGGAGGACATGGCTCCCGTGGTCACGGAAAAGCACACCTTCATTGCCCCCTTCGTCAATGCCGAGGTGCCCCAGTATCTGGTCATTGAGGACCGGTTCCCCAACGGCCGCCCGCCCCTTGAAAAGGCCGGCGTGTACATGACCGACCGGGATACCGTCAACAACGTGGAACGCATGAAGGTGACCACCTGCCTCAACCCCCTGCATACCGCCCTTTCCGTATTCGGCTGCCTGCTGGGCTATACCCTCATCTGCGACGAGATGAAGGATGCCGACCTGGTGGCCCTGGTGAGGCAGATCGGCTATGTGGAAGGCCTGCCCGTGGTAACCGACCCCGGCATCATTTCTCCCCGTTCCTTTATCGACGAAGTGGTCACCGAGCGGCTTCCCAACCCCTTCATGCCGGATGCCCCGCAGCGCATTGCCTGCGACACTTCCCAGAAGCTGGCCATCCGCTTCGGCGAGACCATCAAGAGCTATCTGGCCGATCCGGAAAAGGATGCCGCCAGCCTGACCGCCATCCCGCTGGCCATTGCCGGCTGGCTGCGCTATCTGCTGGGCGTGGACGACAAGGGCGAAGCCTTCTCCGTCAGCCCGGATCCCATGCTCCCCATGCTGCAGCAGGAGCTTGCCGGTGTCGTCTGGAACGATCCGGAAAGCCTCGGCAGCCATGCGGATGCCCTGCTTGAAAACGCCTCCCTCTTTGGCGTTTCCCTGACCGAAGCCGGTCTTGCCGGCAAGGTCAAAGCATACCTCGTTTCCATGCTCCAGGGTGCCGGCAGCGTCCGTTCCACCCTGCACCAGACTCTTCAGAATGCATAACCGGAGGAAAACATGAAAGCATTTATGGACCAGGATTTCCTGCTCAATACCGAGACCGCCAGGAAACTCTATCATGAAGTATCCAAGGACTGCCCCATCATAGACTATCACTGCCACATCAATCCCCGGGAGATCTGGGAAGACCGCCGCTTCAGCAACATCACCCAGGTCTGGCTCGGCGGCGACCATTACAAGTGGCGCCTGATGCGCTCCGCCGGAGTCCCGGAGAAGTACATCACCGGCGATGCCAGCGACCATGAGAAGTTCCTCTGCTGGGCCGAAGTGCTGGGCAAGGCCATCGGCAACCCCCTCTACCACTGGAGCCATCTGGAACTGCGCCGCTATTTCGGATTTGAAGGCGCCCTCAACAAGAACACCGCTGAAGAAGTCTGGAACCTCTGCAACGAGAAGCTCCAGAGCGAAGGCTTCACCGCCCGCGGCCTGATCAACCAGTCCAACGTGGAAATCATCTGCACCACCGACGATCCCGTGGATTCCCTCGAATGGCACGAGAAGCTGGCAGCAGACGATTCCTTCAAGACCACCGTGCTCCCCGCCTGGCGCCCTGACAAGGCGATGAACCTGGAGAAGCCCGCCTACCTCGAGTACCTGGCCACCCTTTCCGAGGTTTCCGGCGTCACCATCAACAGCTTTGCCGACCTGAAGAAGGCCCTGTCCCTGCGGATGGACTTCTTTGCCGCCCACAAGTGCCGTCTTTCCGACCATGCACTGGAGTATGTGATGTATGCCCCCGCTTCCGAAGAGGAAATTGAGCGGATCTTCAGGAACCGTCTGGCAGGCACCATCCCCACCCGGGAAGAGGAAGTCAGGTTCAAGTTTGCCTTCATGTCCTTCGTGGCCGGCGAATACAAGAAACGCGACTGGGCCATGCAGCTCCACTACGGCTGCCGCCGGGACAACAACCTGACCATGTACGGCAAGATGGGTCCCGACACCGGATTCGACTGCGTCGACAACAGCGCCCCCAGCTCCGAAACCGCCCAGTTCCTGGGATCCCTCGAGGCTGCAGGCCATCTGCCCCGCACCATCCTCTACAGCCTGAACACCAACGGGCAAGTACAAAGTTGCATAGCGAGCTTCAGAAACTGCAACGGGGATTTCGGTAACAGCTTCGAGGGAGAAGAGTGTATTGGTGGCCTCTATACCGTTCTGGTCAGCCTTGTTGGCATTGGTATCACTGGGACCCCATGCATAGAGGTAACGACGAACACCGCTGCCGGGGAGGAAGCGAACATTATACTTACAAACATCACTTGCAGCGCCTTCGAAACCAAATTCAGTAACGGTGCTTGCATCACCACGACCCTTGAAGGCTGCACCTGCGTTGTAGTTGTAGAGCACACCGTCAGCATAGAACCAGATAGTGCTGGCATCAGCATCTGTCTGGAAGAGATAACGGGCACTGCTGCCT
>CAMVHE010000120.1 GCA_947167215.1 uncultured Clostridia bacterium
CGCGCAATCAACAAACTGAATACGATTACGGGGGGAGAGATTACCGTTAACGGCAAATCTCTGACGACAGCCAGAGGACGGGAACTTAGGGACATGCGCAGAACCATAGGCCTTATTTCCCAGCAGTTCAACCTGGTAAAACGTTCAACCGTACAGCGCAATGTCCTTTCCGGAAAACTGGGCTACTATTCGACCATCAGAAGTATCCTGGGAATCTTCTCAAAAGAGGATTACAGGCTTTGCAATGAGGTGCTTGAAAAGGTAGGACTGCAGGATAAACTGCATGAGCGGTGCGACAATCTATCCGGCGGGCAGCAACAGCGGGTATCCATTGCAAGAACCCTTTTTCAGGAGGCGTCCATCGTACTTGCGGATGAACCGGTTGCTTCACTGGATCCGGCCACTTCGGTGGAAATTATGACGGAGCTGAGAAAAATAAACCAGGACATGGGCAAGACAATTGTAGTCAACATACACTCCATTGCCCTGGCCAAACAGTTTTCTGACAGAATCCTGGCACTTCAGGATGGAAGACTGGTGTTTGACGGCGGTCCTGAAACGCTTACGGAAGATATTCTGCGCATGGTATACAAAGGGGATTCATTCCTGAAAGAGAGTGAATCACGATGAAAATCAGAGATACGGTTCATTTCGCCTGGTATAAAAAAGCTTTTGTAATGGCGATCATTCTGGTTTGCCTCTTCAGTTCCATCCGAATGACCCGTGCGGATTTCGGACAGCTGATCAGCAATATTGGACAGGTTCAGGCTTTCCTGAAGAAGCTTGCCCATCCGGACTTCGGTTATCTCCCCAGACTGGTGGATCCCATGATAAAGACCCTTAAGATGTCTGCACTTGGCACCGCACTTGGGGTACTGTTTGCCATTCCCTTTGCTTTTCTGGCTACCACGGTGGTTACCGAAAACGTAGTAATCACACAGATATTCCGTTTCTTTCTCAATATTATCCGAACTATTCCCAACCTCCTTCTGGGAGCGCTGCTGGTGGCCATCATTGGCATTGGGGAAGCGACGGGTGTTGTAACTATTGCGATTTTCACTTTCGGTGTCACATCGCAGCTGATCTTTGAGTCCATTGAGACCATTGACCTTTCTCCCCTTGAAGCGGCACGAGCGGTAGGAGCCAATAAGCTGAAAACAGCAGTATGGACGGTGTGGCCGCAGGTCAGCCTGAGTGTTCTCAGCTATGCTTTTTATGCATTTGAGCTGAATGTTCGCGCCTCTACCGTGCTGGGCTATGTAGGAGCCGGAGGCATTGGAGTCAAGCTGAACGAAGCATTGGGCCTCTTCCGTTATGAACGGGTATCCGTCATCATCCTGTTTATCTTTGCAGTGGTGGTTGCGGTGGATACGCTGTCCGAGGCGTTCCGCAGGAGGCTGATGTAATGAAGGCGAATTATTCAAAATTCAGAAAATGGGGAGTTTTGCTTCTGACGGCAGGGTTCCTTCTCTGGTGCGCATGGGATATCGATTTCAGCACCTTCCGCTACTTTTCCTGGGGAAGCTTCCGCGGAACCCTGATGAGCCTTCTGCATCCGGATGTGAGTGCATTTTATACCGGCAGCACCGAAGACATCTTTTCTCTCATGCTTATGACCATTGCCATCGGCTTCTTTGGTACCACCGTGGGCACGGTGCTGGCTATTCCTTTTACCCTGTTTTCAGCCAGCAATCTCTGGCGGAATCCGGTGACGCCTCGGATTGGCAAATTCATCCTGGATGTGCTTCGGGCATTTCCGGAACTGGTTTATGCCATTATCTTCATCAAAGTGGTAGGGCCGGGTCCTTTTGCAGGCGTACTTGCAATCGGTGTTCATCAGGTGGGGATGCTTGGAAAACTCTTTACCGAAGAGATGGAAAGAATGGATGAAAGTGCGGCAGAGGCCTGCCGGGCAGTAGGGGCGAACGGCGTTCAGGTCCTTTTCTATGCACGTATTCCGCAGCTCATGCCTATCTATGCTTCTCTGGTGCTCAATCATTTCGAAATTGCTGTACGCAGTGCTTCCACACTTGGACTGGTTGGTGCCGGGGGCATCGGAGCAACGCTGATCTTTGCAATTCAGGCAGCCCGATGGTCAAGAGTCAGCATAATTCTTCTGACGGTCATTGTCACAGTATTCCTGCTGGACCTTCTGACGGGATTCATCCGGAAGAAACTGCGATAAGACAGTACGAAGCTTTTACCCCAAGGATGGATAAAGCTTCTGTAAAAAACAGTTCATACCGAAGATGCAAAACCGCTGGCAGAATCCTGCCGGCGGTCTTCCTTTTTCTGCAGAACGGAAAATAGCAGCAGATTCTTTCTGGGTGGTAAGTTGTACTGACCATGTCTTTGTGCTATGATTACGAAAATGCCGACTGTTCTTCTTGCGGGATAGGACAGGAAAAATCGGCATCGCTGTGAATTGTTATCGGACATTCCTCCGTGCTGCAGCCATCGCTTTTTTGCAATGGAAGCACGGAATTAGCAAAATAAGGTCCGGAGGCTTTTCATCAGGATTTTCCTGATCGATTACACGCCTGTTTTTACTCGAATCTGTTGATGAGGAAATGTTTGAGGAAAGAAACATTTAAGTGAATATCCGGGCGGTGAAACCCGGAGATTACGGGATAAAAAGGACAGATAGTGTCCGGAAAAAGACTGATATCATGAGCAATGTCCGACACGGGATATCGCAGTGACGGATAGAGGCTCATGTGCAGGATAAAGAGATGAAGGGAGAACAGAAACATGCAGTTTATGATCAAAGCTACCGACGGTCCCAATATGCTGGAAAAAAGGATGGAGGTAAGACCACGGCATCTGGAAGGCATGAAGCGGCTTGGAAGCCATATTATCTGCGCCGGAGGGTTGCTGGATGACGCAGGAAAAATGAAAGGGTCTCTGCTTATTGTGGATTTCCCATCCCGTAAGGATCTGGAGGATTATCTGGCAAATGAACCGTATATCCTCGAAAAAGTATGGGAAAAGGTCGAAGTGGAATCCATGAATGTGGTCATTGTAAACAGTAAATGACAGGAGTTCAAAATTAGAATAATGAACTTTCAGCTCAAACCGGATTCATTCCTGACAGAAGAAAGAATCCGAATTGGAAAAGTTCCGACACTGGTGGTACGTCCTGCCCGGATTCGTCCGGTCCCGGTAGGCATTCTCTGGATTCATGGCGGCGGCTATATAACGGGCATGAAGGAAATGGTGTATATGGGCAGAGGCGCAGATTTCTCCAGAAAGTATGGAGCAACGGTCTTTTCGCCCGGATACCGGCTGGCCTGGATGCATCCCTATCCTGCAGCAGTCGATGATTGCTTTGAAGTGTTGCAGTACATGGATGAAAACCGTCAGAAGCTGGGATTTGAGCGGATTATGGTTGGGGGAGAGAGTGCAGGCGGCGGCCTCTGCGCTGCCGTGTGTATGATGGCAAGGGATAAGGGAATTCATATCGCATTTCAAATGCCACTGTACCCGATGCTCAGCAATCTGGATACGGAAAGTTCCCGTGACAATCATGGCAGGGTATGGAACACCCGGCGGAACCATCTGGGGTGGCATGTTTATCTTCGGAGAAATGCGAAGAAGGCGGTTGCT
Organism: uncultured Clostridia bacterium; assembly: GCA_947167215.1. Lineage (GTDB taxonomy): Bacteria > Bacillota > Clostridia > Christensenellales > Aristaeellaceae > Ventricola. The sequence goes on from CAMVHE010000120.1 coordinate 3,607, forward strand.
CCCTATGCTTCTCCCTCCCAGCAGTCAGATTACAGGAATCTGCCGCCCTGCTATTCCTTCGTCGGAGAAGGAGAGCCTTTTTATGCAGAGACACTCCAGTATGTCAGGAATCTGCAAACGGCAGGAGTGGAGGCTGCAGCGGATGTCTATGCTACCAATATGCATGCATTTGATATGCTGCAGCCGGAAACCTCCATCAGCATGAAGGCGAAAGATGGCCTTTTTGCACATTTTGAGTACGCACTGGAACATTATTATTAAGATTCATTACGAAGAAAGAATGCATCGGATACCTTGAACTGCGGTGCAGCAGAAGTAGATAAGAAAACGGCGGATCATCATGTGATCACGCCGTTTTCATTATGGATGTAAGTTTGAAAGCAGAACGGATATCCTGCAGAATAGTTGCAGCAGCACTTAATCTTCGACTCGGATCATGCTTTCAACCGAAACCATATCGGAACGAAGAGCGGAAAGTGCTTCCTGAAGGGCATGCTCGCGTGCCTCATGGGTAATGAGAATTATCCCCGCATGTCCTTCTGCGGAAGGACGCTGAAGAATGGAGGCAATGGAAATGGAACGTGCGGCAAAGCAATCTGCAACGTGTGCCAGCACGCCGGGAGTATCGACAGCATTAAGGCGGACAAAGTAGCGGGAGGTCCAGTCATCCGAGAAGAGGAGTGACGGATCAGTATCCGGTGTATTGGAAAAAGATGGAACGATGGGGTCTGCCAGATGGGAAGCTGCATAAAGAATATCACCGCAGATAGCGCTCGCAGTAGGTTTGTCACCGGCACCACGGCCCTGGAGCATCATATCCTGACAGTAGGCCCCATGTACATAGATGGCATTGAGGGAGCCGTCTACCCGTGCAAGGGGGTGGTCATTCCGGAGAAAAGTCGGATGGACCCGGACTTCTATGGTATTTCCTGAACGCTTGCCGATTGCCAGCAATTTCAGGGTATATCCCATTTCCCTGCCGTATGCGATATCATCCGGAGTGATGTGCGTGATACCTTCCCGATGTACCTTCTCATAGGTAACCCGGGTATGGAACGCAATAGAGGATAAAATGGAGAGTTTATAGGCAGCATCAAAACCATCCACATCAGCGGCAGGATTAGGCTCGGCAAGTCCCAGACGCTGGGCATCGGCAAGTACGTCATCATACTTTTCGCCGTTCTGTGCCATGCGGGTCAGAATGTAGTTGGTAGTACCGTTGACGATACCCATTACGCAGTCGATGCGGTCCGCTTCGAGGGAGATGGTAAGGCTGCGTATGATGGGGATAACGCCTCCCACACTGGCTTCATAGTAGAGCCCGGCACCACTTCTGGCAGCCGCTGCATGCAGAGTGTGCCAGTTCAGTGCCAGGGCCATCTTGTTGGCAGTGACCACGGTTTTGCCATTCTTAAGGGCGGCTTCCATGAAGCGGGCTGCAGGCTGTTCGCCTCCCATATATTCACATACCATGTCAATGGCAGGATCGGACAGAACATCGTCTGCATTCTCCGTCAGAATACAGGCAGGAACATCTGTCCGTGCTTCAGGAATGCTTTTGACCAGCGCACGTACGATCTGAATGTCGAGACCATCCCGGGCGAGAATTTCATCATGCATTTCCGTCAGTAAATGATAAACGCCGCCGCCAATATTGCCGCAGCCCAAAAATCCGAGTCTGATGATCTTTGCCATATAAAGTCCTTCCTTTTCTGCTGCAAAGCGAGATAAATTATTATAGCATAAGGCAGATGAAAGAAAAAGAGACCGTTTTCAAAAAGCCAGTGCGGAAAATGCTTCCCGACTGTCTTGATCTGAAAAAAAGAAAAACGCACAGAAAAGCCATTTCCTGTTTCTGCCGGGGAAAATGATTTTTTTCTTCCTGCCGAAGCCGGCAGGAAAGGAAGATTTGTGTGAATTTGGAAGCGGCTATTCTGACTGCAGACAATAATATCCGACACTCCCGCTGCAGTTTCCAGGACAGGCCGTGTTTCTGTCAGCATCCATTGGTGAAGGAGCGGAAAGGTAGAAAGCTTGTCAGAAGTTCTCTCCGTTCCAGCCCCAGTGGTCCACAAATCGGTATGTTACGTAAATATGGTCCTGAGGGATTTCAAGCTCTTCTTCCAATATGGAACAGATTTTATCGGTCATGCTGTTGCAGGCACTGTCTGAAGCCTTTCCGTAAAGGGCGACGGCGACGAAAGCGGCTTTTTCCTGTTTCTTTCCGGCAAAGTATAGATCATAGCGATCTTCAAAGCCAACCATCAGCCAGGATTCTGTTTTTCCCAGCGCGGCAATGGCTGCCCCCAGTTTGCTTTTGATGGATTCCCTTTTTTCTGCTGATACGGGAAGCGTTATTTTTGCATCAATATAAGGCATACAGATAACCTCTTTCCAATATAAATTTGTTCAGACTTTAAACCGGAAAGGTCGGAATGTCAAGCTCTGTGAAGGAAAGTAATTGTGTACCCTGGGGCGAATGTGATAAAATGCCACAAAAGTCAGCAGAATGCCGGGAGCCACATTTCAGTAGAATCGGATCCCGGTTTATTTCAAAACCGTTCCGTGGAAAGGCGGTACAGGAGAAAGAAGAGCTTTACAAGGAGAGAAGCTATGAAATTTTTACATGTGGGGGACATGCATCTGGGAAAGACTGTCTGCGGTTTTTCTATGATTACGGATCAGGAGGTGATTTTACAGGAAATATTCGAGATGGCAAAGGATAACGAGGTACAGGCCGTGGTAATATCCGGGGATATATACGACCGCAGTGTGCCTTCGGAGGAGGCGGTAAAACTGCTGGATTCCTTTATCGGAAAGGTGCAGAACGCCGGAATTCCATTACTCATGATCAGTGGAAATCATGACTCTGATGAACGTCTGCAGTTCGGCAGTGCACTTTTTGAACGAAGCGGAGTGCATATTGCCGGAAGGTATGATGGAAATATTCCCCGCGTGCGCTTTCAGGATGAGTTTGGCGCAGTGGATTTTCATCTTCTGCCTTTTGTAAAGATGTCCCATGTGCAGCACCAGCATCCGGACGATGATATCAAAGACTATGCTTCTGCGATCCGTGTAGCTCTGTCATATGCGGACCTGGATCCCAATGCGCGGAATGTGATGGTGGCACACCAGTTTGTGACAGGAAAAGGAGATCCGGAACTGGACGGTTCCGAAGTGCTGCCGATTTCCATTGGAACAGTGGAAAAAGTGGGATGGGAAGCCTTCGATGCCTTTGATTATGTGGCCCTTGGACATGTTCACAGACCGCAGAGAATTGGCAGGGATACCTGCCGGTATGCAGGGTCTATTCTGAAATATGCCAGAAGCGAGGTCCGTACAGCGAAGTCTGTCTGCCTGGTGGACATGAAAGAAAAAGGAAACGTGGAAATTACCAGGCTTCCGCTCCATCCGAAACGGGATATGAAGGAAGTTCGTGGAACGATGGAGATGCTGCTGCATCCGGCAGACCCGGAACTGGCGCGGAATTACATTTTTGCCGTGATCCAGGGAGAAGAACTGATAAGTGGGGCTGCAGACAGTCTGCGGGAAGTATATCCTTATCTGATGAATATCACCTGGGAAAGCACACGGCAGAAGAGCACCAGTGAGATCATCAGCCGCACGGCAGAAAGATCTTTTGATGAACTCATATATGACTTTTACCGCAGGGTGCTGGGAGAAGAACCGAAGGAAGAGGAAATGGTTCTTCTACGGCACGCTGCAGAGGAAGCTGGGGTGATTATGTGAAGCCCATACTACTGGAGCTGAGTGCCTTTGGCCCGTTCGCCGAACCGGTGACCGTGGATTTTTCTCAGCTGGATGGGAATGCTTTCCTGATTACCGGACCGACCGGTGCCGGGAAAACAACGCTTTTTGATGCTATTTGCTTCGCCCTGTACGGAAAGGCGAGCGGGGAAGAACGTCAGGCGGTATCCCTTCGCTCGGATTATGCAGGGGAAGACGAGCGGACTCTGGTACGTTTGCAGTTCTCTCATGGCGGAAGGACGTACCTTGTGGAGCGTTCACCTGCGTACATGCGCAGAAAAAAACGCGGTGAGGGCATGAGGCAGGAGCCGGAACGTGCAAACCTGTACAGGGAACCAGATACCCCGGTGGAAGGAACGGAGAAGGTAGATCAGGCGCTCAAGGATATTCTGGGAATTGATTACCGTCAGTTTAAACAGATTTCCATGATAGCCCAGGGGGAATTCCGGAGACTGTTGGTAGCCTCCACGGAGGAACGCGGGGAAATCTTCCGGCGCATCTTCATGACGGATGCGTATCGAAGCATGGGGGATCAGTTGAAAAACCGGACACAGGAAGCGGAGCGGAACTGTCAGGATCTGCTGAGAACCTGTGCACAGATGCTCTCCGAGAGTCAGGCGGATCCGGAAAGCCCTTCTGCGGTCGTGCTGGAGGAACTCAAGAAGGCAGTAAGCGGAAAAATGCAAAGCGTTCATTTCGAAAAGGCAGATTCTCTGATGGAGAGATTGCAGGAGGAAGATGCTCTTAAAGAATCGGAACTGTTGCAGTGCAAAGGAGAAGCGGAAACCCGGAGAGATGCTCTGCAGAAAGAGGAGGCGCTGGCAAAGAGCACCAATCAGCTGCTGGATAATGCGGAAGCAAAGCAGCGGCAGCTGGCGGAGCTGGAAGTGCAGATCCCGGAAATGGAACGCAGAAAAAAAGAACTTCAGCGTGCGCAGGTGGCAACGCGGCAGATTGGGGAACCCTATCGGCGTATGATGGAAGCATCGACGCATCTGCAGGATGCAAAAAAGGAGTCTGATGATGCTGATATCCGGGCTGCTGAAGCAGAACAAAAAGCAAAAACAGCTGAAAAAGCAGCCTCTTCCATGCATGAGCGGGAAAGTGAGGCAAGGGCCTGGGAGGCAGAAGTGACGAAGCTTTCTACGCAGGAAGAGCAATACCGTATACGGGATGACTGGAAAGCAAAAGCCGGGAATGCGCAGAAGGAGATTTCAGAGCAGACGGAAAAGCTTACAAAGGCACAGGAAGCGGAAAAGGACGCAGGGGAACGCCTTGCAAAGGCGGATATCTGGGAAAAGGAGCACAGTGGTGTACCGGATGCCCTGAGAGAAATAAAGCTGAAAGTGCAGCAGATGGAGAGACTGAAAACCGACGCTTCCGATGTATACGACCATCTGATGCCAGAGGCGGAAAAAATATCCGAAGAGTATGCTAAAGCGGCAAAAGCTTTTGAGACTGCCAGAAAGAAGGCAGATGCTGCCGATGAGGCGGCAAAGGATGCCGAGCATCGTTTTGATGATGCCCGTTTCGGTCTGATTGCTTCTACCTACCTTTCTCCCGGTGTTCCCTGTCCGATCTGTGGCAGCACCACGCATCCGTATCCGGCAAAGGTATATGCAGAGGATGAGACGGAGGAACATGTAAAACAGCTCAAACAGAAGGCGGAAAAGACAAAAGCCTCTATGGATGAGGCAAGGAGCGCGGCAGACCGAAACAGGAGCAGGGCTGAAGCCCAGCGGGATGAGGTCAGAAGAAAACTGCTGGATATACTGCAGAACATGCAGGAAACGGGGATCCCCGTACTGCGGCAGATGACGGGGGAGGAAAAGCTGAAGGAACTCCGCATCATTTCAGAAGAACTGCTTTCTTCCTTGGAGCTCCCGCTGTCAGCGGCTTTGAGTACACAGGAGCGACTGGAAAAGGAGAACAGGCAGCTGAATGTTGTCAGGAATACAAAGCTTCCTGCCCTGCGGGAACAGGAACGGAAGGCCATCCAGGATAAAGCAGAAGCGGAGAAGCGCCTGACAGAAGCCCAGGGACGCATGGCATCCGCCAGGTCTGCCCTTGCAGCCATTCCGGAGCTTCGCTATGCAACACTGCAGGAAGCCGAGAAGGCCAAAGCGGATGCCGCAAAGGCTGCGGACCGTGTCCGGAGGAAGATCGAAAAGGCTGACAAAGATCACGCAGAAGCAATGAAGCTCAGCGAAGCGGCTAAAGCTGCGGCAGAGGAAAAACACAATGCTCTTGTAGCAAGAAGCCATGAAGCAGATGAAGCCAGGCGCCTATTTATGGAAGTGCTGAATGCCCACGGTTTTGAAACAACGGAGGAATTCGTCGAGGTTCTGTCAGACGAGCAGAAGCTTACCGAGGAGGAAAAGAATCAGCAGAACTTTGCTGCTGAATTGCAGACTGCCAGAGTACAGTACGAGGAAGCATTTCGAAATGCGGAAGGAATTGTCCGAAAAAATGCAGATTCCCTTCATGAGCAGGCAGAGGAGAGCAGGAGGAAGGCTTCGGAACTTCAGAAGCAGATGAATGCGGTTATGCTGCGCAGAACCGCAAATGCAGAACGAAGGGAAAAACTGAGGGCAACCTGGAAGCTGGCAGAAAAAGCACAGGAACAATATAATCTTCTGTATTTTCTGTCCGGCCTGGTTAACGGGAATCTTGCCGGAAGGGAAAGAATTACCCTGGAAACCTATGTGCAGACTTCCGGGTTTGATGCTATTCTCCATCATGCCAATCTTCGCCTCTGGAAGATTTCCGGCGGGCGATATGAATTAAGACGCAGAGAGCAGACCGGAGGCGCCCGTAAGG
>CAMVHE010000121.1 GCA_947167215.1 uncultured Clostridia bacterium
GCGAGCTTACAAGCCCGATCAATCCCAAGCCCGGATGCCGCTTTGCTGCCCGCTGCCCCCATGCCACCGAAGCATGCCTGCAGGCACAGAAGCAGGAAGAAGTTTCCAGCGGCCATTTTGTCACCTGCTGCAGGATTCACGAACTGTAATCCTCCGGCTGTCCGGCAGAGCCGCCGAAAACAATATACATCCTCCTATCCAGGAGCTGAGCAGAACGCTCAGCTCCTTTTTTCATGCTTCTTCAGCAGAGAGCCGGTGCCGTCATGCCGGCATGGACCGGGTTTTCGAATATCCTGACAGAAATGCGGGCGTATAACAGGAAAAGTGGCTGCAGCGGCCCTGACGCAAAAAAAGGACAGTCCAAAACTGTCCTTCCGGTTTTTCAAGGGATTATCCACGAATATAATACTTCTCAATGCAGCAGGCAGCTGCGCCAATGGCACCGCCATATTCTCCCAGATCTGCAGCGATCAGCCGCACATCGTCTTCCGCTCCGAACAGGTGATCCCTGAAGCTTTTTTCCACTCTCTGCACATTCTCCTCCCGGGAAAAGATTCCTCCGCTCAGCAGGATCAGGCGTGGATTGATGATGTCCACGATATTGGCAAGGGCAACTCCGATGTAAAACATGCCTCTTCCAATGATACTGCGGACCAGCGGGTCCTCTTCCTCCTGCGCCTGAAGCAGATGGGACAGCTCCAGTTTTTCCGGTTCCGGGCACAGCTCCGTAAGAACGGTCTGCACACCGTCTGAGATTGCCTCCCTGCACCTTTCAAGCATGGTCCTTACACTGGAAAGCTCTTCCAGGGTCCTGGCCGTCTCCTTTTTCAGCTTCGCATCATATTCAACCAGCAGCACGGTTTTTCCCAGTTCTCCCGCCGCTGCATCTTCCCCCCTTATGACCTGGTTTCCCAGGATAAACGGACATGCAATTCCCAGTGACACATGGCAGAGCGCAAAGGTGTTCTCTCCGGATGAAATATCGCAATTCCGCAGCTTCGTGCCCGGATATTATTGTCCACCCGCACCGGAAGCCCGGTAAATTTCGAAATGGTCTCCCCCAGCGGCTGACCGACCCAGGAAGTCCTTTCCTTTCCATGATTGAGGACGATGCCCTTTCCTGCATTGATTACCCCCGGAATGGAAATGCCGATACCGAACAGCTTCTGCCAGTACTGCGGAAAGCCCTGACGGATTTCGCTGATGATTCCCTGAAGCTGATGAATCATGACGCCATACTCATCGGACATGGTTTCATACTGCTTCTGCAGGACGGTCTTCCCCTGGAAATCACAGAGAACACAGTTTGTTCCGTCCCGTCCCAGGGAAAAACCGAGGACGCAGGCATAATCCCTGTTAATATCCAGGAAAACGCGCTTTCTTCCGCTGGAATGGACATCTTCTTCACCGGATTCCTGAATAACCTCCACGGACCCCTCTGCAATAAGCTCTGAAATGATATTCGTAATGGTAGCCGGGGTAAGCCCTGTCACGTCCGCAATTTCCTTTCTGGAGATTGGAGCCTGCTGATAAAGCATACGTTTGACAATTTCAAGATTCATCTGCCTGACAACTGCACTGTTTTTTCCAACTGCTTCCGGCATATTCTCTCTCCTTTCACCCATTCCTGCCGCGTGTGTCCTTCCCCCGTCTTCCTCACCGGAACGGTATTACAGCATGTCCCGGATTCCCTTCAGGTAGCTGATTGCCCGCAGGTAGCTGTTTTCATCAAAATTTCCGAGTTCATATTCCACCACTGCCCAGCCATCCGGCGGCAGTGTCTTCTGCAGTGTCCTCATCAGCCTGGGATAACCCATGCTGCCGGTGCCGAGTGCAATAAAACCGGTATGGGCTTCACCGAAGCTCTGCTCCGTAAGGCCTTCCCTGGCCGCGTAATCGCGCAGGTGCACATATGCAAACCGCCCGGGGTACTCTTCCAGGAGTTCCACCGGATCAAAGCCGGAAATGGCTGCCCAGCCAGTATCCAGTGCGAAATGAAGATCCGGGGCTTTTTCTGCCAGCGTCCGGAAAATCAGCCCGTTGTCTGCAAATTCCCAGCTGTGGTTATGGTAGTGGACGGTGACACCGAATTCGTCACGGATTTCCCGGACCAGGTCATTCAGCCGTACTGCAAGCACCGCAACCTGTTCCGGGTCATGCAGCTCCGTCTGAGCGGATCCGTCACAGATCCTGCGAAGGCGCAGCTCCTCCCGGTTATCGCCCGTGGAACCGGTGGCAATGACATTCCGGTTAGGCGTAAGGCTCGCAAAGGCAGCTGTCCTGCGGAGCGCCTGGCGGCTTTTCGCCACGTCATAGAGGAGGTCCATGAGGGACAGATTATTGCAGTGAAGTCCTGCCAGCTCCAGATGGTGCCGGGAAAGGGCCTCTTCCAGTTTTTCCCGTTCCTCCAGGGAAAAGAAGCGTTCGCCAAGTTCACAGCCTTCGGCTCCGGCAAAGGCCAGTTTTCCAAGGACCCCATCCGTATCGTCCTTGATCGCCGGGCCGAATAATACGCAATGCCCTCCCAGCTTCATGCTCATGCCTCCTTTTCCGCCACGGTAATGACGCCTTCCTCCGCAGACCGCTGTGCCGTTTCGATCAGGTACTGCACATAGCGCCCCCTCTCCAGAGTCAGGGTCGGCTCCCTCCTGCCCTCAATGGCATCCAGGAACTGGCGGACCTCATAGTAGAAATTTATGATAAAAGGCTTACGCGGGGCGTCTGCATCCGGCCCGTAGCACTCTTCGGGCACCGGCACCACCTGGGGACCCGATGTATAGCCGCCGTTTTTGTCCTTCAGCTGCAGTGTCAGTTCAAAAGGATGCGCACCGTCGAAGATCATCTGGCCGCCCTCCCCGACAATTTCCAGCCGGAAAGGAGTGCCGATCCGGCAGGCCGTGAAGCTGTAAAGCGTTCCTTTTTCCGTCCTGCAGATCCAGCAGGCAACGTCATCGTTGGTTACGGCATCCTTTTCCCCGTTTCCGCCGATGACCTCCCGCTCGGGAATAAACGTTCCTTCCATGCAGCTGATCTCCCGGATGGGCCCGCAGAAATCCCTGAGCAGATAGTCACAGATGTCCATCATGTGACTGCCGAAGTCTGCCAGGGCTCCCGGTCCGGACAGTGCTTTCTGCATGCGCCACTCCAGCTTGACCTCCGGGTTGGCAATCCGGTTGCCGCCCTGCTCTTCCCGTACAAAGAAAATTCTTCCCATTTTTCCTTCATCGAGGAGTTTCTTCAGATAAACCATGCCGGGGATATCCCGGTAACAGAGGCCGATCATGGCCACCCTGCCGCTCTTCCTGGCTGCCGTGATGGCGGCGTCGCAGTCTTCTGCCTTCGGGGCAAAAGGTTTTTCACACAGCACGTGCTTTCCCGCTTCCAGTGCCTGCACCGTCAGGGGGACATGGGTCACATTGGGGGTGCAGATGCTGACGGCATCGCAGCTTTCCAGGAGCTCCTCCAGGCTTCTGCAGGCCTTTGCCTCCGTCAGCCCGAACTGGGCAATATAGCTTTCCGCCCTTTCCGGCTCCAGATCGTATAATGCGGTAATGACTGCATCCCTGCAGCAGAGATATGCCTGAATATGGTTTTTGGCGATTCCAATGGTGCTTCCGCAGCCGATGATTCCAATCCTGATCATTTTCTGTCCTTTCCGGCTTCCGCCATCGCCTGTTCCAGGGCCTGCTTTCCTGCAAGCAGGCCTTCTTCCACTGCGTCCGTTGTTCCTTCGTACGCCTTGTCTTCATGCTCCAGGCTGAGCGTACCGACATAACCGGCTCTGACCAGTTCTGACAGCAGTTTTGTCCAGTCAATCTCTCCCCTGCCGGGAATGACATATTCCCACCAGCTGAAATCGGTGAGAATGCCCGTGCGCACAAGGCGTGCCCGGTCGATTCTCGTATCCTTCCCATGTACATGGAAAATCCTGTCAGCAAATTCCGAAACCGGCAGATAGGGGTCGATCATCTCCCAGACCAGATGGCTGGGATCATAGGCAAGCCCAACCCTGCTGCTGTTCAGACGCTCAAATAGAACCTTCCACATTACCGGAGAAATCGCGATATTTCCCATCAGCGGGCAGTTTTCAAAGCAGATGCGTACATTCTGCTTTTCCGCTTCCTCCACCAGCGGCAGGAAAATCTCCGCCACCTGGTCCAGGCTGCGGACCGGAATTCTGCGGATCATATTGGCGCGGTCCTTGACCGCGGGATCCCGGTCATAGATTCCCTCTTCAATCCGCTTGTCAATGCCGGTGGAAGTCACCACCTTGTCGATCCCCAGGGCACCGGCAAAAGAGATGCGTTCCTTCAGTGCGGTAAGATGCATTGCCGCCTCCTCCCTGTCCGTGGAAAGATAGTTCCGGCAGTAGATCAGCGCCGTAATCGAAATTTTCCCATCGGAAAGCACCTTTTCATATGCCCCCCGGTCCAGGGGAAGCATCGGTCCGCATTCCAGGTCTGTAAAACCATGGGAAGCCGCCCAGTCCGCTACCTGTGGAAGTGTTTCAAAGCGATGGTCTCCGCTCCTTCTGGATTGTTCCACCAGTGCATTGGTCAGAAAACCGATCCGCATATTCTTCCTCCTTCTTTCCCGTCAGCCCTGTTTCAGGAAAAAGCGTCCGTGTATTTCGGGTTTAATTTTTTTATTTGATTGATTAATTTTTATGAATCATACCAGATGTTCGGATGGATGTCAAACATTCTTGCAATCTTACAGGAAATTTTTTTCTTCTTTTTTTCTTTTAGATGCTTGACAAAACCCTCTGTTTTTGATATTTTATTAAATGAATTAAGCTTCGTGCAACAGGTCTGTCTTCCGAAAAGGCTTCCCTGCCGCACGATACACAAGTCATCTTCTTTCCGAAATTGCATCATAAAGAAAGTGAGGATATACACCATGCTTGTTCCCATGAGATCTATTTTGGAGGCCGCAGACGAATACCGTTACGGCCAGGCTGCCTTTAACATGAACAGCGTATCTCAGATAGAGGCTGCCATCGAAATCCACTCCCTGCTCCGCTCCGGCGCCATCCTGCAGGGTGCGGAGGCATCCAACGCCTATATGGGAGATGCCCCGGATTTCATGCATGCCAGTATTGAGGACAAGCGCCGCGGTGCCAAGATCATCGGCGATGCTGTCCGCCGTTTCGGTGAAGACGCCCCGATTCCGGTTGCTCTCCACCTCGACCACGGGAAGAGCGTGGAAAGCGTCAAGGCCTGCATTGACGGCGGATACACCTCCGTCATGATCGACGGCAGCTCCCTCCCCTATGAAGAGAACGTGGAGCTGACCCGTGAGGTTGTCAAGCTTGCCCATCCCTACGGCGTTACCGTAGAAGGTGAACTTGGTGTCCTCGCCGGTGTGGAAGATCACGTCTTCTCCGCCACCAGCACCTACACCAACCCCATGCAGGCCATCGATTTCTTCAAGAAGACCGGCTGCGATGCCCTCGCCATCTCCTACGGCACCTGCCATGGCGCCAACAAGGGCAAGGACACGAAGATCCGCCGGGAAATCGCCATTGCCACCAAGGAATGCATGATGCATGAAGGCATCCGCGGCTTCCTTGTCAGCCACGGTTCCTCCACCGTTCCGCAGGAATATGTACAGCAGATCAACGCCATGGGCGGCACGCTGGAAAACGCCTTCGGCATTGACGTCAATCAGCTGGTGGATGTGGCACGACTGGGCATCAACAAGATCAACGTGGACACGGACATCCGCCTGGCCTGCACCCGCAATCTGCTGGAGCTGTTCCTGAATAATCCGGAGCTCCAGAAGAGCGCCTCCATCGGTGCGATCTATGAAACCATGCGCGCCAACCCCAAGAACTTTGATCCGCGCAATTATCTGAATTCCATCAAGGATACCGTTCTCACCGGCAACATCCCGGACGACGACGTGGCACGCGTAGTGGAATGCCTCAAAAACGGCGTCAAGGAATCCATCGCTCCCCTGCTGGTTCAGTTCGGTTCTTACCGCAAGAGCAACCTCATCCGGCCCGTCACCCTGGAAGAAATGGCGGACCGCTATAAAAAGGAGGGAATCTGATGCGTCATCTCTGTCTCAATCTGAAGCGTTTTGATGTTCCTGCTTCCGAAGGCGGCGTCAACCGCATTGCGGCACCGGCTGACTGGGCTTCCACCATCGTGGGAGCCGTCAGCGGAGAGCTTGCCCGGTATGCCGGATGCGCCCGTTTCCCCATGTATTTCCCCGAAGCCCATGTCATTCCCGCCGCTGCCGCCCGTCCGGAAGGCAGTCTGGTGGAAGTCGGCTGCCAGAGCGTATACCGTCAGGATGTCGCCGTAGGCGGCAATTTCGGTGCCTTCACCACCAACCGTCCTGCCGCTGCCATGCGTGCGCTGGGTGTGGAAAGCACCATCATCGGCCACTGCGAGGAACGTGCCGACAAGCTGGGAATCCTGCAGGAAGCCGGAGTAACCGATACTGCTGCCGTCAACCGGCTGCTGAACCAGGAAATCCTCTGCGCCATCCGCGCCGGCCTTACGGTTACCTACTGCATCGGTGAAAAGGCGGAAGAGCGGGAAAACTGGAAAAAGGTCCTGAGCGAACAGCTGTCCATCGGCCTTCACGGCGTGGATAAATCCAAGGTGATCATCGCCTATGAGCCCATCTGGGCCATCGGCCCCGGCAAGACTCCTCCGGGAGCAGATGTCATCGCCCCCATTGCCCGTTTCATCAAGGAACAGACCGGCGGCCTTCCCGTCATCTACGGCGGCGGACTGAAAAAGGATAATGCCGCCATGCTTGCCGGCATCCCGGAAATCGACGGCGGTCTCATTGCCCTCACCCGCTTCAGCGGCGAAATCGGCTTCTATCCGGATGAATATCTTGAAATCATCCGCATCTATCTTGAACATGTACAGCAGTAAGGAGGTTTCCTATGAATCTTCAGTTTGAATATGGCAATGGTTTCATGAGTGCCAACCTGCCCGACTATACCGATGTCTTTATTCCCGGCGAAACCGTCGCGGATCCGCCCTGTCTTCCCCAGGACTGGGACAGCCTCTATGCTGCCACGCTGGACAGCATCCGTCATCCCATCGGCATGCCGCCGCTGCGGGAAATCGCCAAGCCCGGCAACAAGGTTGTCATCGTTATTCCGGACATCGTCAAGGGCGGAAACCAGCCCACCAGCCACCGGAAAGTCTCCATCCGCTGCTGCCTCGACGAGCTCTATGATGTCGGCGTCCGGAAGGAGGACATCCTGCTGCTCTTCAGCAACGGCCTGCATCCCCGTACGCCCATGAACGAAGCCCGCACCATTCTCGGCGAAGAGCTTTTCAATGAATTCTGGTATACCGGCCAGATCACCAGCCACGACAGCGAGGACTACGAGCATCTGGTGGATATCGGCTACACCGATCAGGGCGACCATGTCATCATGAACAAGTACGTTTATGATGCGGACGTTGCCATTCTCATCGGCCATACCCAGGGAAATCCCTACGGCGGCTATTCCGGCGGATACAAGCACTGCGCCACCGGCATCTCCCACTGGCGTTCGATCTCTGCACACCATGTGCCTCAGGTCATGCACCGTCCCGATTTCGTTCCTGTCTCCACCAACAGCCTGATGCGTGACAAATTCGACCGCCAGGGAATGCTCATGGAAGAGAAGATGGGAAAGAAATTCTTCTGCTGCGATGCCGTTCTCGACACCAAGTCCCGCCAGATCGAAATCAACTCCGGCTATGCCAAGGAAATGCAGCCCGTTTCCTGGAAGATGGCTGACAAGCGCACCTATGTGCACTGGGCAGAAAAGAAGTACGATGTCGTCGTCTTCGGCATGCCCACCAACTTCCATTACGGCAACGGAATGGGCACCAATCCCATCCAGATGATGCAGGCGCTCTCCGCCCAGGTTATCCGTCATAAGCGGGTTCTGGCAGACCATTGCGTGTTCATCGTGCCCTCCATCTGCGACGGATGGTTCCACAAGGAACGCTGGCCCTATCTGCCCGAGCTCTATGAAATGTTCCAGCATGACTATATGCAGACCCTGCCGGATATGAACCGGTATGGCGAATACTTCGCCACCAAGGAAGAATATATCCGTCAGTACCGCTTTGCCAATGCCTTCCATCCCTTCCACGGCTTCTCCATGATGAGCTGCGGACATCTGGCAGAAATGCATACCAGTGCCATCTATATCGTCGGCGCCCGTGAGCCCGGCATTGCCAGAGGCATGGGCCTCAAGACCCGGGCTACCGTGGAGGAAGCGCTCGAAGATGCCAAGCGGAAATTTGTGGGAGACAATCCCAACATTCTGGCACTTCCGCGTACCTTTACCACCGCTGCAGTGCACCTGTGCATGAAGGATCCTGCCGAAAACAGCCATTTCCGGGATGATGCTCCTTCCCATCCCTGCGGCTGCTGAGCATTGGGAGGCAATTCCATGGAAAGAAACCTCATCATCATGCATGGTGGCGGACCAACCGCCGTCATCAATGCATCCCTGTACGGCGCCATCCGCGCCGCACAGGAAAGTCCGGAGGTTGACCGCGTCTATGTAGCCATCGGCGGAACCGGAGGGCTTCTCCGGGAACAGCTGAAGGACGTTTCCAACGTGCCGGAGGAAGAACTGGCAGGCCTTCTGACCAGTCCTGCTTCCGCCATCGGCACCTCCCGGGATGCACTGGAAGCTGCCGAGTATGAAGCAATGGTCCCGATCCTCAAAAAATACCAGGTCCGCTATGTCCTCATGAACGGCGGCAACGGCACCATGGATACCTGCGGCAAGCTGCAGGCACGGTGCCGGGATACGGATATCCGGGTCATCGGCATTCCGAAGACCATCGATAATGATCTGGCCATCACCGACCATGCCCCGGGTTTCGGCAGTGCCGCCCGCTATATGGCAGGATCGGTGGCCGAGGTCTGCTGCGATGTCGAAAGCCTTCCCATTCATGTGGTTGTGATTGAAGCCCTTGGCCGCAACGCCGGCTGGATCACCGCTTCTTCCGCCCTTGCCACAGACAGCTATGCCCATGGTCCGGACCTGATCTATCTGCCGGAGCGTGCCTTTGATGAGGAAGCTTTCCTCCGGGATGTGAAAAAACTCATCGATGAAAAAGGACACGGCGTGGTCGTTGCCAGCGAAGGCCTCCATGATGCGGCGGGGAAACCCATTGTAGAACCGATTTTCACCGTCGGACGTGCCACATATTTCGGCGATGTATCTGCCCATCTTGCCAATCTCATCACCAAAAAGCTCGGATATAAAGCACGTTCCGAAAAGCCCGGCCTTCTTGGACGTGCCTCCATCGCCTGGCAGAGCCGGGTGGACCGGGATGAAGCGGAAGCCTGCGGCCGTGCTGCTGTTGCAGCTGCCGTCGCCGGCGAAACCGCAAAGATGGTTGCCATCCGCAGGCTGCCCGGTGAAACCTATGCCAGTGAAACCTTCCTGGTAGACATTCATGAAGTCATGATGACCGAGCGCAAGATGCCGGAGGAGTTCATCAATGCAGAAGGAAACGGAATAACCGATGCCTTCCGTGAATGGTGCCGTCCCCTGCTGGGCGAACCTCTCCCCAAACTCATTGATCTGAGAAACGGAGTGTAAACATATGCTGAATCTTATCATCAAAGATCCTGCAAACCGCGTTACCGAGCAAGCTCTTCAGAATGCCATGGCCGATGCTGAGCCTATTCTGGAACGCGCAAAGCAGGGGGAAGAAAAATACAGTGACAGCCAGGGCTGGCTGAACCTGGATGAGTGGGCAGGCGATGCACAGCTCTCCGAAATCGAGGCGCTGGCTGCGGAAATCCGCAGGACCTCCGATGCCTTTGTGCTTGTCGGAGTCGGCGGCAGCAACAATGCAGCCCGCTCGGTGATTGAAGCCCTTGCCAATGGCAGCGGTCCGGAAATCATCTACGGCGGCAATACCCTTTCTCCCCATGCCCTTTCGGAAATGCTCAAAAAGCTGGAGGGAAAGAACTTTGTAGTCGATATCATCGCCAAAAACTTCGAAACTCTCGAGCCCGGTTCTTCCTTCCGCATTCTCCGTGAAGCCATGGCCAAACGCTATTCTCCTCAAGAAGCGGCAAAACGTACCATCTGCACCGGTACCTACGGCTCCTCGCTGGAAGCGCTGTGCAAAGCAGAAGGCTATACCTTTGTTCCCTTCCCCACCAATGTAGGCGGACGCT
>CAMVHE010000122.1 GCA_947167215.1 uncultured Clostridia bacterium
TTTCAATTATTCGGGGTGGCTTGTCCTCTCAGACAACTGAAAAAGACAGGTTATAACACATTATCGACACATTGAACGAAAAAAATCAATATTTTTTAAATATATGGGCGGAACACATAAAAAAACATCCTGAAATGTCAGGATGCAGATAATCAGGCTTTGCTGGGATCAATTTCGCCGGCCTTGATGAGGGCGATTTTCGTGATAACGGGGCTGACAAGTTCGAAGACAAAAACACCGGCGAGAACGATGGTATTGATTTCCGTTCCCAGTTCAGGAAATCTTGCAGTAACCATCTGCGTCATACCAATGGCTACACCGGCCTGCGGCAGCAATGTAAGCCCCAGGTATTTTTTGATGTTGGGATCCACATGGGTGACAATAGCGCCCAGCAGGGTGCCGCCCCATTTGCCAAGGGTACGAAGGAGCAGATAGAAGAGACCGATAATACCGACGCTAGGAAGAATGCTCAGATCAAGATCTGCTCCGGAGAGCACGAAGAAGAGCAGGAAAAGCGGTGGGGTGAAGCGGTCGCACTGTTCCATCAGAACTTCCTGCTGCTGGCTCAGGTTGACCATGACAGCACCGATCATCATACATACCAGCAGGGAAGAAAGGTTGAACATGTCACAAAGTCCTACGCCTGCCAGTACAATGGCGATGGACAGGGCAAGCTTGTTGCCGCGGGAGCCGAAGAAACGGGCACAGTATGCGAGAACAACGCCAAGGACAGCGCCGAGCAGAAGGCTTCCGACGATCTCCAGGATCGGAGCGAGCACCATGCTCTGCACGGTGATGGTGCCTCCCAGCATGGCAGAAACCACGGATGCGGAGACGGAGAATACCATGAGTCCCAGGGCATCGTCCATGGCCACGACGGGCAGCAGCATGGAGGTGACAGGGCCATGTGCTTTGTATTGACGGACAACCATGAGGGTGGCGGCCGGTGCGGTTGCCAGTGCAATGGCACCCAGCAGCAGACACATGGGAGGATTGTAGCCCATCAGGATCAGTCCGACATCAATACACAGAGCGGTGGCAAGGCCCTGGAAGAGAGTGATGGTCAGAGGAGCCTTGCCGATCGCTTTCAGGTAGCTTAATTTGAATTCGCCGCCAATGGAGTAGGCGATGAAACCCAGAGCAACTTCGGAAATGACGCCCATGGAAGCAACCTGCTCCCGGGTGATGATGTTGGTGACACTTGGGCCGAGAAGAAGCCCTGCCAGCAGGAATGCGGTAACGTTAGGAAGTTTCACGAAGTGGGCACCGCGGCTGAAGAGCAGCCCGGCACCCATGGCAATTCCAATGATAAGCAAAATATTCATTTTTTAATCGTTTTCTCCAGTCCTTCAACAAAAGTCAGCGGCATTGCGAACATGATTCCGGAATCGGGAACATCCAGACCACCCGTAACCTTGTTGACAATATCCCGTGCGAGCTGCACCTTCTCGTCAGGCAGTACGCAGAAAATGGTTTTGCTGCTCCGACGTTCCGGCTCCACAATAGAGCGAAGGCCATAAATAATTGGCAGTTCATCTTCACTGTGAAGAATTCGGGCCATGCCTTTGCTGTCGAGTACAGTAGCACCGGAAATGCCGTGTTCTGAAAAGCTCTGAAGAAGATTTTCGAGATGCTCCGTACGGTTAAGAACGAATACAAATACTTGCATGCTGAGCCTCCTTACCTTTCTTTAGCATTAAAAAGGACTCGAAATCATATCATTCGAGTCCGAGTGGTATGCCCCGGAAGTTCCGGGGATTTGGAGCAGACCCGCAAAAGGGTCTGGACTTATGGTGGATTGAAGTGGACTCGAACCACCGACCTCCCGCTTATCAGGCGGGTGCTCTAACCGACTGAGCTATCAATCCGAACGCCCGTATTATAGTGCACACGGGCATTTCTTGTCAATGGAAAAAAGTGAAAATATGCTGTTTGTGGGAGAACAAAACAGAAGAAACCCGGAAGGCATTTCCTGCCCGTTCCCACAGGGGAAGGAAGATGGAACGAAAGAAAGTACGAAGCTCAGCGCACCGCAGAAGAAACTGCTTTGTGAGCGGAAACGGGAACCCTGGAAGGTTCGGAAATCTCGGCAGAAACGGCGGGAAGGGGAGTAACCCGTCCCTTCAGCCTGCGCTGGCACAGGAAGAAGGCAGGAAGCAGGAAGAAGTCGGCAAAAAGCCAGGCGAGAGGGCTTCCGAAGCAGCAGCCAGGGAAACCGAAAGCAGGAATCAGCATGATACCGCAGATTGCACGTGCTATCAGCTCCATGACTCCCGAGAAGATAGAGAGCGTGGAATAACCCATTCCCTGAATACTGAAACGCAGAACGTTTACCATGGTGAGCAGCGGATAGGAAGCGGTGTTGATCAGAAGATAGAGTCGGGAAAGACTCAGCAGGGAAGAGATGTTGTCTCCGGTGATGAACATGGCGGTCAGTTGGGAAGAGGCAAAGAAGGCGATAAGAAAGGCGATGACCGAATAGCCGAAGCCCAGAAGGCAGGCGGAAAACGTTCCGCGGTTGAGCCTGTCCAGTTTGCCGGCGCCGACGTTCTGCGCGCAGTAGGTGGCCATGGTAGTGCCCAGTGCGTTGGTGGGGCAGGAGAGAAAATTGCTGATTTTGGTTGCGGCGGTCATGGAGGCGACCGCATCGGATCCCAGCGTATTGACGCCCATCTGCAGAATCATGGAGCCTACCGCAGTTACCGTGTACTGAAGGCCCATCGGCAGGCCGTAATGACAGAGCTCGGCAAAGACACTCAGGCGAAGGGGTACTTTGAGGGGTGAAAAGTGAAGAATCGGGAAACGCAGGATAATCCAGAGAACGCAGAGCACGGCGGATATTCCCTGGGCGATGACGGTTGCGAGAGAGGCTCCGGCGACGCCAAGGGAAGTCTTCGTGATCAGGACGTAGTCAAGAAAAACGTTGAGAACGGAAGAAAGCACGAGGAAAAGGAACGGTGTTCTGGAATCTCCCAGGGACTGAAGGTAGCCGGAAGCGAGATTGTACATGCAGGTGACCGGAATTCCTGCAAAAATGATGAAAAGATATGAGGAAGCTTCCTCCAGACAGTCTGCAGGGGTTCCCATGAAGACAAGCAGGGGACGGCAGAAGAAGGTAGTGACCAGGGTCAGAACGAGGGCAAAGATCGAACACAAAACGATGCCGTTGTACTCGAACCGGTGAAGGAGAGAGATGTTGTCCGCCCCGAAGGCTCTGGCGATCGGGATGGCAAATCCGGAACACAGGCCGATGCAGAAACCGAGCACCATAAAGTTCAGCGCACCGGTGGCACCGACCCCTGCCAGTGCAGTGAGGCCAAGTGTCCTGCCGACGATCATGGTATCCACCAGATTGTAAAACTGCTGGAAAATGAGTCCTGCCAGCAGGGGCATGGTAAAGGAAAGTATCTGTTTCAAAGGAGAACCCTTTGTTAAATTTGTTGTCATTCTAATGTTATTCCTCCTGAATTCGCCCGGAACGGCGGGCGGCTGCAGCGGGGGGGGGTTCCCGCTGTTGAGTTCCGTATTATAGGAGGGGAAGCAGAGAAAAGCAAGAGGGCAAAGATACAGAAGATGCTGTTTCAAAAATCAGAAACTTTCAGGAAGAAAAGAAAAGAAAGTGCAAAAATGCACAAAAGAAGCATCGGAAAATAAAGCAGTTTTAAGCGGACAAAGCAAAAAAGTCCCTCCAGCATTTGGAGGGACAGAATAGACTTTTTTGGAATAGAAAGGATGGTTACAGGGGATGGACTGAACGGCGATATCCCGGGAGACGCTCAGTAGATGGGGATTACGGTTTCTGCTTGAAGCTTGTCGGTCTGTGCATGAATGACCAGTGAACCGGCACTGCCGGCGCGTACGATGGCCAAAGCTTCTCCATAGTAGGTATCACAGGTATCCGAGAGATAGGAGCGTTCATAATAAGGACAGGCAGAACCCAGTCCGACAAGCGTGCCGCCTTCCACGCTTACGTGGATAAGGTCCCGTGCCGTGGATTGTACGATCCCGTTTGAATCGGTAAAGGAGAGACGGAAGAAGGCGAGATGCCCGGATTCTGCGGTTAGTTTTTCCGGCAGAAGCCGAAGATGCAGGTCCTGACCGGCGGTGATCAGCCGGTCACGGCCGATTTCTTTTCCTTCCTTACTATATGCAATGGCTTCGAGCGTACCGTCTTCATAGGGAACCTTAAAAACAAACACACAGTTTCCGTGGCGTTTTTTTCTTCCCCGCAGCGTTCCGTTCAGGAACAGGTCCACCCTTTCAGCACGGGCATAGACTTCAATGTAAGTCTTTTTTCCCTCGGAGCCATGCCAGCTCCAGGAAGGAATGGCATTTGTCATCTTCCAGGCACTGGGACTGTGTTTTCCGGAATGGCAGGGCGGACGTACGGCAAGGAAAGGACCGGCTGTACGTTCAAATGCAACTTGGGTATAGAAAGCTTCTCCCAAAGGTTTCCCCGTCAGGTCAATTCGTCCGGCACCTGCTGCGATCCAGCCGGGACCATGGTCAAAACTTGGAGCGTAATCTTTGTATTCCCAGCTGCCGATCCCCACTTCTCCGAGGTAGTCGAAGCCGGTCCAGACGAAATCGCCGATCAGCCGGGGATTTGTCTTTGCCATTTCGTAAAAGCGATAGGCATCGCTGCAGAAGGTTTCCGAGCCGACGATCACCCTGTCCGGATATTTTCGCAGGTCTTTGGCATAGCGTTTTTCTCCATAGTTGTAGCCGGCAATATCCAGCCTGGCGTAAGCGTCCCGGGTAGTGACATCACTCCCGTGCAGGACCGCACCCAGTTTCATGACCTCAGCGCCGAACAGCCCTGCCATGTCATTGAAAAACTTGGATCCGGTGGCTTTTTCCTTTCTCTTTTTTCCGGAAGAGGCAGCTTTTTCATTGCGTGCAGCTTCCTTTGCGGCTTTTTCGTCGGAATACTGGCCGAAGCCGATGGAATTGAGAAAATTGAAAAAGATATTGATTCCGCAGGTGACAGGTCGGGTATCGTCCAGAGCGTGGAGAAACCGGGTCATTTCATCCGTGAGGGCAATTCCTCTGGGCTTGGCAGTTTCTGATACTTCATTGCCGATGGAGTACATGATGACGCACGGGTGATTTCTGTCCTTCAGTACCATGTCCGTAAGGTCCTGACGCCACCATTCTTCAAAATAGTCCACACTGTCGAAATGCGTTTTGTGAATGAACCAGCAGTCAATATACTCATCCATCACCAGCATGCCAAGACGATCACAGATGTCCAGGAGCGCTTTGGAGCAGGGATTATGAGCGGAACGGATTGCATTATAGCCGTTTTCCTGAAGGAGACGGATCTTTCTTTCAATTGCATCCGGATCACAGACGGCACCCAGCAATCCGTTATCATGATGGATACAGGCACCGCGGAGAATGACCCGCTGGTCATTCAGCAGGAAGCCTTCCTTTCCCCAGCGGAGAGTACGTATGCCGAAGGGAGCTTCCGCTGCATCACCGGCAAAATCGACTCGGCAGGAATACAGGTAAGGTGTTTCTGGAGACCACAGATGTGCTTCGGGCAATGTAAACGTTGCTTTTCGTTCGGAAGTGTCAGCGAATGCAATTTCCCGATTCCCGTCAAGAATGGAAATACTCAGAGGACCGTCTCCGCATGCCTGAACGGATACTTCAATGACCGCCGGATGGAGGGAAATGGTCTTGATGTGGATTCCGTCCGGTTCAATATACTGTGCACCGCCGGTATAAAAGAAGACAGGGCGATAAATGCCGGAACCGGAATACCAGCGGGAATTTGGCTGATCCGCATTGCGGCAGATGACTCGGACCGAGTTGGAACCTTCCTGCAGAAATCCGTCGCAGTTTACGAAGAAATTGGTATAGCCATAAGGGCGAAATGCAGCCTTTTTCCCATTCAGGTAGATTTCTGCATTTCGGTAGACACCTTCAAATTCCAGCACTGCATGTGCAGGAATGGCAGAAAGGGAAAAAGTCTTTTGATATTCGTAATCCCGTCCTTCGAACCATCCGATATTGATGCCGCCCCGGGATTCTTCCGTTCGCGGCTCGGCAAGCATGGCGTCATGAGGAAGGGTTACGGGCTGATAGGCTTTTTCACCGAGATGAGCAAACTGCCAGCCGTGATTGAAAGGTTGCTTCTTCATATGTCCTCCTTGGTGATGGAAAGCGGGGATGCGGGTGAAATCCAGGCAGGATACCGGCTGCTTGTCTCAGAAATACTTCTATGAAAGGGGCTGTCTTCCTGCGGAATCGGAAGAAGAAACCCGGAGTCGCTGAGTCAGCAGATGGAAGAAAGAATCCGGGAGGGAGAAAGGTTATGCCATCAATGCGCACCTTCCGTCCGGGAATCTGGTGCAGGGCAGGTTTGTGTTAGAACCGCCAGCAAGCAGGGAGACGGGGAAGGCTGCAGAAAATCAGCTTTTTCGGAAGGAATTTTAAGATCTGGTATACAGGGTAATACGATGGATCGTGAGAAGATCGGAAATCGCTTCCACCATGAGGAAAATGCCGATGGCACGCATGAGCATTTCTCCATAGAATCCCGGGAACAGGATGAGGCTGATGCCGAGGAACAGCGTGATGACAGCTACCATCGCTGCCAGCCACCACTGACTGTAGCCGAATTCTCTGAGGCGAATGGCACGTTCCAGCTCATTGATGGAACCTGCAATGATAAACAATGCGAGAATCAGGGAAATGAAGCCGGCCAGCAGCATGGGACGGGTCAGAAACAGCAGGCCAACGACAGCGGCTGCAATGCCCATGACAAGCTGAAAGTAAGAGAAATGGATTTCGTGATCCACAAGGAAAGAAACGATATGGATGATACCGAAAAGAAGGATAAAGGTTCCGAGCATGCTCATGAGTGCGGAACCCGTTGCTTCCGGCCGCATAAAAATGAAAAGGCCGAGAATCAGCTCAATGACCGCTGTTGCAATGGCATTGGCTTTCATTTGACGAAACAGGTTAAAAATAGGGTTGTTTTGCATGGATAATGCTCCTTTCTATACGTTGATACGCTGTTATTATAGGACAGATGTCAAGTGTTTGACATGCACTGCACTGGAAAGATATAATAGTGGTTGCAGTCGAAAACTGCAATGGGAGGAAAATATGACAGAAAAGTCAGGTAAAATGACAAAATTGCCCAACCTGAGGATCATTATTGTCGGATGCGGCAAAGTTGGAAAAACCCTGGTGGAACAATTATCTGAAGAAGGTCACGATATTACCGTGATCGATAAAAGCGTCAGCAAAATCGAGATGATCACCGATTCCTACGATGTAATGGGTCTCGTAGGCAGCGGTGTTGATATGAGTGTGTTACGGGAAGCAGGGGTGGAAACCGCCGATGTGCTTATTGCCGTAACCGGATCGGATGAGATTAACCTGCTCTGCTGTACCATTGCGGGCAAGGAAGGACGGGACCTGGCTGCCATTGCCTGTGTACGCAATCCGGAATACAGCCTGGAACTCTCTTATTTAAGGGAAAAGCTTGGACTGGCACTGGTGATCAATCCGGACCTCGAAGCTGCACGCGAAATTGCCAGAATGATTTCAAGGCCTCAGGCACTGCGAATCAATTCCTTCGCCAAAGGAAATGTGGAATTGATTCAGTTTGCGGTTCCTCAGGGCAGTGTTCTGAACGGACGCAGCCTGATGACCATGAATGAGCTGATTAAGGATCCGTTCCTGCTCTGTGCCATTGAGCGGAATGGCGAGGTAATCATCCCCAGCGGACGGGACGAACTGGAAACCGATGATGTTGTGACGATGATGGCACCGACCAGGGACGTTCACAAAATATTCTCCAGTATTGGCATGAAAGCCAGTGCCTTGCGCAGCTGCATGATTATCGGCGGAGGAAAGACTTCCTATTATCTGGCAAAACAGCTGCTGGATCAGCGGATGGAGGTCCGTATTGTTGAAACCAACAAGGAACGGGCAGATGAGCTGGGAAGACTTTTGCCGGAAGCGATTGTCATCCATGGCAACGGCAGCGATGAGAGTCTGCTGAAAGAAGAGGGAATATACACGGTTGAGTCATTTGTTGCAGTAACAGGCATTGATGAAGAGAATATCCTGATGTCCCTTTACGCCAGAAATATTCCCGGCCTCAAAACCGTAACGAAGATCAACCGGATCACATTCAATGATGTGATCGAAGACCTGGATCTGGGAAGCGTGGTGTATCCCAAACACATCTGCGCCGAAGAGATTACCGCCTATGTACGTGCAAGGCGCAATTCCATCGGCAGCAACGTGGAAACGCTGTATCATTTGTTTGAAAACCGTGCGGAAGCAGTTGAATTCCGCATCAAAGGCCCGAATCGGGTGACAGGAATACCGCTGATCAGTCTCCCGAAGAAATCTGGTCTTCTGATTGCCTGCATCAACCGCGGCGGCAAGATCATCATTCCACGTGGTCAGGATACCATTGAGCCCGGCGACTCGGTTATCGTGGTGACAACGCATACCGGCTTTGGCGATATTGAGGATATCCTGAGGTAAAGTATATGACCAGTATTATCTATATTCTTGGGTGGGTCCTCATTGTGGAAGGACTCTTTATGGGCATTCCTGCGCTGACAGCGGTGGCTTATCAGGAATCCGAAGGATTCAGCTATTTTATCATGATGCTGATCTGCCTGCTGCTGGGCGGGATCATCACAAGAAAACGCCCGGGAAGGGTGAACTTTTACGCCAAGAGCGGCCTGGTCTGCACTACTTTCGGCTGGCTGCTCATGAGTCTCATGGGATGCATTCCGTTCCTGATGACGAAAGAGATCCCCAGTTTTGTGGATGCCTTTTTTGAAACGGTTTCCGGCTTTACTACTACGGGCGCCAGTATTCTGCGGAACGTGGAAGCGCTCAGCCACACCTCAAACATGTGGCGGTGCGTCACGCACTGGATTGGCGGCATGGGCGTGCTGGTTTTTATTCTGGCAGTTCTTCCCATGGTCAGCGGAACAAATATGCAGCTGATGAAAGCGGAAAGCCCCGGGCCGTCAGTAGGCAAGCTGGTGCCGAAGGCCAGGACCACAGCACAGCTTCTTTATGCGTTCTATATTGTTCTGACGCTGCTGGAATTTGTGCTGCTTCTCTGCGGAAAGATGTCGATATTTGATGCCCTGTGCACCTCCTTTGCGACGGCAGGGACCGGAGGCTTCGGTATCTATAATAACTCCTGCGGCGGCTACAGTCCGTATGTTCAGTGGGTGATAACGATCTTTATGCTGCTGTTCGGTGTAAATTTCAACGTTTATTACCTGATCTTCCTGAAGCGTTTTCGGGAAGCCGGACGGTGCGAAGAAATGCGCTGGTACTTCTGTCTGATTGGCGGCGCGATTGTGCTTATCATGATCAATGCCTACAATCATGCCATCAGCTTTGAAGCAAACCTCCGGACCGTGGCATTTCAGATTGCATCGGTTACGACCAGTACCGGTTTTTCAACGGCAGATTTCAATCTCTGGCCGTCTTTTTCCCGGGGCCTGCTCATGCTCATGATGTTCGGCGGTGCCTGTGCCGGTTCCACGGGCGGCGGCACCAAGGTCAGCCGTGTGGTGATCATGATTAAGTCCATGGCTTCCTATATCGGCTCCTTCCTGCATCCCAGGGCAGTAAAACGGGTGAAGTTTGAAGGTAAAGAAGTGGATTCGGACACGATTCGTGCAATCTGCATTTACTACGTTTGTTTTGCATTCATCTATGTGATCTCCTTTATGCTGATCACACTGGAAAACAAAGACCTGACCAGTTCGTTTACAGCAGTGCTGGCAACGTTCAACAATATCGGGCCTGGTCTCAATGAAGCAGGACCTGCCAGCAACTACGCGGGATTCAGCTCCCTTTCGAAAGTAGTCATGTGCTTTGACATGATTGCAGGGCGTCTCGAAATCTTCCCGGTACTGCTGCTCTTCCATCCGCGGCTCTGGCACGAATTGCATCTGGAAGCAGTGCGCAACCGCAAGAACCGCAACTACACATTAAGCTGAAAGGGGCTGTGAAAAAAGTTCCATTCTAATTTAACAACAAAAGTGTCTTGATTTGTTGAAAAAGCAACACATCTA
>CAMVHE010000123.1 GCA_947167215.1 uncultured Clostridia bacterium
CACATGCAGCAATATCTCCTGCATCCTGAAGCCCGCCATACTGTGTGTCATACGTTGCACGGAAGGGAAGAAGGGAAAGGCTTTCCCGCGGGGGCAGATCGTTCATGCCGGAAACGTCTGCATGCAGGGAATAGAGAAAATCTCTGCTTCGGATTTCAGGAATCTTGAACAGCGGAATGGCACAGTCAAACTGATAGACAGGATGTGCCTTTGTCTTCATGCACGCCAGAAGACGCCGTTCCACAAAGGCGGAAAGATAAGGATCAGGGACCGGTCTCGTCATCGTGAAGGCGGCAGGAATCAGGGCCGCATCCTCCGGCAGGAGGGCGGCAGGATTCTTGGCCCGGCGAATCAGAACAGACCGGACACAGGAAGAAAGATTATTATTCATGAGTATATCTCCATTATCACAGGCAGGGTACCCAGCCATTTAAAACAACTTCAGGGGTAATGGCAGCAGCTTCATCTGCGCTGAGAATCTTTTCGTGGGGATGGCGAACGGATGTATCTGCACGGGCTCCCGTGGTCCCGTATTCCTGACAGCGCTCCGTGACGACGCGGATCTCGTCCCAGTCCATGAATCCGACCGGGGAGACACACTCCTCCATCCGGCAGGAAAGGAAGGTGGTTGCGCAGGCATAACGCCAGGGACGGCCGAGATACGCAAGACGGGGGAGACAGTGACCGGTCAGATGGCAGCGATGGAATACGAATCCGAACGGCTGCTCTCTGGGAGTATTGGCAGCAGTATACCAGCCGCCGCGCTCGTTCATTACCAGGGTGCACTGCTCAAACCAGCAGCGGTACGGTCCAAAGATAAAGTCAACATCGCCGGTGATGGTGCAGCGGTCAAAATAAACGCGGGCAGTGGTTTCGGGACAGTCACCGACGGATTCCACACACTGAATGGAGACGGGGGTGCGGGGAGCATAGGCTACCAGAACCCTTTCCATGATCGGGCCGCAGAACAGGGTGTCCTGGCAGGCAGTAAGATGGCACTGGCTGCAGACTCCCCTGTCACCGGCCCAGTAAAGGGCAACTGCCTGACCGACTTCTCTGCCGTCTCCGGCATCATTTCGTACGGTCAGATTCTTCAGTGTTACATTGGTGGCAGCCACCAGAACGGAAGCAGAAAGGAAAGTTCCTTTTTCCCTGCCGTCTGGATACAGGTCTTTTGCACAGGCATCAAAGGTCAGAATGCAGGTTTCCGGATCTTCGCCGGAGAGCGTAAGGCCTTCCCGGTTGATCATGATCCGTTCATGATATACGCCGGGAAGAATGTGAATATGCGTATGAGGGCCGTCCGTGACGGCATCAATTGCAGACTGGACGGAAGTATAGTCCCGGCTGCCGTCCGGTGCTACGTATATATCCTTCATTAAAGCTCCTTTGAAATCCTTTCCAGAAGAAGCCTTGCTTCCTCTGCATTATCCGGACGGGTGTTTTCAAGCGTCATGGGCAGATGACGGGCCTGGCCGAAGCGAAGCAGTTCCTCGTAATGCATGGAACCGGTGCCGCAGGCAATCGAACGGTACATGGGTTCTCCGGGGATGATTTCATAGTCTTTCATATGGAGAAGGCGGACTTTGTCCCCCAGCAGATGAATGGCATTTTTTACGATCTCATCGGCTTTGGATGCGGTTTCCACTGTCAGGAGATTCACGGCATCCAGAATAATCACCAGATGGTCCGAGGGAATGGCATCCAGCATGCGTGCAGCCCGCTCCGGGGTAGAGATGACATGGCTGGCTACCGGCTCAATGGCCATGAGCATATCTTCTTCCTCAGCAGCCCGGACGACGGGACGCAGGGCATCGATGAAAAGGTTGAAAGCATCCTCGCTGACGGTATGGGGTTCAGAGAAGACCGCACCTTTGGCAGGCGGCGTTTCGGTGCCGACCATGGTGACACCCATCTGTTTTCCGAAACGGAGATGGGCCCGGTAGCATTCCTGGGTTTTTGCAAGGGATTCGGGATTGGGGTCGGTTAACTGCATATAGCATCCCAGAAGCACACAGGAAAGATCATGGGACGCAAAAAGGTCATGCAGCTCTTTTGCCCATTCCGGAGTCAGCCGGACGGTAGAATCACTCATTTTGAAATCCGGAATGGTTTTGGAAAGTGCCAGATGGGCACAGGTAAATCCCTGCTGGTGGGCAGTGGCAAGGCGCTGCTCCAGCGTGCCGGGGGCCATATCATGAAGACGGATACCAATATCCATAGTAAATGATCCTTTCTTTTTCGTGATAACAATGAAAATTATAGCATGTAGCGGAAAAATGTCCATGAACATGCGCGTGTTATGACGGCACAAAACAGCGAAAAAAAGCCGGGATCAAGACAATAACGATCCCGGTTTGTTGTTCAAATTGATCATGCCCTCATTTGATAGCCGTCATCCGTTTTGCGCCACGTTGCCTTCCGGCCGGCCTTGGATGCGCCGACAGCAGCATGGAGCATGCAGATGCCGCGGTCGATTCCCGCATACTTATTGATAAGGACGCCCCGCTCCTGAATGGTGACCGAGGTGGAATCCACGGAAATCTTCCATGGCTGCTGGTTGATGGCACTGGGAGCAAGACGGGCAGCGAGAACCGCTTCTTTCTGCCAGTTTCCGATGGAGGCAAGCTCTGCTTCGGTTTTTCCGCAGACCTGTTCCAGCGTGCGCCGCTTGAAGACCGGATTCTGGGGGCCGCATTTGCCCAGCGCAATGACACAGTGAACTTCTTCATCGGTCTGCAGGTTTACGTTCTTTGAAATCACATCGGGATAAAATCCGCCGCCGAGCCAGCAGGTTCCGAGACCCATGGCAGTGGCTTCCAGTACAAGTGCTTCTCCTGCATAACCTTCCATCTCTGCCGGAGTGCCTTTTTTACAGATAATCACAGCATAAACATCCGTGCCGCGGATGGCATTGCGAAGGCCGGGGCCTTTAAACATACGGATAGTCACGCCCTGCCAGGAAAGCTTGCGGCAAAGTACACCCAGCTGGTCCAGCTGCGCCTTATCCGGTGCGCCGGTATAGCGGCGAACAGAGCAGCGGTGCTGAATGGCATCGATCCAATCCTTGGAAATATTTACATCAAACATCGTGTTGAACTCCTCCAAAAAGAATAAAGATACTTTATCACAGGAAGTTTTTAATGTCAATCGGGAAGGAACGAAGGAAAATGATCGTTATATATTTATGGAGAAGAACAGGACTGGAGATTCCGCGTGCAGCAGGAAACCGGGAAATGGGGGAGTGCTGAACAGAAACAGGCGGTGGAAAAACAGGACTTGCGTATCTTTTCTTTTTGCTGTATCATATGCAGGAACTTTTTTTGACAAGACAGTGGAGGTGTTCTTTTTGCGACGGTTTCTTTTAACCATGATGATCGCCATTTTTACTCTTACGTTTATAAGTACCGCTTTTGCAGAAAACTATTATCTTTCCCTTCCGGTGGATAATGTGAAATGGACCGATCACATTTCCGTGATTGTGCCCGCTGAAAATCCGGCAATCGAAGGCATCAACCCCATGACGGGTGAAGCTTGGTATGGACGGTATACGCCGATTCTGGTTTCTACCGACAACCAGCCGGATGCACTGCCTCACTGGGGCGTTTCTTCTGCAGACATTATTTATGAGATCCCGCTTCATACCAATGGTGCCACCCGCCAGGTAGTCGTGTATATGGGCACGATTCCGAGATATGTCGGACCGATCCGTTCCGGCCGTGTTTATCAGGCATCCCTGCGTCAGATGTGGGGAGGAGCATTCGTTTTCTACGGAGTATCCGAGGATTACAATGCACCGACCTTCGAGAGAAGGAATGCAGAGTTTGACGTGCTGCGCTTTATCTCCCTGACCAATGGTAAAGAAGTCTATAATAACATGGGCCTGCTTACCTTCCCGTTCTTCAACGGCCTGTACGGCGGTACCATCGGAGCAATGTTCCATCGTGCAGTGGATAAGGAACATGCTTATCTCCACAGCGTTCAGGTAGACACCCAGGCTGTGCTTTCCTATTTCACCAATGATCCGGTCATGCATCCTTTCAAGTTTACGGAAACCGGTCTGGATCACGGTATCAACGTTTCCGATATCACCGTTTCCTACGGCAGTATCAAGGGAGACGGAGATTACACGACTTCCTTCAAATACAATCCGATGTTCAGAACCTATATCCGTTACCGCAACGGCCAGGAATACTATGACGGACTGAACATGCAGACCTGTGAGTTTGCCAATGTCATCGTCCTGCGTACGGATGTACATATTCCCGGAAAAGACGGCTCCCGTATCATCGCACCGCTTTATGGTCAGGGAACTGCGGAGATTTTCCAGAACGGCAAGTACATCCGCGGCACCTGGGTGCGTACAAACAGCCCCACCGTGGCAGATCAGTATGCTTCCCAACCCTACCGGATGGTCTTCCTGGACGATTATGGTCAGGAACTCGAAATGAAGGTCGGCAAGACCTGCATTCAGGTGGTTGATGAGGATCAGCCGGTGACGGTTGTTGCCGAGCAGGCCATCAGCGGCGGTATTCCGCAGGCTTCTCCGGTACCTACCGCTACTCCTGCCCCGACCCGCACACCGCATGCAACCCGCACGCCTAAGCCCGGCCAGGAAACGCCGGCACCGGTAGCGGAGCCCTCCGGTGATGCTGCAGAAACCGAAGGCGATGTCGAATTTGATTTCGGCGGCTGATATATAAAAGCAGAAATAAACGGCTATGGCACAGGCTATAGCCGTTTTTTCGAGCAGAAAGCGAATATATGTCAATGAAAAAGAGCCGTATGCTGGACATGACGCAAGGGGATAGCATGAACCAGCTCATCCAATATACCCTGCCGCTGATTCTGGGAAACCTGTTTCAACTGACATACAACCTGGTAGACACGCTGGTGGTCGGGCAGTTTTCTGGAAAGAATTCCCTGGCAGCCGTGGGTACCTGCGATCCGGTAATGAATCTCCTGATTCTTGGAGTTTCTGGCATCTGTATTGGTGCTTCGGTCATCATGAGTCGATTCTTTGGAAGCGGACAGACCGAGAAGCTTCGCAAGGAGCTGGAAACCACGCTGATGATGGGGTTCTGCTTTGCAGCCTTTATTCTGGTTTCGGGGATGGTACTTGCGCGTCCAATACTCAGGCTTCTGAAGGTACCGGAGAAAATCATGCCGGAGAGTATCACTTACCTTCGGGTGATCTTCGTTGGACTCCCTTTTACGTGTCTCTATAATATTTATGCTGCGGCGCTGCGCAGTATTGGAAATACCAGGGAACCTACCCGCTACCTGGTGCTTGCTTCACTCCTGAACATGGGGATGGATGTGGTTTTTGTTGCCGTCTTTCACTGGGGGGTATTCGGTGCAGGGCTGGCTACCATCCTTGCCCAGGCATTCAGTGCGGTTCTGTGCATCCGGCATGTACAGAAGAATGTCCCGCTGCTGCACTGTCAGCTCCGGCTTGCAAAACCGGACCCTTCCCTGGTCCGTGAAACGATCCGGCTTGGAGGCCTGACCGCGCTGCAGCAGTGCAGTCAGCCCATCGGAAAGCTTTTTATCCAGGGAACCGTGAACAGCATGCAGTCTGTGGCTGCCATTGCGGCATTCAACGCAGTCGGAAAAGTGGAGGATATCGGACTGGTCCCCGGAAGGAGCATTGCAGACGCCATCATGACATTTACCGCCCAGAACATGGGAGCCAGACAACCGGAACGGGCGGAAAAGGGATTCCGGCAGGGAATCCTGCTGGAAATCCTCTGCGGCGTGGCGGTTTCCCTGTTTATCTGGTTCATGCGCGGACCCCTCATGCATATCTTTACAACCGATGAGGAAATCATCTCCCAAGGAATGCTGTATTTTACGCTCATTGGATTCTGCTACTGGGTGCCCGGACTGACCAATGGCCATCAGGGGTATTACCGCGGCGTAGGCGCCATGAAGGTTGTGCTTTGCGGTACGCTGACCCAGATTTCCGTTCGAACGATATCCAGCATGGTCCTCGTGCCGCGCTTTGGCATCGAGGGAGTAGCATGGGGATGTCTTCTTGGATGGAGCATGATGCTTGCATGGGAAATTCCGTATCGCATCTACCTCAGCAGAAAGCTTCGGAAGGAATCCCGGGCTTCCCGGAGTTGATCTTCCTATAATAGAAAAGTACAAAGAAATCCCATTTTGCAATGGATGGAAATAGCATGTCGATTTCTATCCTTGCAGAATGGGATTTTTGTCAGTGCAGATTTACCTTCGCCGATGCACCGCAGGATCGATGCAAGTGGACGCTCCGGAGAACGCCAGCCGGGATCGCAGGGCAAGGCAGAGCTGCCCATTCAGAAGAGGGAAGGGGACGGCCCGAAAAGCCGGATGCCCGGAAAAAATGTGGAAGGACCGCATCGGCGGGAGAGGGGTTCAGAATATGGAAAGTCCCTTCTGATACAGGCGCTCCATAACGGGAAGCCAGAGCTTCCGGTCTCCGCTGGTGTCGAAATGGACGGATCCCAGAGGCTTTTCCTGCAGCAATGCATGTTCTGCCAGTACGTGTCGCAGCTGCCGTGCCGTGCCGGCATTGCCATCGGTGATCAGAATGCGGGAAGGGAGCATGGAACGGATCAGGGGCTTCAGAAAGACATAATGCGTGCAGCCCAGCACCACGGCATCCACCTGATTCAGATCCCACTGGCGGAAAAGCTCTGAAAGATAGTGAGCAGCGCCGGCATCATCTTCCTGCTCCACCAGTTCCATGAGTCCGGGGCATGGCAGAGGAACAGCATGGGCCCCGAAACGTTCCATGAGGCCCTGGAACTTAGGCTGCCGCAGGGTAAGCGGCGTGGCCATTACCAGAATGTGGCCTCCTTTCCAGGATTCTTCCGCCGGCTTCAGCGCAGGCTCCATGGCAATAACAGGGATGGAAAGGACCGATCGCAGCGGGGCGGCCGCGGCACCACTGGCAGTGTTGCAGGCGATAACCAGCGCCTTGATGTCCTGCTCCAGCAGATGGTCTACCACCGCTTTTACGCATTGGAGCACCTGCTCTGTGGTCTTGGTGCCATAGGGAGCATGAAGGGTATCCCCGAAGTAAAGAAAATCTTCGGAGGGCAGTTCCCTGGCAAGCGCTGCCAGGGTGCTGATGCCACCGACACCGCTGTCAAAAACCCCAATAGGCCGTTTGGCTTTTTCCATGTAAATCTCCTTTCTGGAAGATACGGCGGTATTGTAGTCGGGGGTTCTTCCCTGTCAGCCGGGGCAGACAGGGAAAAACCGTGAAATCAGGAAGGTTAAGGGAAACGAATCGAATGAAAAAAGGTACCGCAGGATACCGGCGGTACCTTTCCTGGAAAAACGGGGGGGAGATTCGAAAAAGAGAAGTGCCGCAGCCTAGGGATTCAGCGGCGCAGACTCCTTTGAAACCATCCGGGCAAGATCCTGGAGGCACCGCTCGGTCATCGGAACATTGGTTTCACTGCTGAGAAAACAGAAGATATGAGGGGAATCGGTATAGATGATGCCGACATCGTGCGTGATTCCATCATCTTCTCCGGTTTTATGGGCCACATCGATGTCGAGACTGTGCAGGAAGAAAGGAATCTTTCCGTTCAGCCGCTGGTTCAGGAGAATCTGCTTCATCTGGCGGGAGGCTGCAGGAGATACAAGGGTTTCGAGCTCGATCATCCGAAGCAGCTTTGCCATATCCCTGGCGCTGGTGGTGTTCTGAATACCACGGGCAGACTGCGCTGCATCGAACAGCTTGCGGCGAAGAAGCGTTTCTGTCAGGCCAAGGGAAGCGATTTCGTCATTAATGGCCGGGAAGCCCAGCAGATCAATCATCAGGTTGGTAGCCGTATTGTCCGAAAGGATGATCATCAGAACCAGAAGATCGTGTACCGTGACGCGGATGCCATCATGCATATAGGTCAGTGCTCCGCAGGAAGGCATTTTGTCGGCGGCATGCACCGTAATCTCCCGGGAAAAATCCAGGGTGCCGTTTTCGGCGGCCTGAAAGGCAGCGGCCATGATGGGAAGCTTGATGAGACTGGCGGCATTCATGGCAATGTCTTCACCATATTCGATATGCTCGCCGGTGCTCAGAGACTGATAGACGAATCCAATTTTGCCTTCCAGAGAGAGAAGCTGTTCTTTTACAGTAAGCGGATTCATGGGAGCTCCTTTCATTTAAGCACGACATTCTTTGTGCCCAGCATATCTTCCATCTGAGACAGCAGGTGCGCAGTGGGAGCAATGCGCAGGGTGTCCAGCTTCAGGGTTTTCTTTGTATTCAGCACATAGAGTTTTACTTCCACGCTGCCGGGAAAACGGGAAAGCACCTGGCAGACAGGATTGATCGCCGTTTCATCAGGAATGCGAAGCCAGAGGCAGTTTCCCGGAAGAACGGAAGCGGCAGGCATGACAGGCGACGGAGCAGCTGCAGCGCCGGGGGTATAATGCTCATTGTCAATGAGGGGGTCCGTACTTTCAAGAATCAGGCGGGGCGTTTCATCCTCCCGGATCTGAATGCGTCCGTGCAGGACAAGGGCTGTATCTGCAGCCAGGGAGGAGCCGATGGACTCATAGGTACGGGGGAATACAATCACTTCCAGGGTACCGGTCAGGTCTTCAAATACGCCGTTGGCCATGAGGGTGCCGGCCTTGGTTGCCTTGGAACGAATGTCGGTCAGAATGCCGCCCATGTCCACACGGGTTCCATCCTTGTCGAGGCCATGGGTGGGAGAATCGAGCCAGTCCCCCAGCACCGTGGTATTAAAGGACAGGGAAGAGAGCATGCGGGTATAGTTCCCGAGCGGATGCCCGCTGATGTAGATGCCGGTCATGGCCTTCTCATAGGCGAGCTTCTGCTGTTCGGGAAACTCCGGAAGATCCGGAAGACTGGGCTTCACGGCAAGATCGAGACCGAAGTCATCCCCGAAGAAGGAGAGCTGTCCTGCAATATTGTTTTTCCGGGAACGGGTAGCCCCTTCCAGAACTGACTCGTAAACAGCCATAAGCTGGGACCGCCGGGCGTGCGTACAGTCAAAGGCGCCGCAGAGGATCAGGGATTCCACAACGCGTTTGTTGACGAGGTCCGAAGTAAGGCGGTCGGCAAAGTCGAAAAAGTCCTTGTAGGGCCCGCCCTGTTTGCGGATGGCGATGATGGAGTCAATGGCTTTTTCACCGCAGCTCTTGATGGCGCCCAGGCCGAACCGGATGCCTTTGGTGCCCTTTTCGTCAAAACCGACGGAGAATTTGCGGCCGCTTTCGTTGATATCCGGCGGCAGCAGGGGAATGCCATGACGGCGGCAGTATTCCACATAGGCCGCGACCTTGCTGGAATCCGTGGAGACGGAATTGAGCATGGCGGCGAAGAATTCAACAGGATAATGGAGCTTCAGCCAGGCTGTCCGGATAGCGACCACGCCGTAGGCAGCCGCATGGCTCTTATTGAAGGCATAGGAGGCGAAGGCAGTCATCTGGTCGAAAAGCTCGGAGGCAGTTTCGGCACTTACCCCGTTCCGCACGCAGCCCGGAACGACCACTTCGCCGTTTTCCGTAAGTCCGTTGATGAAAATCTCCCGCTCCTTGGCCATGACATCGTGTTTCTTCTTGGCCATGGCACGGCGGACGAGGTCACTGCGTCCGTAGGAGTATCCGGCAAGGTCCCGCACGATCTGCATTACCTGTTCTTGGTATACCATGCATCCGTAGGTAACCCCGAGGATCGGTTCCAGCTTTGGGTGAAGATAA
>CAMVHE010000124.1 GCA_947167215.1 uncultured Clostridia bacterium
CTGGAAGATCCTGCCAACCAGCCGCCGGATGACCTTGAGCTCATCTGTGTCCATCCCGAAAAGGCTCCCGACAAGCCCGAAATGGTGACAATTACCTTCGAAAAGGGTGTTCCAGTCGCCGTCAACGGAGAAGCCATGGATGCTGTCAAGCTGCTCGAAACCTGCAATGAAATTGCTGCCCGCAATGGCGTCGGCATTTCTGATATGGTTGAAAACCGTCTCGTGGGAATGAAGTCCCGCGGCGTTTACGAAACTCCCGGCGGAACACTGCTGTATGCCGCGCACCACAACCTGGAAGAAATCACGGTTGACCGGGATACCGCTCATTTCAAGGAGCACATCGCTCTGAAGTTTGCAGAGCTGGTCTATAACGGTCTCTGGTTTACACCGCTCCGCGAAGCTCTCTCCGCCTTCGTGGACGTCACGCAGGAGCGTGTCACCGGAACCGCAACCCTCAAGCTCTATAAGGGGAACTGCATTGGCGCCGGTGTTACTTCTCCTTACAGCCTGTACATGGAAGATATCGCCACTTTCGGTGATTCCGGAGAAATGTACAGCCATAAGGATTCTGCCGGCTTCATCAATCTGTATGGCCTTCCCATGAAGGTGATTGCCATGATGAAGCAGAAGGCTGGAGAAGATCTGCTGTAATTCCCATGGGCTGGAAGCATACCTTCCAGCCTTTTTTTCTAAGCGTTCTTCTCCGTCTGCCGGCGGTAAACGGAAGAACCTTTCCCTTCCCGCACAACTTCTCAATGCTACAGGAGGAAAAAGTATGAAACTCTGGGGAGGCCGTTTTGAGAAAGAAACGGATCACCTGGTGGATGATTTCCACTCATCCATCTCTTTTGACCAGCGGCTGTATCGTCAGGACATCGAAGGATCCATCTCCCATGCAACCATGCTGGGAACGACCGGCATCATTTCCAGGGAAGATATGGATGCCATTGTTCAGGGACTGAAGGAAATCCGGCAGGACATTGCCGCCGGTAAAGTCCATTTCGAAGTGGATGCCGAAGACATCCATATGAATATCGAAAAGCTGCTGACCGAACGTATCGGAGATGCAGGAAAGCGTCTTCATACCGGACGCAGCCGGAATGATCAGGTTGCCCTTGACTGTAGAATGTATGTAAAGGCATCTGCTGAAGAAGCCAGGGAAATGCTCGCGCACCTTGTGGAAACACTTCTGAAGCTGGCAGAATCGCATCTGACCACCATCATGCCCGGTTATACCCACCTGCAGAAAGCACAGCCCATCACCCTCGCGCATCATCTCATGGCGTATGTTTCCATGTTCCTCCGGGATATGCAGCGCATGAAGGAAGTTTACTCCCATGCCGATGTCATGCCGCTGGGCTCCGGCGCTCTTGCCACCACCACATACCCGCTGGACCGTCAGATGGTTGCTTCCCTTCTGGGATTTTCTGCCATTTCCGAAAACAGCATTGATGGTGTGGCTGACCGGGATTTTGTGTGCGACTATCTTTATGCGGCCGCCATGGTCATGCAGCATCTTTCCCGTTTTTCCGAGGAAATCATCCTTTGGAGCACCAATGAATTCCGCTTCGTTACGCTGGACGACGCCTATTCCACCGGTTCTTCGATCATGCCTCAGAAGAAAAACCCGGATATGGCGGAACTGATCCGTGGAAAAACCGGACGGGCTTACGGCGATCTCATGAGCCTGCTGACAACGATGAAGGGAATCCCCATGGCCTATAACAAGGACATGCAGGAAGATAAAGAGGCCCTGTTTGATGCACGGGATACCCTGATCAAGTCCCTGGCCGTATTTACGCCCATGATCGCCACCTGCACCTTCCACGAGGATACGCTTTATCGTGGGGCTTCCGGTGGGTTTACCAACGCCACAGATGCCGCTGACTATCTGGTCAAAAAAGGCATGCCCTTCCGGGATGCGCATGCCGTCATCGGCCATCTCGTTCTCGCGTGCATCCGGGAAAACAAGGGCATTCTGGACCTTTCCCTGGAGGAGCTGCAGTCCTTTTCTCCTCTCTTCGGTCCCGATGTCTATGAAGCTTGTTCCCTTGAAACCTGTGTTTCGGAGCGGAAGCTTCCCGGAGGTCCGGCTAAGGAAAGCGTGATTGCCGCAATCCAGCATGCCAGAGAAACCCTTGCTTCCTTCTCTTCCTGACTTACCAAGAGCATCCGGACCGGATGCTCTTCTTCATTCCAAGGTGCAGCACGGATCCGCGACACACAGAAGATTTCCTGCTGTCCTCCATGGGCACCGCCTTCCCTCCGTGGGAGACAGAAAGATATCCTATGAAGGATTTTACAAACTTCCCGTTCCCATTTTGCTTTTTCTCGGACAATTTCATGAAAAATCTTCTGTTTTTCAGAGCAAAATGATTGCTGTATCCTCCGCTTTCCTTCCGGAAAACGGTTTCGTCCATCGGTTCTCATGTTCCCGGTTCTTTCTGTCATTGCTGCAAAACTGTACGCAGCGCTCCTGTTATGATACAATCTTGTCATCAAAGAAAGGAGCCTTCTGCATGAAACGTTTCTTTGCTGTATTTTTCCTGCTTCTGCTCTTTCCCCTCTGCGGGCTCTGCATGGAATGGGGAGTATCCGAACTCACCCCCGTCGCCTGTGAAGGCCTGGATGATGGGGAAATCTGCCCTCTTCTCTTCGGCCCTACTTTCATATTCTATCATCAGGAAGATGCTTCTTTTGACTTTACCCAGCCTTTTGTTTACTTTGGCACCATAGAAAGCTGGAGCATGGTTGCTTCCGGTACGCCGGATTCCTTCG
The DNA here is from genome assembly GCA_947167215.1 of uncultured Clostridia bacterium. GTDB lineage: Bacteria > Bacillota > Clostridia > Christensenellales > Aristaeellaceae > Ventricola. The sequence goes on from CAMVHE010000124.1 coordinate 2,779, forward strand.
GGCCGGTCGGCTGGGTTCCCCTCTTTCCGGTGGACCTGTCCCCTGCCTCTCCCTATGAAAGAGAGCTTGCCCTTCCCGTATACCTTCTTCAGGAAACTCCCTGCCTGGCGTCCCCCTCGGAAGATGCTTCCGTCCTGGGAATGCTGTCTCCGGAAAATGAATACCTTCTCCTTGCCACCTATCAGGAGTATGGCTACATTGAAGGTGTGCTTTCGGAATCGCCTGTCCGCGCCTTTATTCCCCTGAATGCCATCCTGAACTGATCTGCCTCCGTGCCCGTTCAATGGATGCTTCTTCGGATTTTTCAGAAATTTTTCCTGCCTTTTTGGGGCTGGGGTGCATTTTTTTCTTTTCATTCCGTATCTTCTGTGTTATAATCCCCTCTTGTTGCCTGGCACCCGATCGTTAAGGCAACACCAATCCCATGTTATTTTCAGGAGGATCCCATGAGCAACATCGCGACTTCTCAGCTCGAAGCGGAAACCCTGCGAAGACGGACATTTGCGATCATTTCGCACCCGGACGCAGGTAAAACCACGCTGACCGAAAAACTGCTGCTCTATTCCGGTGCTATTCGAACCGCCGGTTCTGTAAAGGCACGCAAAGCAGATAAGCATGCCACCTCCGACTGGATGGAAATTGAGAAGCAGCGCGGGATCTCCGTCACCTCTTCTGCCATGCAGTTTGAGTATGATGGCTACCATATCAATATTCTTGACACTCCGGGTCACCAGGACTTCTCCGAGGACACCTATCGTGTGCTGGTAGCTGCCGACAGTGCCGTCATGCTGATTGACGGTGCAAAGGGCGTTGAGGCGCAGACCATCAAGCTTTTTAAGGTATGCCGTCTCCGCAACATTCCTATTTTCACTTTTGTCAACAAGATGGACCGTGCCAGCAAGGATCCTTTCTCCCTGATGGAAGAGATGGAAACCGTGCTGGGCATCCGTGCCTGTCCCATCAACTGGCCTATCGGTACGGATGGCAACTTCAAAGGCGTCTATCACCGGGATACCCGGATTGTGGAGCTTTATGAGAGCGGCGATCACGGCAAAACCATGGTGGAGAAGCAGGATCTTCCGATTGATGATCCTTCCCTGCCAGAACTGCTCGGTGACCGGCTTTATCAGAAGCTCATGGACGATATCGAATTGCTGGATGTCGCCGGAGACCCGTTTGATCTGGAACAGGTCCGGGAAGGTCTTCTGACTCCCATGTTTTTCGGGTCTGCCATCACGAACTTCGGTGTAGAACCGTTCCTTAACCGTTTCCTGGATTACTCCACTCCCCCTATCGGCCGTGAAAGCACAGAAGGACTTGTCGATCCTCTGGATCCCGAGTTCTCCGGCTTTATCTTCAAGATTCAGGCAAACATGAATCCTGCTCACCGGGATCGCCTGGCCTTCATGCGCATCTGCTCCGGTACCTTTACCAAGGGCATGACCGTATGGCACAGCGGTACCGGCCGCATGATTCAGCTGAAACAGCCTCAGCAGTTCATGGCAGACGAACGCGAAGCCGTGGAGAACGCCTATCCCGGAGATATCATCGGCTTGTTTGATCCCGGCATCTTCGCACTGGGAGACACGCTTTCCACCGGAAAACATATGCGCTATCCCGGCATTCCCGTATTCGCTCCCGAGTTTTTCGCCCGGGTTAACAGCGTAGACAGCCTGAAACGGAAACAGTTCGTCAAGGGTGTCATGCAGCTGAGCGAAGAAGGTGCCATTCAGACTTTCCATCGTCCCGGTGTCGGATTTGAAGAAATCATCGTCGGCGTGGTCGGTGTCCTCCAGTTTGAAGTGCTGGAGCATCGGCTTCGCACCGAATATAATGCAGAAATCAATCGTTACAATTTAAATTTCCGCTTTGTCAGATGGATCACCCGTTCTTCCAAGCCGCCAGAGGAACTCAAGCTTTCCTCTACGACCTCCGTCGCAAAGGATGCCCATGACCGAGATGTCATTCTGTTCGAAAATGAATGGTCCATCCGTTGGGCACTGGAGAATAATGCCGGCCTGGAGCTTGCGGAAACCGCGAGCCGGAACTGATGAATACTCGACAAAGAAAGAAGGAAATTACTTTATGGATATTATCCGCGAGGACATTCGAAATATTGCCATCATTGCCCACGTCGACCACGGCAAGACCACGCTTGTAAATGAGATGCTGAAACAGGGCGGCGTTTTCCGCGAGAACCAGCAGATACAGGACCGTGTCATGGACAGCAATGACCTGGAACGCGAACGCGGTATCACCATCCTTTCGAAAAACACTTCCGTCTATTACGGCAATGTCAAGATCAACGTCGTTGACACTCCCGGCCACGCCGACTTTGGCGGCGAGGTAGAACGTGTTCTCAAGATGGTGGACGGCGTACTGCTCCTCATTGACTCCTTTGAAGGACCTATGCCGCAGACGCGTTTTGTTCTCCAGCATGCGCTGGCCCTTAATCTTCCGGTCATCGTCGTGGTCAACAAAGTGGACCGCCCGGATGCCCGCTGCGAAGAGGTTGTCAGTGAAGCCATCGACCTTATGATCGATCTGGATGCAGATGAATCTCAGCTGGATACCCCCATTGTATATGCGAGTGCCCGTACCGGTACTGCCACCCTGGACCTTTCCGTTCCCGGAGTGGACCTCAAGCCCCTGTTTGAAACCATCCTTAAATATATCCCTGCCCCCAAGGGTGACCCGGAAGCACCTGCCCAGATGCTGGTCTCCACCATTGACTACAATGATTTTGTAGGCCGTATCGGTATCGGCCGCATTACCCGCGGTACACTGAAGCTTAACACCATGTATGCCCGTGCCACCTACGGCCACGAGACGACCCATGAGAATTTCAGGCTCTCCAGCCTCTTTGCATTTGACGGTCTCAAACGCAACCCGGTAGATAATGCTTCCATGGGTGAAATCGTTGCTATCACAGGCATCGAGGACATCATGATCGGCGACACGATCTGTGCCACAGATGCGGTGGAACCGCTGCCCTTCGTTAAGATCACTGAGCCTACCGTTCAGATGACCTTCTCCGTCAATGACAGTCCTTTTGCCGGCCGTGAAGGCACCTATGTCACTTCCCGCCATCTGCGTGCCCGTCTCATGCGGGAGCTGCAGACAGACGTTTCCCTGCGCGTGGAAGAAACTGAAACCCCGGACGCCTTCCGTGTATCCGGCCGCGGTGAGCTTCACCTTTCTGTTCTGATTGAAAACATGCGCCGCCAGGGTTATGAATTCCAGGTCAGCAAGCCGGAAGTACTCTACCATTACGATGAAAACGGAAACAAGATGGAGCCTGTCGAGAAGCTCGTCTGTGATGTTCCGCAGGCTTATGCCGGAGCTGTCATCGAAAAGATCGGCCGGCGCCGCGGCGTTCTTGGCAACATGACCGGAACGGACCGCGTACGTCTCGAGTTTGATGTCCCGTCCCGCGGCCTGTTCGGCTACCGGAGCGAATTCATGACCGATACCCGCGGTGAAGGAATCATGAGCGCTGTCTTTGACCATTATGAATCCTATAAGGGAGAAATCCCCCACCGGAATGTGGGTGCCCTGGTTTCCACCGAAACCGGAGACGCTGTCATGTATGGTCTGTTCTATGCCCAGGATCGCGGAACGCTTTTCGTCGGTCCCAATACTGCAGTCTACTGTGGAATGATCGTGGGACAGAATGCCCGCTCCGGCGACATTGATGTCAATGTATGCAAGCAGAAGCATCTGACCTCCATCCGTAATGCTGCAGGTGCTGAAACCGCCATGAAGCTCACCAGCATGAAAGCCCTCACGCTGGAGGAGTGCCTCGAATTCATTGATGACGATGAACTGCTTGAGGTTACCCCGCAGAATTTGCGTATGCGCAAACGCATTCTTGAAACCGAATTGCGCAAAAAAATGGCTGCACGTCTGCGCGCAGCCGCCAAGGAAAACTGATATCGGGCCCAATACAAAGCGCATCATCTGTGAAAGGATGATGCGCTTTTATTATTTCTCAAGATAGTCCCGGAGCACTTTCAGTCCCTCCGTCGGAACGCAGAACCTCTGCCGTTGTCCCTGCTGAATCTCCCGCCAGACTGCCTGAAGATCAAACCATCTGACTTCCGAGACTTCCGAAGCCTGAAGGGTCAGTTCTTCCGCAGTTACCGGCTCCTGGTAAACAAAAACCGTGGTTACCTCATTATCGCGGAAAAGGCTTCCATGGAAGACTTTTTCATACTGAATGCGGAACGTACCCGCATAATGAAGCTGGTCTTCCCGTGCCCTGATGCCCAGTTCTTCCGATAATTCCCGCAGTGCGGAAGGAAGCGGTTCCTCTCCTGCCGGAATGTGCCCTGCGGAGGAGGTATCAAACATACCGGGAAAGGATTCCTTTTCCTCACTTCGCTTCTGGAGCAGGATCTCCATGCGGCCGTTGACTTTTCTCACGATCCAGACGTGCGCCGTTCGATGCAGAATGCCTTTTGCGTGCGCTTCCTCCCGACTGACCGTTTCCCCGGTCGGGATTCCTGCTTCGTCCACCATATCCAGATATTCCATCTATCTCACTTCCAGCCTTTCGATCATGGCTAACAGATCCAGGTAAAACTGCCGGATATCATGCTTATGCATCAATCCTCCCTGGAGCCACATATGATCTCCATCCATTACCGGAAAGACATTCCAGACACCGGGCAGAAGATGATCTTTCTCCAGTGGTCTGTAAGGAGCTCCCGATGGAACCATTTCGGAAACGGTGTTGACCAGTCCGTCATTTTCACGCCAGGTTTCATCGATGATCCTCCCGCCCCGTGTCTTTCCGGCATATGCACCGATCTGATTCGCCCGCATCACGAATAACGGTTCCATTCCCTTATCCGGCTTATAGGTCCCGTCTTCCTGTCTTCTGGTTTTGCTGCAGGGAACCGAAAAAAAGTAGACATGCGGAAAGGTGCTTATTCTCGCGTTGATTTCCATTGCATGGTCAATCTGCATGTCGTAATTTGCATAATCACGCTGATCACGCTGGTCAGTCTTTGGTTTGGTCCCCATGGACATCATGCGTGCCAGTACATTGCTCCACCATGGCGTTTTCACCTGCTTCGGGTCAAACTCCGGATCCTGAAACAGATCATAGGCCGTCGTACCTTTCATGGGCGATGCAAGCGTCACAATACTGTGAATATGATGACCCATGCCTCCGGAAAAGAAAGGAGACACCTGCGGTGAAGCCTACTGTTCCTCCTTATCCCCATTGGCGAGCAGCTCGGAAAACAGCTGGACCGTAGCACCTCCAAAGGAGTGCCCCAGCAGGACAAGCTTTGTATCCCCCCCAGGAAGGGATCAGGGGAGCGGAAGATTAATCCTTCCCATACTGCGAATGACGATATCTGCTGCAATGTTCCGAACCATAGTCGGTTAAGGATCCGGTAAGCTGGGCATACAGCTCGCACGCCCTGTCCCAGGCACTGCCCGTAGGCGAAACGGAAGCGGCATGACAATCATAGCCTTTTTCCTGAAGAAAAGCCATCAGGTCGCCGCCGCGCATTCCCCCAGTAGGGCATCTTCCGGTATGCGGCATCGTAACTGCCCAAGCCAGATAAACCATGAACAAAGATATATCTGAACCTGCTCATATTATTCTGTTCTCTTGTTCTGTCGATAATTGTCCTGCTGCACCAAAGATTCTGCTTTAGAAAACGAACCGACGTAAAAGGGCTCCGGGTGACCGGTACTAAGGAATTAAAGTTCCATTCCCATCAGTATCACTTCCTGCTCCTGCCGGAAGCCATAATTTCCATAAAACTCCGGAAGAAAGCTTTGACCTCTGGTAATCAGATGCATTCCAACGATCCCGCGTTCCTTCATATCCGCAATGCAACGCTCAAGGAGTATGGAAGCAATGCCTCTCCCCTGAAAGGCCTGGGCAACCGCAAGGTCATTAATTTCAAACGTTCTTCCGTAATGGAACAGCATCGAGGTTCCAAGAAGAAATGCAGCCACCTGGTCCCCCACCACACATTCGAGGCCATAGGAAGTACGGCTTTCCGCCAGTTCCCTCACATGGATTTCGGCATCCTCCGGTTTCCATGGATCGTTCCAGGGCGGACCCGAAAATGCATCTGCATAGATTTTTCCATATTGGGCAGCATGTTCCAGGGAGATCGGCCGGATACACGGAAGAAAGGCAAACAGCTCCGTCTTCAGTCTTTCATACCGCAGCCGTTTTTCTTCTTTTGCGAAGTGGACTTCCCGATTCTGTTCCGGACAGTTTTCATAGTTCAGGGTGCGCTCCCCGAACTGCTCACTGGTCAGGTCAAAGACATGGCCGTCCACTGCATTAAAGCAGTGATAACTGCCATCCCCCAGCGGCACGCCGTACACTTTTCCTCCAAAGAGCTCCTGCAGGAGGAAGGCCGTAATCGAGCATTGTCCGAGTGTCTTATTCTCGCTCGACCAGCTTTTCCTCATTCTTGGTGCGCAGGTATCTGCAGACCAGATATTGGAAAGAAGATCGAAATAATTACGGGGCGACAACCCGCGGGAGTCGGTAAAAACCGCCTTCTCCCATCCATAAAATCTGTATTCCCTTTTTTTCATATAACCTCACATCCCCCGCTTTTCTTTCAGAAAGAAAAGCCATGGTTTTTTTATCACTCCAAAGTAAGCCATCTGAAAGTGAAACAAAAAACGTTTCCTGCAAATCACTGGCTGACATGCCTCAGATTATAACACACCGACTTCAGAAGACAAGTTTTTGTTTCTTTGAAAGGGACGACCGTTTTCCTTCCGCAGACCCCCCCCCCCGCAAAAGGCCCTCCCTGCTTTTCCCCCCGATCAAGGGGCTTTGGGTGGCCGCGTAAGGGAACCCCGTCGGGCGCGCTTTTCCGGGTCCCGC
>CAMVHE010000125.1 GCA_947167215.1 uncultured Clostridia bacterium
GCGAAATCTCGCGGTTTTCGAAAAAAATTTTAAGCGTCAAAGTGAGAAACTCGGGATGAGTACGTTCTCAGGCATTTACCTTTTTCCCGCCGGCTGGAATATTTCTGTCATGCGACAGGAGCGAAAAGGGTGGAGTCTGGCAGTCCGATTCCAACGCTGTTCCAGAAGGTGAAGCATCCATTCACATAAAACGCTTCATGGTTCAGCTGCCTCCCACAGGTTGCCATACGGATTGCCGTTGCCAGGGAACCGGCACCTGGAACACCGTCTCGCTGCCAGTGTTTACAGGTAGAGCTTATGTTCCCCCTCCGGCGGGCATGCCCCGGACAGCACTTTTGGAAAATGCAGAAGGATATCTGCTGAATCACCGTCATTGCCCGCTCACATAAAGTGAAGGGAGGCCGGCCCCGGGATGTGACCTTCGCCGCCTCCTCCTTCTATTTCAGCCATTCTTCCTGTTCTTTGTTCGCAATCTGCTTCAGTGCCTGTCTTCTCAAAAAACAGATAATGACCATCGGGACGCTCAATACCATTTATATTTGTAATAGGAGCTTTCATTGCCCATCAAAAAGCTGTTGATCATCTGCGCATAACGTGCAGGAGTTGTTTCCGTATCCGTGTACTCAAAGGAAAATCTGGCGGTACAGAACCAATCATCGCCATCCATCGGGGTATAGCATAATCCATCAATGACAACACCGTCTGCTTTTGTCAATTCATATCGGCTGTCTATTCCGGAAGGTCCTGATCTGTGGACCGATGAAGTAACCTTTACAATGCCGTCATCATCATAATCCGCGGTGTATGTGCCGCTGAATCGCAGCCATTCCTTTTTTTCCTCGCCGCCCCAATTGGCATACATGCCTGTATTTACGGTTTTCAGAAGCAACCCATTCCGGGCAGTAACGGAAATGGCGTCCACTTCTTCGGAATAATCGCCGGTATTCTCTGCGCCTTCCGTATCCTGTCTTCGTTCATCGCGGAGCACCATTGTGAAGTATTCGTCCCCGTTTCCATATTGATAGTACAGCGCGTACTTTTGATTATCGTCCTCTTTATATACATTGTAAACACAGCCGTTGTGATACTCCGTGACGGACAGAAGGGTACCTTCCGAGTCATAGTCTCTCCGTTCTGCAGGAATACCATCCTCAAATTCATACGTAAAAGCAGTTATGACATGCATATCGGCGTCTATCTCGTACAGGTCGATTGACACAGGATATCCGTTTTCATAAGTATAATCCCATGTTCTGAGCTGCTCCCATTCGTTTGTTTCGTAGTCGATGCCATATTCCGTCACCGTTTTCACAAGCCGCGGACGGATGACGTCCTCTTCCGCATGGGCGCAGATGGCCAAAGCAGCCAGCAGGGTTACCATAAAAAGCACCGGCAGCATTTTCTTCATGAAGGAAAACCTCCTTATTGGTTCCTGGAGTGATGTGGCTGAAAGTTGTGTCATCCAGCAGAAGCTTTCAGATAAACTTCAAAAGCATAGTAAACAGCAGGAGCCGAGCCCCGTTATAGGGCGGGCGCTGGACCTCCCTGCAAAATCCGGAGGGAACATCGAGGAGGAACACTTACCGGAACAGGCAGTATGGAGATGCCAATCCTGCCTGTGGAAGAGAGATGCACAAAGTACGGTATCCCTTCGGTTTTAAGGCATTATCCCTGTTCCTTAGTACCAAAGCTGCTCCGGTCACAGCACCGCAGCAGCAGCAAAAGAATTCCCGTTATGGCTTTACAGTACCATCAGCAGTGTCCCGGCTCCGATCAGTGCACAGCCGATCAGGGATTTCACCGTAAACTGTTCATGAAGGAAAACAAAGGCCAGAACCAGCGTAATAATAACACTGAGCTTATCCACCGGTACTACCTTCGACGCGTCTCCCGTCTGCAGCGCCCTGTAGTAGCAAAGCCAGGATGCGCCGGTTGCCAGGCCGGACAGGATAAGAAAAACCCAGCTTCTGGTGCTGATCGATTTGAGACCTTCCTGGGCATTTGTCAGGAAGACCATGCCCCAGGCCATCACCACAACGACCATGGTCCGGATGGCTGTTGCCAGATTGGAGTTCACCCCTTCAATTCCTATCTTGGCAAGAATCGAAGTTAAAGCCGCGAATACCGCGGAACCCAAAGCAAACCAGAACCACATAGACTTATTCCTCCTTCTCCTTTGCATACTCCTCCAGGAAGCCCAGCATATAGGCATGTCGTTCTTCTGCCATCCTCCTTGCCGACTCCGTATTCATCTCATCCTTCAGGAGGAGAAGCTTTTCGTGAAAATGCCCGATGGAGGATTCCAGGCTCCTTCCATGTTCCCCTCCGAAGGCAAAAGCACGGGCGATGCCTACAGCACCGATGGCATCCAGCCGGTCCGCATCCTGAACAATCTTCCCTTCCAGGGTATCCGGGCGCCGCCCTCTGTTCTGGCTGAATGATACCGCATTGATCGCCGTTATAATCTTTTCCACCTTTTCCGGCGCAATGAAATGATTCCGCAGAAAGGTGCGGGCATTGGCATTATTCCGGGTTTGAAAAAGCTTATGGTCATCCGCATCATGCAGCAGTGCTGCAAGGGAGACAATCTCCAGATCCGCCCCCGGTTCCTCTCCGGCAATCCGGATGGCATTCCTGTAGACCCGCATGGAATGATCTGCATCATGCCCCCCGTAATTATCCCGGAAAAGGGTTTTTATGTAATCGATTCCCTCATCCATGATCGTCATGCCTTATTCCTCTTTGCAGGGTTCCCTGCTTTTTCTGTTTTGATTTATCCGGAAGAGCAAAACCATACCGTTCCGCACGGGATCGGCTGGGAAAGCTTCCCCCCTCCGGATGCTCTCCGCCCCATACTATACTAGAATCCCCGATAGATTTCAATTGCATTTTTACTGCCCGGAAGGCAAGCGGAAAGCAATTCTGAAAAAAAGGCAGCACTGAAAATGCTGCCGGTTCAGGACTTTCCGGGATTGATGGAACAGGTGCATGGAAAAGCCGGACCGGAACCGGTCGGCAAACCATTCCGTTTCTCTTCAGGGCTCCGCCGGACATCCGCTTATCCTCCTCAAGTGCGCTTTCCCCGGTGCCTTATGCTCTCTATTAAAGAAGAACCGGCTGCCGTTTCTGACAGCCGGTTCTCTGGTATTCTTTTTCATTGTCCATCAGGACTGACGAAGGCCGGACTGCTCCGGTTCTCTGTCCCTTCCGACAACTCAGGGACGCACGGGAAGCTTGGTGGTAAAGCCATTCTCATAGGCTTCCAGGCGCTCGTCCATGATCTCCTGATAGCCGGCATCCAGGAATTCCTGGCTGTACTGGTCAAACAGTGCATCGAATTCAGCAGGATCGCACTTGATCAGCTTGGCGAAATATTCCTGCCAGAGGCTGAGCAGGGTGGCGCTGTATTCCGATTCGCTCTCGATAGCCACAGCGAAGACAGGGTCAGAATAAGCTTTGCCTTCGTCCGCCAGTTCCTTCAGCTGATAGTAGTTGTTGATCAGCATCTGGGTGAAGTCCTGAGGCAGGCCTGCAGGGCTCATCTGGGCGATAGTCTGCTCGATGGTGCCGACCTTCTTGGAAGCATGCACCAGGCAGGTCATGTCGATGTTGTTGTTGTGGTTCAGCATATGCTCGCCGGTGTATTCCAGCATGACGGGCAGGCCGTCCTCACCCAGCTTGTAGGTTTCGCCTTCCACGCCGTTTTCAAGCACAAACAGGTTCTCCGGCTGGATCATCCATTCCATCAGCATCCATGCTGCCTTCAACTGGTCTTCCGTAGCCAGCGAAGAGAAGCCGACGATCATTCCGAAGGGGTTGTCTGCACGGATTGCGCTGGTATTGATGCCCTCTTCCATGCCGGCATAGGGGCTGGCGATGGCCAGTTCGGCATCCGGATTGTTCTCATAGAACGCAGTCAGCCAAGCCATGTTGGTACCGATGTATCCGCCATACTGATACGTCTTGCCGTTGATGAAGTCTGTCTGCAGAATATCGGTGCCCTGGCCTCCGCTGTTCTTTTCCAGGTCAAACTCGCTGGAATACCAGCCCATATGATACTCGTCATTATAGCGCTTCAGCATACGCTTGGTGGGATACCAGGGGAATCCGGGAGTGCCCAGAGAAGAGTGCATGACCCATTCCTTCTCATCCACCGGGAAATCACGAAAAGCAAAGTTCACGATGTAGGCAGCGGTAGGAATGCCCAGGCCCAGAGGCTGATCCGTGATGCCCGCAGCGATGATCTTGTTCATTGCGTCCTTGTGCTCCTCATAATTTGCGGGCACATGGTCATAGCCCACCTGACGCAGCCAGTCCATACGCACAAAGTTGGCAAACGCAAAAGTGGTGTCATGGTAGGGGCGCTCGGTAAGTACGAAATAGGTCTTGCCGTTGATATCGGTATAGCCCAGCTGATTGTGTTCTACCATGGCCTGGTAGAAAGTGGGAGCTACCTTGGCAAATTCGTCGATGCTGATTTCCGTCATGGCACCGTCATTGGCCCACTGTGCTACCTTGGGATAGTCATACTCCATCATGATGGTGGGAGTTTCGCCGGCAGCGATCAGCATGGAATACTTGGTCATAACGTCGCCGCGCGGAATCGCCACATACTGCACATCGATGTTGTACTTGTCACCGAATTCCTTCTGAATCCACTGGGTCCAGTAGTTATTGTCCACTGGGGGATAGCCCACCTTGGAGCGGTCATACACCGGAACGGTGATCTTTACACGCTCTGCAAAGGGTTCCCAGGATGCCATGCCGGTTTCTTCCGCGACGGCCTGCATGGCTATCACGCTCAGCAGCATGGTGATGGTCAGTAGCAACGAAACGATCTTCTTCATGTATGTTTCCTCCTTTAAAATTTATTTCAGGGTTTTTCACCCTTGAAACCATTCATCAGCCCTTCACGGCACCGATCATCGTACCCTGAACGAAGTACTTCTGTACAAAAGGATACACCATCATGATCGGAAGGGTGGCAAACATGACAACGGCAGCCTGAAGCACTTCCGGAGTGGATTCCGTAGCGGTGGCTTCCGACAGGCTCACTGCATCCTGACCGGAGTTGAGCACCATATTGCTCAGCAGGTACTGCAGGGGCTGCAGGGCCTTTGTCGTGATGTAATACTTGGCATCCGCATAAGCATTCCAGCGGCCCACGGCATAGAACAGGGCCAGCGTGGCGATGATCGGCTTGGAAAGCGGAAGCACGATTCTCCCCAGAATCTGGAAATGGTCCGCGCCGTCCAGGTTCGCCGCCTCATACAGCGTGTCCGGTATGGTGGACCGGATGAAAGAGCGCATGATCAGCATATTGTAAGGGGAGAAGGACAGGGGAAGCACCAGCACCCACATGGTGTTGAGAATCTTCAGGTCCTTGTAGAGCAGGTACTCAGGAATCAGGCCGGCACTGAAGTACATGGTAAACATCAGGATGAATGCGATCCCCGCACGTCCTTTCAGCTCCCGGCGTGCCAGCGGATAAGCCGCCAGTGTTGTAACAACCATTCCGACCGCGGTGAACAGGAAGGTCATCCACACCGTATAGATCATGGAATGGGTCAGCTGCCCGTCTTTGAAAATGGACACATAGGCTTCAAAATTCAGGCCCTTCGGCAGCAGGTATACCCGTTTGGACATAACCGCCGTGTTTGATGAAATACTCTTGGCGGCAATATGGAGGAACGGAATGATGCAGGTCAGGGAGAGCAGCAGGATCACGAGGGCGATCACAAAATCGCTGATCTTCACCCGGTTCACGCCCTTGAACACAGATGTTCTCTTTTCGGCAGTTTCAGTAGACATGTTCTCTTCCTCCTCCCTTCTCACAGCAGTCCGTCTTCGCCCAGCGCCTTGGAGACGCGGTCCGAAGTCAGCACCAGGATCAGACCGACCAGAGACTGGAAAAGGCCCACGGCAGTGGCACGACTGAAGTTGCCTCCTGAGAGGCCCTTCTCATAGATGTAGATAGCCAGCTGATACTGGAAGTCCTTGACCTGTACGTTTCCGAAGGAATCCAGACGCTCGAAGTTGGATCCCATCACTCTGCCCAGGTTCATGATCAGCAGCGTCACCATGGTGCCGCGGATGCAGGGCAGCGTCACATTCCAGATCTTGCGGAGGCGCCCGGCGCCATCAATGGTGGCCGCCTCATACAGGTCCGGGCTGATGCCGGTAATGGCAGCCAGGTAAATGATGGAACCCCAGCCCATGTTCTGCCACACACCGATGAGCAGGTAAGTGACAGCCCAGTGCCATTTTTCCGTCAGGAAGGGAATGCCCTTGTCAATTGCACCGGCATTCCGCAGCAGGATATTCACCAGACCGGTTTCCGGCTTGAACAGGTTCAGCGCCACGCTGGCGATAATGACCCACGAAAGAAAATGGGGCAGGTACAGTATCGTCTGGGAGACTTTCTTATAGCGCTGGAAACGCAGCTCATTGAGCAGCAGCGCCAGGATGATGGGCACGGGAAACCCGACCAGCAGATCCAGGAAGTTGAAAACCAGAGAGTTCTTCAGGGCCCGGATAAAGTCCCGGTCTCTGAAAATCTTCTGGAAGATTTCAAAACCCACAAACTCGCTTCCGGCATATCCCTTGGCAGGCTTGTAATTCATGAAGGCGATGCGCAGTCCGGGATAAGCAGCATATTTGAAGATGATGACGAAAGCGATGGGCACCAGCAGCATCAAATACATCTGCCAGTTTGATTTCAGGTACGTCTTCCACGGTAGTCGATGTTTCTTCTTCAGTTCCGGTTTTTCCTGCATGGCGGTCAATCCCCCTTTCGACATTCTTAGCATACTGTACAGCTATCTGTCGCTTTCTATGGTTATCTGCCCCTATTATAAGCTCTCGGCATGTGCAATTCCAACATTTTTCGCATCAAAACTATGCAAAAACGACCATAAACCTTTCTGGCCCCATCAAAGTGCCTTTGCAGAAAGCTTTCTTCCGTGCCATCCCTCCGTCCTTCTCGCTGCTGCGGGTCTTAAAAAGTCCCTTTTTCTTTTGTATCTGCCCTTTTTTTGCAGCATTTCCGCAAAAGCCCGCCCTGCTGAGAAGCAGGCGTGGGTCTGCGTCCTGCACTGCAGCATCCCCAAAGGAGCAATGTCCCGTGTGTTTTCTTTCCCGGCTGGGCATCCGGCGGATAAAAAGAGGACACAATAACACAAACGCCGTGTTTATAGCAGTGGTCCGCGTACTGCGGGCTTTTTCTGCTCACGGCGTTTAAAACCAGTTTTCTGTCTGTTCCTTCCTGCATGAATCCCTGTGCTCTGTTTTCCTTTCCCTGTTTGAAGCTTCTCCTGCCGTCGTCTCACGGCTGCCTGCAGAAATCCGAGACCCGGTTCACGAAATCCGGCGCCTCCTCATAGAGCCCATGTCCCAGGCCGTCATACATATACAGTCTGCAGTCCGGAATCCTTTCTGCCATTTCCACGGATGCCTGCCCCGTAACGATTCGGTCGTCCTTCCCGCCAATCACCAGTGTGGGACAGACGATGTGATCCAGCTGTTCATAGGCATCATGGCTTACACAGGATGCCGCCTGTATCCGGAAGCGGTCAAAGGACTTCGGTCTGCCCATGTTTCCGAAAAGCAGGTATTCCATTTTCATCTGTTTCAGCCGCTTTTCAGAATAGGAACGCTCTGCCGTATCCAGCATTATCCCTTTGAAATCCCCCCGTTCGGCCATCCCGATCCACCTTGCAATGACATCCTGCATCGTGGCATTTGGACGTGCCAGTGTCACGGTAAGCACCAGCCTTTCCACCTTCTCCGGATGATCAATGGCCAGCCACTGGGAAATCATCCCGCCCTGCGAAACGCCGACCAGCGAAACAGCCCGCAGCCCCAGAGCATCCATGGCGCTGTTCAGGTCTTCTGCCATGTCCCGTGTTGTCATGCCCGGTGCCAGAATCCTGCGCCTGCTGAAAACATATACGGTAAATTCCCTTGCCAGGCTCCGATACAGAAAAGCAAAGGGAAGCGCCATTCCCTTTACGGTTTTGAGTCCATCCCCTACGCCCGGAATCATGACGAGCGTTCTCTTCCCGCTACCGAAGCGGATATAATCAACCGCTCCGGATGGTATATCCAGAATACCGTTCTTTGCCCGCAGCATGCAGCAGGCCTCCTTTCCTGTCCCGTTCCGAAGATCCTGCCTGCAGATGTGCAGGAAAACCTTCCCTTTCTTTATATACCGGCAGCCCGGGTCCGCATCCCGGATGCCCGCCGCCGGCAGCCGCTCCCGTCCCGTAACCGAAGGTCAGGGCATCACTTCATGATCCCTGTGTTTTCGGATCACTGGATACCCTTCCATAATCCGGCGATAACACGGACAGTCCCTGTCGTGGTCATTGATTATCCCGCACGCCTGCAGATGGGAGTAAATGGTGACCGGGCCCACGTACCGGAAGCCCCGCTTCTTCAGGTCCCTGCTGATCCTTTCCGAAAGACCGTTGCTGACGGGGATCGCACCGGTGTCATGCCCATCATACAGGATCGTCTTCTCTTCGGAATAGCTCCAGAGGTATCTGCAGAAACTGCCGTACGCTTCGCGCACTTTCTGCCAGCACCGGGCGTTATCAATGACCGCCTGTACCTTGCGCGGGGATCGGATCATCCCTTCGGTGTTCAGGATTCGATCCACGTCAGCAGCATCGTAGCCCGCAATCCTGTCATAGTCAAAATTGTCGAAGCACTTTCTGAATATCTCTCTCTTCTTCAGCATCAGGTCCCAGCTCAGGCCGCACTGCAGGCATTCCAGGGTCAGGTGCTCGAACATGTGCCGGTCGTCATGAACAGGGATTCCCCATTCCGTGTCGTGATAGATTCTGTTGGCCTCATTTCTGTCCGCCCAGATGCAGTATCCCATCCTCCGTCTCCTGTCCGTTCATTTCAATTTCGCTGCCCATTCGTCTTCCCGGAATCCCGTCAGAACAAATCCTTCCCCTACCACCAGCGGACGCTTCACCAGCATCCCGTCAGTGGCAAGGAGAGCGATCTGATCATCCTCGCTCATCTCCGGCAGTTTTTTCGAAAGTCCCATTTCCCGGTAAGGGATACCGCTTGTGTTGAAGAAGCGCTTCAGCGGCAATCCGCTTGCCTCATAATAAGCCCGCAGTGTTTTTTCATCCGGATGATCCGCCCTGATATCAACCACCTCATGTGCTATTCCGTTTTCTTCAAGCCATTTCAGTGCTTTCCTGCAGGTAGAGCATTTGCTGTAACAATAGACTCTGATCATTGCCTTTCTCCTTCCGCGGCCGCATACCGTCCTCTTCCTTGAAAAATCCGGGCCACCGTATCTGTTCCCTCCATGATAACACGATCCGCGGCAGGAATCCAACATAGAAAAAACGTTCCACCAAAATGCGGTTCAAATTAGGGATTCACAGTGAGAACCGAATTTGAACGGACAACTTCGAGTGAGGCAACAGAAAAACAGCCATGTAAGAGCAGAAACGCTCCTGCATGGCTGTTTTGCATGTTCTGGTCTCCCGATAAGCGAATGCTGAAAAAGGACCTGTTTTATCCTGAAAAACAATGAATGATTCCAGTGCAAAAACTTTTCCTTGCTCCTGCAATTTGATGCAACATTCAAA
>CAMVHE010000126.1 GCA_947167215.1 uncultured Clostridia bacterium
ATTGAAACGGTGCATATGCCCTTCCCCTGCGTGGTCACGGTGGAGCAGGACATCTATATGCCCAGGCTGCCCAGCCTGAAGAAGGCCAGGGAGATCGGGAATCGGGAAGTGCATATTCACGGCCTCGACAGCTTCCTGGATACGGATCCCGAGCACTACGGCCTGTCCGGAAGCGCCACCGCCGTGGAGCGGATCTTCCCGCCGGACCACGATGTGAAGCAGGAAGTCTGGCAGGCAGGCGACAACGGAAACCGGCTGTATGACCAGCTGAAAAAGTGGAAATTCGTGTAAGGAGGCGGCATCATGGCTCAAATTGCAATTCTGACGCGCAAGTGTACCGGATGCGCTCTGTGCGTGGGAAACTGCCCCTTCGGGGCGATGGAGATGAAGGACGGGCATCCGGAGATCAATGCGGCCTGCAGGGTCTGCGGCATCTGCGTGAAGAACTGTCCAGAAAAGGCCATCATGAAACTGGAGACGCGCGTTGCCTCCGTGGATAAGACCCAGTGGAAGGACATCCTGGTCTTTGCGGAAGTCAGCGGCGGCAGGCTCCATCCCGTCAGCATCGAGCTGATCGGCAAGGCCCGGGAGCTGGCGGCGCCCCTGGGATGGCAGGTAAAGACCGTGCTGGTGGGCTCCGGCGTTGCAGCCTTTGCCGAGGAGCTGCGCCATTACGGGGTCAGCGAGGTGGCGGTCTACGATTCCGAAGAGCTGTCCTATTTCCGGGCGGATGCCTATGCATCCTGCGTGGAAGACTATATCAAGGCGGTAAAGCCTTCCGTGGTGCTGGTGGGTGCGACCTCCCTGGGACGCAGCCTGGCCCCTCGGCTTTCCACCCGTTTCCATACCGGCCTGACGGCGGACTGCACCAGGCTGGAGCTGCGGGAGAACACGGACCTGGTCCAGATCCGTCCGGCCTTCGGCGGCAACATCATGGCCCAGATCGTGACCACCAATACCCGGCCGCAGTTTGCCACGGTGCGCTACAAGGTCATGGATGCGCCGTCCCGGAATGAAGCGGCTTCGGGCAGGATTGACCTGCGCAGGATTCCCCGGAGCGTCCAGGAATCCCGGGCGAGCCTGGTCAGCGTCACGCCCGTCCCGCCGAAGAAGAGCATCTCGGATGCGGAAATTCTGGTGGTGGGCGGCCGCGGACTGAAGAAGGAAAGCGATCTCGATATGATCCGCGAACTGGCGGCGCTGCTGGGCGGTGACTGGGCCACCAGCCGTCCGCTGGTGGAGAAGGGCTGGACGACCAATGAACGGCAGATCGGCCTTTCCGGCAGGACCGTCCGTCCCAAGCTGATCATCACCTGCGGCGTCAGCGGAGCCATCCAGTTTACCAGCTGCATGAACGCCAGCGACCATATCGTGGCCATCAACCAGGATCCGGATGCCCCGATCTTCAAGGTTGCCCATGTGGCAATCGTGGACGATCTCTACCAGGTGGTGCCGGATCTCATTGCCAGACTCAAGGAGGGACGGGTATGACTTTTCAGAAGGTAAGTCCGCAGGATATCGCCTGGTTCGAGCAGCAGATGCCCGGCCGCGTCTTTTACGGCGAGGACATCTCGAGCGATTATGACCACGATGAGATGACGGAATACGGCCATTACATGCCGGACGTGGTGATCCAGGCCCTCAGCACGGAGGAAGTCAGCAAAGTGCTTTCCTACTGCAACGAACGCCTCATTCCCGTAACGCCCCGCGGTGCGGGCACGGGCCTGTGCGGCGG
Source organism: uncultured Clostridia bacterium (assembly GCA_947167215.1). GTDB lineage: Bacteria > Bacillota > Clostridia > Christensenellales > Aristaeellaceae > Ventricola. The sequence continues at coordinate 1,736 of CAMVHE010000126.1, forward strand.
CTGCGTGGCCATCCACGGCGGCGTGGTGCTCAGCACCGAGAAGATGAAGCGGGTGCTGGAAGTGGATACCGAGAACATGACGGCCACGCTGGAGCCCGGCGTGCTGCTCATGGAATTCCCCAATTCCCTCGAAGGCACCGGCCTGTTCTATCCGCCGGATCCCGGCGAGAAGACAGCCACCATGGGCGGCAACGCCATGACCAACGCCGGCGGCATGCGTGCGGTGCGCTATGGCGTGACCCGGGACTATATCCTGGGCATGGAAGTGGTGCTGGCGGACGGCACCGTGCTGCACCTGGGCGGCAAGAACGTCAAGACATCCAGCGGCTACAGCCTGCTGGACCTGATGATCGGCAGCGAGGGCACCCTGGCCTTCCTGACGCAGCTGACGGTCAAGCTGGTGCCGGAACCCAGGACGAACCTTTCCCTGCTCATGCCCTTTGACGACCTGGATGCCTGCATCGGGGCCGTGCCCAAGGTGCTGGCCTGCGGCTGCGATCCCACGGCCGTGGAGTTCATGGAGCGGGAGGTCATCTCCTGCGCCGAGACCTATCTCGGCAAGGCGTTCCCGGATACCAGCGCCAATGCCTACCTGCTGGTGCGCCTCGACGGGGCCAGCGTGGAAGCCCTGCAGAATTCCATCGACACCCTGACGGACCTGGTGCTGCGCCTGGGGGCCAAGGACGTGCTGCTGGCGGATACGGACGAGCGGAAAGAGAGCATCTGGACGGCCCGCGGCGCCTTCCTGGAAGCGATCAAGGGCAGCACCAGCACCATGGACGAGTGCGATGTGGTGGTGCCCCGGGAAGACATCCCGAAATTTGTCCACCGGATGCTTGAGATCGCCGAGGAAGTGGGCGTGCGCATCCGTTCCTTCGGCCATGCCGGCGACGGGAACCTGCATATCTACGTCTGCCGCGACGACCTGGGGGACGAGGAGTGGAAGGAAAAGGTCGGCAGGGCCATGCGCCTGCTGTATGATGAGGCCAGGGTGCTTTCCGGCAATGTCAGCGGCGAGCACGGCATCGGCCACGCCAAAAAGGCCTTCCTGGCGGAAAGCCTCGGGGAAAAGCAGATCGAGCTGATGCGGGGCATCAAGAAGGTCTTTGACCCCAACGGCATCCTGAACCCGGGAAAGGTGGTTTAGTTTCATGAAAACGATGACGGAGACGCTCGTGACGCCGGTTGCCGGACGCTTTGATGTCATCGTCTGCGGCGGGGGCATTGCCGGAGTGGCGGCCGCGGTGGCCGCGGCAAGGGACTGCGCGTCCGTGCTCCTGCTGGAAAAGACCGTCTTCCTGGGCGGACTGGCTACCACCGGCCTGGTTTCCTGGTACGAACCCATCTGTGACAGCATGGGAACGAAAAGGATGTACGGGCTGCCGGACGAGCTGCTGCACCTGGCCATCCGGCACGGGGACAACACCCTGCCGGAGGCGTGGAAGCAGGACCCGGACCGGATTGCGGGCAGGGAACGCTATGCCACCTTTTTCTCACCGACGTTCTTTGCCATGGTCCTCGACCGTTTTGTGCAGGAGGCGGGGGTCCGCCTGCTGCTGGATACCCTTTCCGTCCGTCCGGTCATGGACGGCTCCCGCTGCAGGGGCGTCGTGGTGGAAAACCGGAGCGGGCGGGCACTCTATGAGGCCGCCGTCGTGATTGACGTCACCGGAGATGCGGATATCCTGCACCGTGCCGGGGTTCCCTGTAAAGAGGGGAAGAACTATCTGACCTACATCGGCTACCAGGTGGACGGGGAGACCCTGCAGCACGCCCGGACCACCGGTAATCTGCTTCACAGCAGAAAATGGGTGAACCCGGGATCGGACCTTTGGGGGAAGGGCCATCCCGAGGGCGAGCCCCTGATTTCCGGACTGGACGCGGAAGAAGTGACGGCCTTCATCCTGAAGGGCCGGCGCATGCTCTATGACAGGCTGACCGCGCCGGATGCCGGGCACCTGGACGTGACCGTGCTGCCGGGAATGGCCCAGCTGCGCATGACCCGGCGCATTGACGGCCTCGCCACGCTGACGGAGGCGGACGAGGGGAAGCCCCGGGAGGATGCGGTTGCCGTTGCCGGCGACTTTGCCCATCCGGGAAAGGTGTATGCCATTCCCTTCGGCACGCTGTACCATCCCGCCTTTCCCAACCTCCTGACGGCCGGCCGCTCTGCCTCCGGCGAAGGCTGGGGCTGGGAGGTGCTGCGCGTCATCCCGGTGGCGGCGGCCACCGGAGAAGCTGCGGGCACGGCGGCGGCCATGGCGGTGCGGATGCAGAAGGACATTCCGGAAATCCCCCTGCAGGACCTGCAGCAGCGCCTTCAGGAAAAGGGCGTGCGGACCAGCCTGACGTAACAGGCGGCAGGGAAGGAAAGCGGGGAATTTTCTAAGTTTATCAGGGCTGCGCTGCGGGCGCAGCCTTTTTTCCGTGCGGAAAACGGCGGAAACAGCGGGGAAAAGCGGCCGGTTCCGGTTGACAGCAGGGGTTTCAAACATTACAATACCTGTAATATCATTCTGCAGAGGTGAGAGCATGGCGGCCTGCATTCTGATTATCAATAATGAGAAGAAGCTTGGAAACAAGCTGCAGGATACCCTGACGGCGGAGGGCTACCGGGTCATCCGGGCCTATTCGGCGTCCGAAGGGCAGCTCATCCTGGAAAGGCAGCGCCCAGGCCTGGTACTGCTGTATATGCTGACGCCGGAAATCTCTGCCGGAGAGACGGTTTCCCGGTTCCGGACGGCACCCGTACTGGTGATCGCCGGAAAGGGGGCGGACCGGACCGCAATGGGCCTGGAGGAACAGGCGGACGGGGGCAGGGTTGCCCTCCTGCAGCGTCCCTTCGGGGCCCGGGAGTTTCTTTCGGCGGTCCGGGACATGCTGGAGCGTTTCCCGCAGGAGCAGGAGGAAACGGCCGCCTACGGCGGCATTTCGCTGAAGCTCGATGAGGCCCGGGTAACGCTCAACGGAAAGCCCCTCCGGCTGACCAGAATGGAATACCAGGTCCTGCGTGTCCTGATTTTCTACCCGAACCAGATCATTTCAAGGCGCGTCCTGCTCGAACAGGTGAAAAAGGCTGCACCCCGGTGCAGCGATTCCTCCCTGCGGACCCATGTGCGGCATCTGCGGCGCAAGCTGAGGCGGGGGAGCGGCAGGGAATACATTGAGACGGTCTGGCGCATGGGCTACCGCCTGTCGGTGAACGAAAGCCTGCTCCCCCTGCAGTGAAAGTGAAAGATTGGTGACATTATGAAAAAGAAACAAGCGATTTCCGTGAACGATCTGCTTCTGGGATGTATTTTCCTGCTGCTCTTCGGCATCCTGCTTTTTGCGGTAAAGTGCATTGATGTACGCCCCATCGGCCCGTATGGCTCGCTGGTGGGCCTGGCCACCGTCAACAGCGCGGCCAACGCCTTCTTCGGAACGCACCTGTTCTGGTACCATATCACCTTTTTTCTGGGGGCGCTGGCAATCCTTGTTGCGGCAGGCTTTGCGCTTCTGGGAGGAATGCAGATGGTCCGCAGGCGCAGTCTCCTGAAAGTGGACCGGGATATCCTGATCCTGGGCGTCTTTTACCTGATCGCCATTGCCACCTACTTTTTCTTTGAGAAGGTGGTCATCAACTACCGACCCATCATCCTGGAGATTGAACTGGAGCCTTCCTTCCCCTCTTCCCATGCCATGGTGATCATGGTGGTCCTGGGCCTGGCCATGGAGCAGTTCAGCCGCAAGGTACCTTCCCCGAAGACCCGGCGCATTCTGTGTATTGCCTGTGCGGCCATTATCGTGGTCACGATTGTGGGAAGGCTGATTTCGGGAGTACACTGGCTGACGGATATTGCTGCCGGCACCCTGTACGGGGCCGCACTGATCTTTTTCTACCGCGGGGTCTGTCCACGGTAAAACAGCGGAGGCAGTTCGTTTCCGGAGGGCCTTCCGGGGCATCTCCGATGGGAGCTGCCGGAATTCAAAGCTGAAAACAACAAGAGGACGGGGATTATTCTCCGTCCTCTTTGGGTTTCTTTCCGTGCAATGGTTTTAGAGATATGGCCTTAGTATTTCAATCAGATAGTGCACCATCGTGCCGGGGGAAGATTTGCTCGGTGCGCTTCCCTGGTTAAGCTGTTCCAGTTTTTTGGCGTTCCTGACAGCCTCATCCATAAAGGGCCGAAGAACCTTGTACATATCCGGCCGATTCTTATAGTAGGTTCCCAGGCCTCTTGCTTTCAGGCATTCCGTGAGTTTGGGCCAGTATTCATCCCGATGAAGGTCCGCCTGCAGGAACATGAAATGGAGAAGGAACCAAAGCTCGATGCACTGGTTCGACCATATGGCATAGTAATGTGTCTCGTCATTACTGGCGGTTTCGCATAGCGCAGCGGTCTTATCAAAGTTTTCACTGGGGAAATCATCCTTGTCGTATACCAGCCAGACGTGCTTATAAATGTTGCTGCTATTGGCAACATCCTTTACCGCTCGATGGAACAGGCTGACGGTGTTATCCCCTTTACCGGTCACATCCAGATGGATGCGGTCACGGTATTTTGCGTCAATCGTTTCTTTGATAGCCTGGAAATACTGCGGCTCTGTCGCAGTACCTTCCGTTACGATCAAATGATATTCCGGGGATATGATCTGTCGGAAATCGCGTCGCGGCTTCATCCAGCTTTTTCCCATGTCGGACTTTTTGGGAGGTCTAATGCTCAAGGTTACACCTCCCAGCTCAGCATGTTGCTAAGATACGGGTCGGCCCCGTAACGCCCCTCCAGATACTGCTTGTCATAGGCGGCAGTATTATTGATCGGGTCATTATTCTCCTTGCGCAGTTCAGAGAGGGAATAGACTTCGCTGCTGTTATCCTCATCAAGAGCGGCAAACCAGATCTCATCCCTGCGGAAGATGCTGTTCTTCATAGTAGAAATATCATGGGACGTAAACAAAAGCTGTGCTCCGTTTCGGTTGATCTCCGGATTGGTGAAGAGACGGATTACATATCGAAGAAGCTTTGGATGCAGCTTGGCATCCAGCTCATCCACAATCACAAGCCGGCCCTCCTTCAGGGCCATCAGGATGACGGGCAGGGCGGCAAACAGCTTGCGGGTTCCTTCGGATTCACTGGAGAACGGCAGCTCAAAAAGCGTGTTGTGCAGCGTCCTCTGGAGATAAAACTCACTGCTCTGCTGGTCGAACCGATATCCGCTGATACCGATGCCCATGTCATTCATCATGGTCAGAAACAGCTTCTTCGATAACTCATCCTCTGACAGCAGAATCTGCTGTTCCGCCAGCGGATTCGCGTAATTGCGAATGATACATTCCTCAAACCAGGTGATCACCTCCACAATTACCGGGATGGAGTAATTGATTGCCAGGAAGGAAAGAAGGGGCATCTTTGCATTGACCTCGGTATTGATTCCCTTGCTTCTGAGGATGGAGCCGAGGGTGACCTTTCCATTCTCACGTTCGAAGATCTTCGCGGCTCTGCTGGCACCGAGTTTGCGACGGTAAAGTGTTTCTATCCGGACTTCATTGTCAAACAGTGCGATAAAGTACCGGTATTCATTTGCGCCGATTCGGAAAAACAGCTGGAAACGGGTCGGCTCTGCAGATGATTCCGCATCAAAAAGATACGGTACGCAGGGGATACGCAGCTGCATGATAGAGCGTGCATGGTTCTTGCGGAGCTCATAGACTGGCGTGGTGACCAGAGAGATCACGCATCCCAGTGCTGCAAGCAGGTTGGATTTCCCGCCGCCGTTCGGTCCGTAGATGACGCAGACAGGAAGAATATCATTGCCCTTGTCAGTCTTGATCAGACTGTCCTTAAATTCTGTGAGCCCAGCAGCCTGAAAGTCAAATGTGGTTTCCTCGCGATAGGATCGAAAGTTGCTGAAAGAAAACTGGCATAACACAGAACCACCTCCTCAGCATTAATGATAGCATGAAATGATCCGAAAAACAATATTTGAAATCGAAATACAAAAAATAATTTTGCAAATACGCTTTAAAACTGAATAATAAGACTTTTGGATGACAGGGACGAAAAAACTGCGTCTGCCAAAGACAGGGTGAGTGCGTCTGCGGCTGCCCGGAAAGCGGGAAGGAAAGATACAGTACATAACAGCGCATGCTTCCAATGTCCGCCTTACGGTGTGGGGGGCAAGATGATTTTGCATTACGGATCCGGCAGACGGAAAAGCGGATCCGGTTCAGGAATCTGCTGCAGTTCCGCCGGAGATGCTGTCAGGCTGGGAGAAACAGACCTGAAGGTGTTTCAGAAACCGTTCGGCAATGGGAGAGAAGACCTGGTATTTCTTCCAGACCAGACAGAGACGGTTTTCGAGTCTGGGGGAGAGGGGGCGGAAGACCAGACCGGTTTCCGGCGAAGTGTCGATCAGATGATCGAAAGTCAGCAGGTAGCCGAGGCCTTCCCGGGCGAATACCGAGCCGTTATAGGAAAGCCGGAAAGATCCTTCCAGACGCAGGAGGGGCATCATCTCCCCACACCATCTCGGAATATCCTTCTGCCAGCTCTGTTCGGAACAGAAGAGCGGAAGCCCCACCAGGTCTTCTGCGGTAACGGCCTCCTTCCCTGCCAGCGGGTCCGATGCCGGGAAAACCAGTCCCCAGACATCCGGGCAGGGGAAAAGCAGGTATTCGTATTTCCCGGTATCCGGCATTTCTGCCAGTACGGCGAAATCCAGAAGCCCTTTGTCCAGCTTTTCCGTGACCTGCTCCGTATCGCCGCTGGTGATATGGTAATGCAGCTCCGGGTATTGTTTCCGGAATTCCTTGATCGCCCGTGCGAGCATCCGAATCTGATAGGATTCCGCCAGACCGAGGTAGATGTCCCCGCCGGTGATGTCATCCAGCGTGACAAACTCCCGGGTGATTCTGTCCGCCAGACTGACCAAGTCCTCGGCATGGTTGCGAAGCAGGATTCCTTCCTCCGTCAGGCGGATGCTGAAACTGTGGCGCGTAAACAGTTTTTTGCCCAGTTCGTCCTCGAGCGCCTTCAGGGTCTTCGACAGGGTAGGCTGGGTGACATGCAGCTGCTCTGCAGCTCTCGTCATATTCTCTTCCCGAGCCACCGCCAGAAAATAACGCAGGGTCCTGATTTCCATGCCATCCTCCTGAAAAATGCCTCACAATGGAATTCAAATGCATATGAATAAGGCAGATTGGGAATTTGGATTGTCAAAACTTAAGTATATAGAAGTGACGGAGAGGTAATGATCAGAACAAACCGGAGTGAGTACCGGTACAGAACCGTTCCGTTTCTTCCTCTGCAACTCGGTACACCAGGAGCCAGTCCGGCTGACATGATATTCCTGGAAACCGGCGTAATCCTCTGCCAGGCCGTGATCACGGTATTTCAGGTCCAACTGCTCTCTGCATGAGGAAGTTATCTACGGTTCTCCGAAGGTCGAGATACCATCCCCGTTTCTTTGCAGCCTTCAGGTCTTTGTCTATGCGTACGTTGATACTGGCAGTGGCCACTCACACTCACTCTTTTTGTAAAACATCTGATTCAATAGTAGTTCGAAGCGGAAACAATGTCAAGGTTATGTCTTGCAATGCAGAGAAAGCTTTAGCATTGTGCAGTATGGGCTTACTGTTCCAGGTCTTCCTTCTGATTCCAGGGAGGTTTTCCGAGCGAAGATGAAACCCGGCAGATGCGGGTCTGTCGGCTTCCCTTGGATATCGATACATGCCGGCTCGGATTCCCGGTTGGAGCGGACATTATAACGGTTATTGAGAAAGGCTCGCTCTTCACTTCGAATCATCAATCGTAGGCAAGGAGACCCCGACCTCTATAGGTCGTGGGAGGAATTGCG
>CAMVHE010000127.1 GCA_947167215.1 uncultured Clostridia bacterium
AGCCCCATGGCGGAATTTGTGATGGAAAAACTGGTGGAAGATGCCGGACTTGGGGCTGAATTCAGGATTGCATCTGCGGCGACCAGCACTGAAGAAATCGGGAATCCGGTTTATCCGCCGGTGCAAAGACTTCTGAAACAGAAGGGCATCCAGTGTTCCGGAAAAACTGCACGGCATATTTCAAAACAGGATTATCAGGAATATGACTATCTTATAGGCATGGACAGCGAAAACCGTTACAACCTTCTGCGCCTGTTTCATGGAGACCCGGAAGGGAAGGTCAGCCTGCTTTTGGATTATACGTCGCGACCTGGAAATGTGGCGGACCCCTGGTATACGCGGGATTTTGAAGCAACATGGAGAGACGTGTGGGAAGGATGCAACGGACTGCTGGAAGCGGTCCGCAGAAGGAGCAGACAGCGCTAGATGAGGCTCTGGCAACGTTTGTGCATTATGCGACAGTCCTACTGTACGGCTCTTTAAGCTGCCGTTTCCGGTTCGGAATGAAGCTGTTTTCAGAAAGCGGGCTTTTTGCCCTTTTCGGATCACTGATGCTGACCGGCAATGGGAAATTTTTATTTTTTTATTGCCAAAAGGCATCCGGGACTGCTACAATAAGAAAATGTGCTTTGTATATCAGATGCGAATAAGAGGGAAAAACATGACAAAAGACTATTCGGCTAGCTCACTCAAACTGCTGGAGGGATTGGATGCGGTACGCATGCGCCCGGGCATGTATATCGGTTCGACCGGTGCAAGGGGACTGCATCATCTTCTCTGGGAGCTGGTGGATAATGCCATTGATGAGGTAGCTAACGGTTTTGCGAAGAAAGTAACAGTCGAACTGCATCAGGATGGCAGTGCCTCTGTAACAGATGATGGACGCGGCGTACCGGTAGACCTGCATCCCACGCTGGGAATTACCGGAGTCGAAATGATATATACCAAGTTGCATGCAGGCGGAAAATTTGATCATCAGAATTATGCGTACTCCGGAGGTCTTCATGGCGTTGGTGCCTCCGTTGTAAACGCGCTCTCCAAATGGCTGGTGGTTGACAGCTTTACAGGCGGCGGACATTTCCGCATGTCTTTTGAAAGCAAATATGACCCCAAGGAGGGAAAAATCATTTCCGGAAGACCGACAGGGCCCCTGGAAAGGGTCTCTGCTACTCGGATGCATGGCACCAAGGTAACTTTTCTGCCGGATGATGCTGTATTTGAGGAGGTTCGCTTCAACGCGGAAACCATCAAGAAACGGCTCCGGGAGCTTGCTTACCTGAATAATGGTCTGTGCATTGAATTCCTGGATGAACGCGAAAAGGATGCTGAAAAACGCAGAATCGTATATCAGTTTGAAGGCGGTCTTGCGGACTATATCAGCTATATCAACCGGGATAAGACACCGGCCTATGACAGTATTGTCAGGCTGGAAGGAATACAGGACGGCGTCAAGATTGCTCTGGCTTTCCAGCATACGGATGATTACTCAGAGAACCTCTTTTCCTATGTCAATAACATTCCTACAGCCGAAGGCGGAACCCATGAGATGGGATTCAAATCCGGCTTTACCAGAGCGCTGAATGATTATGCCAGACGTACCGGAGCCCTGAAGGAAAAGGATGAAAATCTGACCGGAGAAGATTACCGGGAGGGAATCACGGCCGTTCTGACGACCTTTGTATCGAATCCGCAGTTTGAAGGACAGACCAAAGGCAGACTTGGGAATACCGAAGTCCGTCCTGCCGTGGAGACGTTCATTTACAGCAGGCTGACAGAATATCTGGAGAACCTCAAAAACCAGGATGTAACGAACAGCATGCTGGAGAAGGCGATCAAGGCAGGGAAAGTCCGGGAAGCAGCCCGGAAAGCCAAAGCTGTTGCACGTGCAAAGAACGAACTTGAGGCAGCACCTTTGGTGGGCAAACTGGCCAGCTGTACCGGCAGAAAACCGCAGGATAATGAAATGTTCATTGTCGAAGGTGACTCTGCAGGCGGATCAGCGAAGCAGGGAAGGGATCGCCGCTTCCAGGCAATTCTACCGCTGCGGGGAAAACCGCTCAATGTGGAGAAGAAACGCATTGACCAGGTCCTTGCGAACGATGAGTTCCGGTCGATTATCACGGCACTCGGGACGGGTATCGGCGAGGATTTTAATATTGCGAACCTGAAATATCATAAGGTAATCATTCTCTCGGATGCGGACCAGGACGGTGCACATATCCGGGCGATTCTGCTTACGTTCTTTTATCGTTACATGCGTCAGCTTATCACGGACGGCCATGTTTATATCGGTATGCCTCCGCTCTATCGGGTGGCAAAGGGAGACAAGGTTGTATACGCCTATGATGATAAGGAACTGACCAAGGTCACTTCGAAAATTGGAAAAGGATATACCATTCAGCGCTACAAGGGCCTTGGTGAGATGGATCCGCCTCAGCTTTGGGAAACAACGATGAACCCCGAAAACCGGCAGCTCATGCAGGTGACGCTGGATGATGTGGCAGAATCGGAGAGGCTGGTAACCCTGCTCATGGGAGATAAGGTTGAACCCAGGCGGGAATACATTACGGAGTTTGCAGACTTTAACAAAGTAGACACATTCTTGGAGAGGGAAGGAAAGAAGTAAAATGCCCAGGAAGAAAGGAAATGAGGAAAATCCGCAGACGGTGAGTCAGCATGAGATCATTCAGCGTCCCATGGACGAAGTGATGCATATCTCCATGCTTCCCTACGCGGAACATGTCATTTTGGAGCGTGCACTGCCTCGGGTGGAGGATGGGCTTAAGCCTGTCCAGCGCCGGATTCTGTTTACGCTCCATGAGCTGGGCGTCACTCCGGACAAGCCTCACAAAAAATGCGCCCGCATTGTCGGGGACTGCCTTGGCAAATACCATCCCCATGGTGACAGTTCCGTCTATGATGCCATGGTGCGCATGGCCCAGCCTTACAGCCTCCGAGGGCTGCTGGTGGATGGACATGGCAATTTCGGCTCCATTGATGGAGACAGCGCTGCCGCCATGCGTTACACGGAAGCCCGCATGGCGCCGCTGGCAATGGAGATGCTGCGGGACCTGGATAAGGATACCGTTCCCTTCTGCTTTAATTTTGACGATTCCCTGAAGGAGCCGGAGCTGCTTCCTTCCCGCTATCCCAACATGCTGGTGAATGGAGCATCCGGTATTGCCGTAGGACTTGCCACAAACATCCCTCCTCACAATCTGCGGGAGACCATTGATGCTACGCTCTTTGTCATGGAGCACCCGGATGCATCGCTTGACCGGGTCATGAAGATTCTGCCTGCGCCGGACTTTCCTACCGGAGGATGTCTGCTGGACAGTGAGGAAATCCGGACCGCCTATGAAACGGGGCGCGGAAAGCTGACTTTACGTGCCCGGATTCAGGTCGAGGAAGGCACCGCCGGACGTAAACTGCTGGTGATCAGTGAAATTCCATATGGATACAACAAGGCCCAGATTCTCGAGCGGATTCAGAAGCTGACAGAGGAGAAGAAGGCGCTGTTTTCCGGGATATATGATATAAGGGATGAATCCGACAGAGAAGGCATGCGCGGTGTTATAGAGCTGCGCAAGGATGTGGACCCGGAAGTTATGCTGGCATTGCTCTATAAGCATTCAGACCTGCAGGTGACATTCGGCGTAAACATGGTTGCAATTGCAGAAGGCCGGCCGGTACAGATGGGCTTGATTCAGGCCATCCGGTACTATGTGGATCACCAGAAACGCGTCATTACCCGCAGGACCACCTATGAACTGGACCAGGCCAAGGCCAGGGAACATATTCTGGCAGGCCTGATGGTGGCGGTCAATAACCTGGACGCCGTCATCGCACTGATCCGGGCTTCCAAAACTCCGAAAGAAGCCAAGGAAGGACTGGTAGCCAATTTTGACCTTGATGAAATCCAGGCACAGGCGATTCTGGACCTTCGCCTGCAGCGCCTGACCGGGCTCGAACTGGATATTCTTCGAAAGGAATATGCCGATATTCTGAAGACAATTAAGCGCCTGCAGGATATATTGAACAGTGAGAAAAAGCTGCAGGAGGTTATCCGCAAAGAAATGGGAGAAATCCGGGACAAATATGCGGATGAACGGAGAACTACGATCATTCAGGATGACAGGGCAAATATCCCTGTGGTCAGTGAAAAGCCTCCGGCAGAGGATACGGTACTGCTTCGCTACAAGGACGGTCAGTTCCGGCGGGTAGCACCGAAAGTGGCAGAAAAGATCATGGGCACGCCGGAGACCGCGAAGGAAGTTGCGGAATCGATCCTCACCATGACGGACGAAACGGCTTATATTTTTACCAACCTGGGCAACTGCTACAGTATCGATCTGCCAAAGTTCCCGGAAACCACCAAGCCGCGTGAGCGGGGGCAGATGCTGACCAGTATGGTTTCGGGACTTGAAGACGGAGAACACGTGGTATTCCTCTTCTGCGCAAAGCAGGAAGACCGGGAAAAGGCAGGAGATCTTCTTTTCGTGACAAGGAACGGTATGGTCAAGCGTTCCCCGGAAAGTGAATATATTCTGCGAAGGTCCCGCTTTACTGCGGTCAAGTTCAAGGGAAACGATGAACTGGCGGGAATGCTGCGCATTCCTCAGGATGACAGAGGAGACCTGATTCTGGTGACTAAACGCGGATTTGCACTCCGATTCCCGCTGGCTGAGATTCCCACTGTAGGCAGAAGCGCCGCTGGTGTCAAGGGTATTAATGTTGAAAACGGCGACAGTGTTTATACATTTATGAAACCCGGCCTTGGGGCAATGCTTTTTGTGCTCAGCGAAAGGGGTTTCGGGAAGAGGATGCTCTGCGATGATGTTGACCGGCAGAACCGGGCAACGAAAGGACAACGTGTTCTTGCAATGCCGCGGAGCGGAGAGTACGGACAGGAACTTGCCTGCTTCATGATAACGAACGGCATGGATGCGGTTACGGTTGAACAGAAGCATGGCAGCAGGACCACCGTATCGCTTCATGCGGTCGAAGTGGAACGCCGGATGACCAAAGGTAAGATGATTGTTTCCGTACTGATGGATGATATTGTGGTTGGCGTGGAGGAAGCATGAACCTTAATGATTTGAATGCTCCGCAGCGGGAAGCTGCTGAAACACTGTCGGGGCCGGTGCTCGTTCTTGCCGGCGCAGGCTCCGGCAAGACGAAAATGCTGACATACCGTGTGGCAAACCTCCTGGAGCATGGCGTTTCCCCTTACAACATCATGGCCATTACCTTTACGAACAAAGCAGCAGCAGAAATGAAAAAACGTATCGAGGCGCTGGTGGGCCCCGCTGCAAATGAGCTTTGGATCAGCACTTTTCACAGCAGCTGCGCTCGTATTCTTCGGAAAGATATTGATAAGCTGGGGTACAACCGCAGCTTTTCGATCTATGATGACGATGACCAGATGCGGCTGCTGAAAGGTATCTACAAGGAAACCGACCTGGATCCCAAATATCTGGAACCCCGTTCTGTGCTGAGCATGATCAGTGATGCCAAGGGAAAGTGTCTTAATCCAAATGAATGGTTTGAGCAGAGCAGCCGCACCTGGCGGGACCAGAAGAAGGCAGACCTCTATACCTCGTATGAGGAAGCCATGCGCAAAGCCAACGCGCTGGATTTCAATGATCTTATTATCAAGACACTTGAGCTGATGGTGGATCATCCTCCTGTCAGGCAGTATTACCGGAACCGCCTGCGCTACATTCATGTAGATGAGTACCAGGACACAGATCATGCACAGTTCGAGCTGATACGCCAACTGGTGGGAGAAGAACAGAATATCTGCGTGGTCGGCGATGATGACCAGTCCATTTACAGCTGGCGCGGAGCGGATATTTCCAACATTCTGGATTTCGAGAAATTCTGGCCGAATGCCCATGTTGTAAAGCTCGAACAGAATTACCGCTCCAGTGCGAACATTCTGAACGCGGCCAATCAGGTGATCGCAGAAAATGAAAACCGTAAGGATAAAGCCCTCTGGACCAACCGTGGGCCGGGAGAGCCGCTGATTCTGGTGAACACGGCGGATGAACGGGATGAAGCCTATACGGTGGCATCCGAAATCCGTAAGCTGAAAAACGAAGGAGAACGCTACGGAAACAATGCTATCCTTTACCGCACCAATGCGCAGTCCCGCGTTCTCGAAGAACAGCTGATCCGTCAGGGCATTCCGTACCGGATTTACGGCGGTCTCAAGTTCTATGACCGTCTTGAAATCAAGGATATCATGGCCTATCTGCGGGTCATGATCAATCCTGCAGATAATATCAGCTTTGAAAGGATTCTCAATGTGCCCAAAAGAGGCATAGGGGATTCCACGGTGGATATTCTCAAAGACTATGCAGAAGAAAACGGCATGTCTCTGTTCGAAGCGTGCATGTCTGTACCCGGCACGCTAGGAAGCCGTGCACGAAAGCAGATTGTCATGTTCAATGACCTCATGATGAGTCTTTCCATGCGTGTGGGATCGGTGTCCCTTGAAGAGCTCGTGGAGCAGGTCATTGAAGAAACCGGTCTGCTTGCTCAGTACAAGAAGGAGCAGAATGAGGAGAATATTTCACGCATCGAGAACATACAGGAATTTCTTGGTTCCGTCCATGATTTCTGTGAGCAGCGTGAGGATCCGACTCTGCAGGAATTTATTGAGAATGTTTCCCTTGTTACCAGCTTTGACAAGGTTGGAGAGGATGAAAATGCCGTAATACTGATGACGCTGCACGGAGCGAAGGGACTGGAATTTCCCAATGTTTTCCTGGTCGGCATGGAAGAGAATATTTTCCCCAGTTCCCGAAGCTGCGACGATGAGGATAAGCTGGAAGAAGAGCGCAGGCTTTGCTACGTGGGAATTACAAGAGCGCAGAATCGACTGTACCTGACCTATGCCGAACAACGCAAGCTTTATAACAATCAGTTTTCGAATTTACCCAGCCGTTTCCTCGAGAGTATTCCGGAGGACCTCAAGGACTACCGGATGAGTGATGCTCTGTCCGGGGATGATGAAGGTTCCTTTAGGAGCAGGGCTTTCGCCGGCAGCAGAAATGATTTAAGCAACCGCAGAATGTGGAACAATCCCCAGCAGGGAGGTTTTCCGGGACGCGGAAGCCGGGATTATTCCTCCCGCGGTTCCTTTGGAGGCCGTAGCGCTTCGGACAGCTATTCGCAGTACGGTGAGTATGCAAGGCGAGGAGCAGCCGTAAATGCAGGCAATAACCGGGCCGGTTCCACTCCGGTGCAGCGCGGTACGGAAAATGCACCTTCAGGCGTAAAGCTGGGAGGAAGCGTTATTCCCGGTGTTACCAGGGGATTTCCGGGAAAAGCGCCGGCGCGTGGCATTCCGGTCCCACAGAAAACGGTGGTCGTCCGTTCCGCAGCAGCCCTGCAGGATGAGTCCTGGAGAAAAGGGGACCGAATCAGGCACCGCTCATATGGTGAAGGTACGGTGCTGAAGGTGACGGAACGCTCTTACAAGACGATGCTGACGGTTAAATTCGAAAGTGCAGAGGCAGGCATCAAGGAACTGGATGCTGCTGTTGCACCCATCCTGAAAATCGAGTAATTAGTACCAAGGAGCATATATGGATAAGATGGAGCGCATGCGCGCTTTGATTCTGCAGCTGAACGAGGCTTCCAGGCATTATTATGATGAGAATGAAAGCATCATGTCCGACGATACCTGGGATGCCATGTATGCTGAGCTGCGCCAGCTTGAAGCAGAGACCGGAGTGCGTCTTGATGATTCTCCGACGAGACGCGTGGGCGGTTCCGTCATGGAAGGCTTTGAGGAGCACCGCCATATTGCAAGACTCTGGAGCATGAACAAAGCCCAGAGCGAGGAGGAAGTTACTGCCTGGGCGGAGCGCTGCCGAAGGGAAAGTGCTGAAGCAGGAGGACTGCCTGAAAACGCCTATATCGTCGAATATAAGCTTGATGGGCTGACCATCAACCTGACTTATGAAAACGGCAGATTGATTGGAGCTGCTACCCGCGGAAACGGCGAAGTGGGAGAAGAAATTCTGCCGCAGGCAATGACCATTCCGACGATTCCTCTTACGATTCCCTTCATGGGCAGGATGGAAGTTCAGGGAGAGGGAATCATGCGCCTGTCTGCCCTTGCAAAGTACAATGAGACGGCGGAAGAACCGCTGAAGAATGCAAGAAATGCAGCGGCCGGGGCACTTCGGAATCTGGATCCTGAGGTGACCCGCAGACGTCATCTGGATGCATTTTTCTACCAGGTCGGTTATATTGAAGGCAGGATGTTTGAAACCCAGGACGAGATGCTCTCTTTTCTGAAAGAGAATGGCTTCAGCATCAGTCCCTTTGTGGAGCATGCGAAAACAATGGACCAGGTCTTCGAACTGATCCATCGCATTGAAGAACAGCGAGAAAGCCTGGATTTTCTGATTGACGGTGCCACGGTAAAACTGACAGACATGCGTACCAGGGAAATCCTGGGCTTTACGGATAAATTCCCGAGATGGTCCATTGCTTTCAAGTTCCCTGCAGAGGAAACGGTAAGCACGCTGCTGGATGTGATCTGGGATGTGGGCCGTACCGGAAAGCTTACTCCGGTAGCACAGCTGTCCCCCGTGGATATCGGAGGTGTTACGGTTCAGCGTGCTACCCTGAATAATTACGGGGATATCTGCCGCAAGCGGATCCGCCTCGGAAGCGAGGTCTGGGTTCGGCGGTCCAATGACGTGATTCCGGAGATCATGGGGGTTGTCTGGCAGGGAGATGGAGAAATACCGGAGACAGATATCCCGAAGCCGGTCGTTTGTCCTGCCTGCGGAACTCCTGTTACGGAAAACGGTGCACATCTTTTCTGCATGAACCGGGATGGCTGCAAGCCTCAGATCGTGGCCAGACTTGCACACTTTGCCAGCCGCGAGGGAATGGATATTGAAAGCTTCAGCGAAAAGACGGCTTCTCTTTTCTATGATACTCTCCATCTGCGGACGGCAGATCAGCTGTACCAGCTGGATGATGTATCCATGACTGCCTTGCGCGGCTTTGGGGCAAAGAAAGTACAGAAACTGAAGAGTGAACTGGAAAAGAGCAAGTCATGCGAACTGAATGCGTTTCTCTATGCCATCGGCATTCCGAATATCGGGAAAAAGACGGCCGTGGACCTGATGACACACTTCGGAAGTCTTGAAGCGCTCATGGCGGCAACACGGGAAGAACTGGTGGAGCTCGAGGATGTCGGGGAAACAGTAGCTGCTTCCGTGACGGAATTCTTTGCAGATCCCCGAAACCGTACGCTGGTGGAGAACCTTCTGGCGGCAGGAGTGAATCCGCAGGTGACTGTCCAGCAGACCGGAAGCCTGTTTGCAGGC
This sequence comes from uncultured Clostridia bacterium, assembly GCA_947167215.1. Classification (GTDB taxonomy): domain Bacteria; phylum Bacillota; class Clostridia; order Christensenellales; family Aristaeellaceae; genus Ventricola. The sequence goes on from CAMVHE010000127.1 coordinate 9,360, forward strand.
ATGACATTTGTATTGACAGGAACGCTTCCCACGCTGACCCGTGCACAGGCAGAGGAAATGATTCGGCAGAATGGCGGAAA
>CAMVHE010000128.1 GCA_947167215.1 uncultured Clostridia bacterium
GGTTCCGGAGTTGGCGTCGGTGTAGGTTCCGGAGTCGGAGTCGGCGTGGGTTCCGGAGTTGGCGTCGGTGTAGGTTCCGGAGTCGGAGTCGGTGTAGGTTCCGGAGTCGGGGTCGGAGTCGGGGTCGGTGTTGGTGTCGGGGTCGGTGTTGGTGTCGGGGTCGGGGTCGGGGTCGGTGTCGGTGTTGGTGTCGGGGTCGGTGTTGGCGTCGGCGTAGGAGTTGGCGTCGGCGTAGGAGTTGGCGTCGGTGTCGCGCTCAATTCAATACGCAGTGACTCAAGGCCGCTAAGCAGTGAACCGATATTCCCTTCTGTGATTTCGAGGGCTTCGGTATTGTCGTCCAGTGAGAACAGCCGGGCTTTGGTGCCATCCGGTGCCTGATAGGAAAGAGTGCCGTCATCTTCTGTAATGAACCCCTGCTGTTTTGATGCACCTTTTCCAAAGAAAGCATCATACTGCGAAGCATTGTCTTCTGCAGCTTTCAGGAGATTCCGAATCTGCTGCAGAACAGAGCTGCCGGCTTCTGTTCCTGATTGCAGGGCAACTGCCTTGACATCATCGCCCTCTGTAATCATTACAGCCTGTACGGCATCGCCGGAAGATGCGTTCTGAACCGGTTCTGCACTGGGAGTCAGCTGCGGTTCAGGCGTATAAGCATCGTTTTCTTTTCTGGAGAAAAGGGAGGAAAGTGTGAAAGGTTCCGGGCTTGCGGTGGTTACAGCCTGCACACTGCTGTTGCCGGAAGCAATCTTCTCTTTGAGATCCTGACCATCTACGGATTTTCCTGCGGCAGCATCTACAAGGTAGTTGAGCACATCATCGGAGAGGTCAGCATCAGGTGAAAGCCATAAAGTGGAGGAATCGCCGGAAGATTTCACTGCAGGGTCTGAAACAGGGGAATCTGTCCGGAAAGCTTCAGAGTTCGGCGTACGGGAATCGGAGGATTCCGCAGAAGATTCTTTATTGCCTGCTTCGGTGCTTGGCAGCGAAGATGCGTTGTCTGATGAAGAAGATGGAATGCCGGAAGCCGGAGAGGAGCCTGCGGACGGGGATTCTTCTGGAACTGCAGTAAGGGTACTGCCGCTTTGGACGCGGTTTTCACTCTGCGTACCTGAAACATTTGCAGGAGCGGATGTGTTCGCAGAAGAGAGAGAAGTTTCGGAAGGATTATGCGAAGACGCCGAACTGTCCGGGGTATCCTGGAAGATCGGGGTTCCGGCAGTGTCGATGCCGGAATCAGTGGAATTCTGGGTGTCGGATGTTGTGCCGGATATACCGGATGTTGTCCTGGTGTTTTGTTCGGGAACAGCATCTGCACCGGAACCATCGGAAGAACTTGCGGAATCGTTATCTGCTCCGGGAAGGTTCATATCCGGGGCGTTGCCATTGTTTGCTGCATGAGCACTGCCGTCGTTGCCGGTCTGTGCATTATTTGCTGCAGTGGAGCTGTTTGCAGTGGAGGCGGTTTCCGTATCGAAAGTATTCTGAGTATTCAGATCCCGGGAACCTTCATCCGGGGTGGTTCCGCGAGGGGAAGCCGCGCTTTCCGGGGGGATCTGTCCGTCTGTGTCCGTGGAGGAAGCAGAGGGAAGAGTATTGGCAGAGGAAGCACCTGTGAGATCACTTTCGGGAACCACAGGAGAAGTTTCGGCATTGCTGCTTTCCGCAGGAGTGTAATCCATGGTGAAATGAATGTCCTTATCACCGTGGTCCGCGGCGGCATCGGAGGGGGTACTGGGGATGCCTGCATCCCGTTTCTGCTTTTCCCGCAGTGTGCGCAGAATGCGAATCAGATCATCCGCACTTGTTCCGTCCTGTCCGTTGAAAAGAGCAAGGAGGCTGCCGTCATCCTGTGCAGTGATGCTTTCGCCGTCCTGAAGGGCGTCCAGAAGATTATGGAGATTGCGAAGATCGCTGGAAAGGCGCTCTACTTCCTTTCCTTCGGAGTCATACAGGACCATATCCTGGTTGGCGTCATAGAGAATGTAACCGGGCACAGCCTTGTAAACATAGGAAATCTTTGAAGAGGCAAGGCCGTTTATCTCGGAAGAATTGACGGAAACCGTAAATTCGGAATCCGGTTCGGCTTCTGCCGGGAAGGAAATAGTGCCGTTGTAGCTTCCGCTGTTACGCACCCGAGCCAGCTGTTCACCGCCTGCATTCAGGGTGCTGTAAAGATAGAAGGCATATTTGCTGCTGTCTATCTCAGAGGACAGGGTTACATTTGCCCTGGAGCTTCCCGGCACCAGAACAGGAATGTCGGAAATGGTATAGGTACCGGCGGCGTTCCTTGTTGACCAGGTTTGCGTTGTGCTGTTCAGGATGGGGGCCGTGGCAGACAGCGTGAGCTGCTGTGTGCCGGAAACATTTTCCATCATAGCCAGCGCATCGTCCTCCTGTGAAGGAGTAACGTCAGAACCGGCGGAAAGCTCATATTTAGGTGCTGTGGCAGCATCCGTCTCGATTCTTGAAAGCTGCCAGTAAACCGGAACGGAATCAGCACACAGACCGGTTACGGCGAACAGCAGGAGGGAGAGGCACGCAATCAATAAAAATTGCCGTTTCATAAAGCAATATCTCCTTCGCACAATGCGAAAATATGTATGAACGCGAGTATTCGGTGGAAACTCACGAAGGTCATGCTAATACGAGCCTATTTATACCATAAATAGAGGCAAAAAACAAGCTTTCCTGTTCAATTTGAATACTTTTAATGAAATCGTAATGAGTATTACAAAAACGAAAAGGGTATGAACTTTTGGGATACATAAAATATAGGGCTAGCCATATGGTGCTTTTTAAGATATAATACAGGTGCGTAGACAACAGAAAGTGAGGGGGATTACCTTGATAAAGATTATCTTTGGAAAAAAGGGGTCCGGAAAAACCAAACGCATTCTTGAAATGGCGAACGATTCGCTGAAGGAAGCAAAGGGCAACGTCCTGTTTATTGACGTTGATAAGAGCTATACGCTCAGCTTGAAACCGCAGGTTCGTTTTATTGATGCCAGTGAATACAAAATCAAAGGCAAGGATTCTTTCTATGGATTCATTGCCGGCATTCTGGCAGGCAACTATGATATCAGTGTACTTTTTGTGGATGGCTTCCTCAAACTGGCACAGACTGAGGGCGAGGATATGCTTGCACTCTTTGAGCGTATCGAGCGCCTGGTCAGCCATGCAGGCTGTGATTTGGTAATCAGTTACAGCGAAGATCCTGAGTGTGTTCCTGAAAAGATCCGTCAGTATATGATTTAATAGAAACGGCTGCTTCCCCTCAGGGTAGCAGCCTTCTCAATAATCCGGCATGTAAAACAATGCCGGAAGGATACAAGGAGAACGAACATGAGTATGATATCAACAAGGGGAGCGTGTCCGGTTTCGACTTCCTATGCCATCCTGCGCGGTCTGGCACCGGATGGCGGTCTGTATGTACCGGAGACATCTCCTTCCTTTACCCTGGAGGAAATATCCGCTCTCTCTGGTATGGATTATGCGGCACGTGCAGTTTTTATTCTGCAGCGCTATCTCCCAGATTTTACCGAAGAGGAGCTGAAGAATTCCATCTCTGGCGCTTACGGGAAAAAGTTTGATGATCCCGCCATTGCTCCGTTAAAAAAGGTGAAGGATGATACATACTATTTGGAACTGTGGCATGGTCCAACCCTGGCATTCAAGGATATGGCTCTCCAGTTATTGCCTTATCTTCTCACCCTGAGTGCCCGGAAAAATGGTGAGAACAGGGAGATTTTCATTCTTGTGGCCACCAGCGGCGACACAGGAAAAGCTGCGCTTGAAGGATTCCTGGATGTTCCGGGCACCCGCTGCTGCGTGTTCTATCCCCAGGAAGGGGTAAGCCGAGCACAGCAGCTCCAGATGGTGACTACCGGCGGAAGCAATACCCATGTTATTGCGGTGGAAGGCAATTTTGATGATGCACAGAGCGGTGTCAAGAAAATCTTTTCCGACCCCGGATTTGCCGGAACCATGAATGAGCAGGGAAGAGTACTTTCCTCGGCAAACTCCATCAATTATGGGCGCCTGGTGCCTCAGATTGTCTATTATTTTTCGGCTTATGCTGATCTCCTGCGGGATGGTGCCATTTCTCTCGGGGAAGAAGTGAATTTCTGCGTGCCGACCGGCAACTTCGGGGATATCCTGGCTGCAGATTATGCAAAACGGGCAGGGCTTCCCATCGGAAAGCTGATCTGTGCCAGCAATGCCAATAATGTACTGACGGATTTCATCACTACGGGAGTGTATGACATTTCCAGCCGTCCGTTCTACAAGACGGAAGCACCCTCCATGGACATTCTGATTTCCTCCAATCTGGAACGCCTGATTTTCACGCTGACAGGGAATGATGCTGCAGCTACCGCGGCATACATGAAGAAACTGTCTACCGAGAAGAGGTATGAGATTACAGAGGATATGCTTGTAAAGCTTCAGAATAATTATGCTGCCGGATGTGTGGATGCGGATGCACTGAATGCTGAAATTGCCAGATGCTATGCGGAGGATCGTTATCTGATCGATACACATACAGCAGTTGCTTCAGCTGTTCTTCGCGCCTATCGAAGCCAGACGGGAGACCGCAGGAAAAGTGTGGTTGTTTCTACTGCCAGCCCATATAAGTTCGGACCGGCGGTACTGGAGGCAATCGGCGGCGAACGGGGCGGCCTGGATGACATCGCGTGCTGCGGTGTACTTGAAAAGATGTCCGGTGTTGCCATGCCGGCCCAGATTGCGGCGCTGCCTACGCTGCCCATCCGGCATACACAGACATGCAGGAAAGATCAGATGGAAGAAGCAATCCTGCATGCTCTCGGATAAGAGACGGAATAAGTCAGAAAACAGGAAAACGGCGAGAAGGCCTTCCGTGGTTTTACAGATACGGCTTTGGGAGAAAGAAGGTATGCTCTTCCGGGGCTCTTCCTCTATGTGAATATGGATACGAAAAAAGCCCCTCTCCGGAGGGACTTTTCGGTATTGATGTGAAGAAAATCAGAGATCATAAAAGGGTTTGGTTGGTGCATAGACGGAATTGTAAGCAATAATCTCCTTAAAATGATTCTGAGCGGCAATATCCAGCATGTCTTTTTCCGTGCAGTGGACACCGTAGCGCATGAAGGAAGCCTGTCCGGAATGCATCAGAAGCGAGGCATAGGAGTGCGGCTCTACGGTTCCAGTGAAGATGACTTTACCTCCGCAGGAAAGAATACGGTCAGCAAGATTCTGAGCATCAGGTGTATCGAGCTGGGGATCAGAAACGAAGTAGACACCCAGTGCAATCAGGTTTTCAGGAATGGAACGGATGAAGACGGTAGACAGTACCGTATGAATATCCTGCCGTACCCAGAGGGCAGAAGCATCCAGATGCCCGATTTCCGTCTGAAAGTGGGTATCAGCGAAGACTTCCGTATAAGGGAGATGCTCAATCAGGTAAGACAGAATGCCAATGCCGCGTCCGAAACGCGGTACGGGCAGAAGAACCGGAAGCCCTCTGGAAAGAGCACCGGAAATGGCATCGATGAGGGCTTCGGCCTGCTGCTCCCGGGAGTTAAGACCACCGCGGGGACCATAGTCGCAGTCAAGAACCGCAAGATCAGCGGAAATCCCCTGAATAACGTCGCAGGCATGAACCCGGGCGGAACCATAATAGTCTCCGGAAAAGAAGATACTGTGGTTTTGCATGGCAAGGCGGAACCAGGCGCTGCCGGAGCAGTGTCCGGAACGGCCCCAGATACCGGTAATTCCGCCGGGCAGCGTAAATGTTTCTTCGGGCAGACTGAGAGCTTCCAGAATAATGAGATTATCCAGAGGAAAAGGGAGTTGCCTGGCTGTTTCCGTCGTGGTTACGATAGCACCGGAAAAACCTCTGGAAAGAAAAAACGGAAGTCCCCCTGACTGATTTTCGTGGGAATGTGTGAGAAAAAGATAGGAAGCGGAGCGGATCTGCTCCGGAGAGAGATGGGGAAGCTCATCACCGTGGTAGCACCGCTGATAGCCGCAATCCAGAATGTAGGAAAGGCTTCCTTCTTCCACAAAATAACAGTGCCGCTGTTGGGTATACGGGTTTCCGGTCAAGGTGAGACGCATGCAATTCCTCCATCGTGACGTGAAATGGATGTTCAGTATAGCGCGCATAGGCCAGTGGAGCAATTAAAAACCTTTCGTTATTCGATACTTTGTGAAAAAAGACTTATAAGTGTCGTGAAAAATTCGTGCATTTTCGGGAAGTTTGTGTGACCTTGATGTGAAGCCTTTCAGATGATACAATGAGTACAGGATGTGATGAAAATGAAAAGGAAGATTGGTCTTGTTTTTCTTCTGCTGCTTCTCTTCAGAACTGCGGTACTTGCTGAAAGTGCGACGGTGGGTGAAAAAGTTACTCTTTACGGATCACCTGCCCAGGGAGAAGCAAGAGGTACACTGCTTGCAGGTACCAGAGTGGAAGTGATTGCGAGCGAGGGAGAGTATGCGGAAATCCGTGCAGGAGCCGGCGCCGCATCCATGACCGGTTTTGTCAGAGCGTCCAGCATCGGGGATGCAGTTCAGAATGAGACTTATGGAGCGAATGTAGTTTCGCCATATGGAACGCCTGCCGTTGTGCTGCGATCCAGCGCTTCGGATTCCTATGAGGCTGTTGCAGTACTCCCGGCAGGTACGGCAGTAACCGTACTCGGAAGCCATCGGGGTTATCTGTTTGTAAGGACCGGCACGGGCCAGTATGGGTTTCTGGCAGCCAATGAGATTCAGTAAAAAAATAAATCGTCTTTTCTGTGCGAATCGTGCAGAAAAGACGATTTTAATTTACAGACCGTATTCTTTATGGAGGAAGTCTTCAATTACAGGCAGAGAGCGTTTTACCTTCTCCGTGTCTGTACAGTATGCAACACGGAAGTAGCCCGGCAGGGCAAAGGTGTCACAGGGAACGAAAACCAGGCCATGTTTCAGTGCTTTACGGCTGAAGGCGTTGGCATCTTCTTCCGGACTCTTGGGCATGATGTAGAAGGTGCCGCCCGGACGAACGGTGCGAAGTCCCATACGGGTAAAGCAGTCGTAGAGCAGATTCATGTTTGTCTCATAGACGGAGAGATCTGCGGTGATGTCGCAGGTATCGGCAACGGCCAGCTGGATGACCGAAGAAGGACAGTTGTGACCGATACCCCGGGAAATCTGCCCGCACATGGTGACAAGCATGTCTGATACGCCGCAGGCGGGGTTTACTGCCAGATATCCGATGCGTTCACCGGGAATGGAGAGCGACTTGGAAAAGGAATAGCAGGAAAGTGTACGCGGATAGAAATGAGAAATGTAAGGTGCGGTTTTGCCGTCAAAGACGATTTCCCGATATGGTTCATCCGAGATGAGCCAGATTTCATGCCCGAATTCCCGTTCCTTCTTGAGAAGCAGGTCACTCAGCGCCCGGAGGGTTTCCTCGGAGTACATGACGCCGGATGGATTGTTTGGGGTATTGATCAGAACGGCCTGAACTTTGGGGTTGAGCATGGTTTCAAAGGCTTCAAAGTTGATCTGAAAGTTCTCTGTATTTGCAGGCACCGTGCGCAGCGTGCATCCGGTTGGAGCAATGTAAGGACCATATTCCGGAAAATAGGGGGCGAAAGTAAGAATTTCATCTCCGGGTTCAGTGACCAGTCGGAAGGCGTGAGCCAGGGCACCTGCGGCACCGCTGGTCATGAAGATATCCTTTCCTTCATAATTCATTGCAAAGCGGCGGTTCAGGGACGCAGCGATCTTTTCCTTTACCTCAGGAATGCCCAGAGAAGGGCTGTAGCCGTGTACCAGCATGGGGTTCCCGGTGCGCAGCAGTTCCACGATTTTGTCGTTGAAGACCTGGGGGACCGGAACGGACGGATTGCCCAGACTGTAATCGAAGATTTCCATGGCACCATCTTTGGCCATGGCGGTGGCCTGTTCGCTCAGTTCACGGATGACGGATTTTTTGCTGAGCATTGCCTGGTATGTTTTCGAAATCATATGGAAACCTCCTGACTGGCATTCTGCAGTATGGTTTCTATCTGGGAAATCTCATCAGCGGTCAGAGCAGGTTTTTGAAGTGCTGCAATGTTTTCAATAATCTGCTGCGGGCGGCTGGCACCGATGAGCGCGGAAGTAATTACGGGATCACGGAGAACCCATTGCAGGGCGAGCTGAGAGAGGGTTTCCTCACGGGAGTCTGCAATTTTCTGGAGACAGTCCGTGGCAAAGGAAAGCCGTGCATCCAGCATATCCTGGCGGAGATACCGGGGATCCTTGGCAATACGGCTGTCAGCAGGGATGCCGGAACGATATTTTCCGGTCAGGCGGCCTCCTGCCAGAGGACTGAAGACAATGCATCCGACCTTTTCTTTGCGGAGCACATCCGTGAGGCCGTTTTCAATCCAGCGGTCCAGCATATTGTAACGGGGCTGGTGAATGAGGAGAGGAACCCCCATCTGACGGAGCATGCTGGCAGCCGCGGCAGTCTGTTCAGCAGAATAATTGGAAATACCTACGTAGAGAGCACGGCCGCTGCGTACAATATGGGCAAGGGCGCCCATGGTTTCCTCCAGCGGCGTGTCCGGATCCGGACGATGGTGGTAGAAAATGTCCACATAGTCGAGATGCATGCGCCGCAGAGACTGATCCAGAGAGGAAATGAGATATTTGCGGCTGCCCCAGTTGCCGTAAGGTCCCGGCCACATGTCATAGCCGGCCTTGGTGGAGATCACCAGCTCGTCCCGGAACGGACGCCAGTCCCTTTCCATATGGATGCCGAAGTTGCGCTCGGCTTCTCCATAGGGAGGTCCATAGTTGTTGGCAAGATCAAAGTGGGTGATGCCGTTGTCAAAGGCGGTGCGAAGAATCTGCTGCTGGGTTTCAAAGGGGGTGATGTTACCAAAATTGTGCCAGAGGCCGAGGGAAAGAGCGGGGAGCATCAGCCCGCTGTTGCCGCAACGCCGGTAGGGAAGACATTCGTAACGGGTTTCGTTCGGAATATAGCTCATGATTTACTCCTTTTGTCTTTCACAGATTTTTTTTGTTTGGCTAGAACGGGCGCAAGAAATTGCCCGGTGTAACTGGAAGGACAGGCAGCTACTTCTTCAGGCGTGCCGGTGACGACGATTGTTCCGCCGCCTTCCCCGCCTTCAGGTCCCAGATCAATGACATAGTCACAGGCCTTGATGACATCCAGATTATGTTCAATGATGAGCACGGAATTGCTGCCTTTGGCCAGCTGACGAAGCACATCCACAAGCCGCTCGCAGTCTGCCATGTGCAGGCCGGTGGTTGGCTCGTCCAGCACATAGAAGGTGCTGCCGGTGGAGCGCCGGGCCAGGTAGGTGGCGAGCTTGACCCGCTGGGCCTCGCCGCCGGAGAGGGTTGTGGCGGGCTGGCCCAGCTTCACATAGC
>CAMVHE010000129.1 GCA_947167215.1 uncultured Clostridia bacterium
CATGAAGAGTGATCTTCCATTCCTTCACTTCTCCAAAGCCGTATTCCTTATCTACTTCACCCAGATAGACAGGCACCAAATCAATTATGCTGTCTGTCAGCAGTCCTTGAATTCTTCTACGAAACAACATGGCTATATCCTACGGGTTTCCGCCCTTTCCAGAAGAATGGCAAATGACTCGTTATCAAACAGTCCGGTACCCCGGCTCATCACGCTGGCAGCGGCTGCAGCTGTTCCGTAGCGCAGCATGGTATCCAGTGCCTGATCCTTCAGATAACCGGCGATCAGGCCGGACACCATGGCATCCCCTGCTCCGACCGTAGATTCAACTTTCACCTGCAGGGCCGGAGAGAACAGAGCATCCTTTCCATTGGTAATAACGGCGCCATCGCCACCCATCGACACAACGGCACATGAAGCCCCGCGCTCACATAAATACTTGGCGGCATCGACAATATCCCTGCTTCCTGACAGCCTCCTGCCCACAGCCTTCTCCAGCTCATCCAGATTGGGCTTTACAAGAAACGGATGAGCAGAAAGGCCCAGCATAAGTTCCCGGCCGCCGACATCCAGAACCCAGGGAACGGAAACCTCCTTCATGAATGCAGCATACGTGCCCTCAGGACATTGCGGGGGAAGTGAGCCGGTAATAACAGCCATGCGGGATTTCTTGCAGGACTCGCGAAATCGTTCCTGCAAAAAACGCAGGTCATCTTTGGATATGGAAGGTCCGGGCTCATTCAGCTCTGTAACATGATGATTTCCCTTAAGACTTACCACTTTTGTGTTCAGTCTTATGGAACCTGGAATCCTTTCAAAGTCAACCCACGCATTCCTTGTACCAAGCAGCTTGCTGAACTGTTCATAATTATCCGTACCTGCACATCCGAGGCATACGCTTTCCAGTCCCAGATTTCTCAGGCATGTTGCGACATTGAGACCTTTGCCGCCCGCCTGTGTCATGGAACTGAGAATACGGTTTGTCCGTCCCGGTTCCAGCTCACTTACTTCAACGGTTCTGTCAAAAGAAGGATTCAGGCAAAGCACTGTAATCAAGCCAGCCACCCCCAAAGATACTGCCAAATTATATCATTTCAATATATGAACTTCAAGATTCATCCAATGCCGCCATTCCCTGTCTGCACATTACACAAAACGGGCGTCAGCAATAGACTGACGCCCAGTTCTCATGAGATCCCAAAAAACACTCTGGCATTCCGGTAGGTGATTTCAGCCAGTTCTTCCACGGGCATGCCGCGAAGCTCTGCCACCCTTTCAGCCACGAGGCGCACACGTGACGGATCGTTTCTGCTTCCTCTGAAGGGCTCCGGCGAAAGATAGGGGCTGTCCGTTTCGAGAAGCAGCCGATCCAGCGGTACCTTCATCGCCACTTCCTGTGCTTTTCTCGCATTGCGGAATGTCACCGTTCCTCCAAAAGCCAGATACATCCCGAGGTCAAGATAGCTTCTGGCACTCTCCCAGCTTCCGCTGTAGCAGTGCATTACACCTCGGGGCAGCCGCTTATTCCGGTTGCGGAGAAGCTCAAGCATATCGCCATGCGCATCACGCACATGAAAGCATGCCGGCTTGTTGTGCTCCCAGGCCAGATCGAGCTGCGCATCAAGAACGCGCTTCTGCTGTTCCCGATCACAGCCGTCCGGCCAATGGTAATCCAAGCCGATTTCTCCGACTGCAACCACTCTGGGATGCTCAAGCAGCTCAGCGAGACTGGATATGTCCCTGTCCTGAAATGTATCCGCCTCTTCCGGATGAAAACCCACAGCGGCGTATGCGCCTTCATGTGTGTCAGCAAACGCCAGTCCCCTGCGGCTGCTTTCAAGATTGGTACCCATTACGGCATATGCAGCAATCCCGTTTGCCTCCATGTCCGCAAAAACAGCTGGCAAATCATTTTCAAAGCATGCTTCGTCCAGGTGACAATGCGTATCGAACAGTCGAATCATCCGATGACTGCTCCATCTTCCATGCCCGGCTCAACGCTCAGAAGCTTCAGGCTGCTGTCATCATCTGATGCAGCACACAGGATCATACCCTGACTTTCAATACCCGCAAGCTTGGCAGGCTTCAGATTCGCCACCAGGACCACCTGTTTGCCGATCATTTCTTCCGGAGAGTACCATGCGGCAATACCGCTCACCACTTGACGCTCACCGTCTTTTCCCAGGGAAAGACGCAGCTTCAGCAGCTTTTTCGACTTTTCAACCTTTTCACAGCTGATAACCCGTGCCACCTGCAGTTTGACTTTTCCAAAATCTTCAATACCAATCTCAGCAGGGAATTCAGGGGCAGCATGCGCACTGCTGTGCTTGTCATTCTTCTTTTCAGGTTTCTGGGGTGTTTCCGCAGGCTGGTCACGCTCCAGTTCTTTCTGAATATCCAGCCTCGGGAAAAGAGCTTCGCCCTTGGCAACCCTGGTACCGCATTTCAGATGCCTGAATTCCCCATCACACAGGGAATCCCAGGTTTTGAGCTCCGGATCATCAACGCCCAGCTGGGCAAAAATCCTTTCCGGGGTTCTCGGCATGACAAAGCTGATCATGACAGCAATCCTTCTGACACACTCAGAAAGCGTATACAGAACCGTGGCAAGTCTCGGTCTGTCATTTTCGGATTTTGCGAGAATCCACGGGGCTGTTACATCAATATACCGATTGCATTCGCCGACCAGCTTCCAGATTTCTGACAGTGCGGAAGAAAACTGGAACGCATTGACTTCTTTTTCCACTTCTCCGGCCGTTGACAGTGCCAGCTGCCAGAGTTCCTGATCTACTTCGTTTGTCTCAGCGGCTTCCGGTATGCAGCCATCAAAGTATTTTTCCACCATGGCAACGGTCCGGCTCACAAGATTCCCCAGATCGTTTGCAAGATCCGCATTGATTCTGGTCAGCATGGACTTGAGCGTGAATTCACCGTCAGAACCGAACGGCATTTCCCTCATGAGGAAATATCTGACCGCATCAGAGGAATACCGGTTGCACAGAATAACCGGATCCACCACATTGCCCACAGATTTCCCCATTTTCTTGCCGTCAATCACCAGCCATCCATGGCCAAAGATCTGCTTCGGCAGCGGTGCACCGATGGCATGGAGCATAATAGGCCAAATAATGGAGTGAAAACGCACAATTTCCTTGCCAACAAGATGAACATTCGCAGGCCAGTACTTTTTGTACAGTTCATCATGATCCGTCCCATATCCCAGAGCAGAGATATAGTTTGTCAGGGCGTCCACCCACACATACACGGTATGCTTGGGATCAAAATCCACGGGAATTCCCCAGCGGATAGACGTTCTGGACACGCACAGGTCCTCAAGTCCCGGCTCAAGGAAATTCTTGATCATTTCATTTGCCCGGCTCTGGGGCTGGATAAACTCCGGATGCTCGCGGATATAATCAATCATCCAGTCCTGATATTTGCTCATGCGGAAAAAGTAGCTTTCTTCCTTAGCCTTTTCCACGGGTCTGCCGCAGTCGGGACACTTGCCGTCCTTCAGCTGCAGCTCTGTCCAGAATGACTCACAGGGAGTGCAATACCAGCCCTCGTATTCGCTCTTATAGATATCGCCCTGTTCATACAGCTGACGGAAAACTTTCTGAACCGTCTGCACATGCCGTTCATCCGTGGTACGGATAAAATCGTCATAGTCAATATCCATGAGCTTCCAGAGATCCTTGATCCCGGCCACAATATGATCAACATATTCCTGAGGGGTTACGCCTTTTTCCTTGGCTTTCCGCTCAATCTTCTGACCGTGTTCATCCGTGCCCGTCAGAAAGTACGTATCATAGCCGGTCATTTTCTTGAATCGTGCCATGGAATCCGCAGCGGTCGAACAATACGCGTGCCCGATATGCAGGTTATCGCTCGGATAATAAATCGGTGTAGTAATATAAAATGTTCCTTTGCTGCCCATTGCCTCTCATTCCTCCCGTGTTGCATTTCCAAAAGAAAAACGCCCCTGTAAAGGGGCGGATTCTCCGCGGTGCCACCCTTAAACTAACTCATCTTACAGATAACGGTGCGACCCGCCGCAGGCTAAAAGCTTCACCTGCAGAGCTCCGAAGCCATGTTCCCATTCCCTGTACGACTGCATTTCACCAACCGCAGTTCTCTTTGCGCTCGGAAATGGTACTCTCTCCATCAACGCGAGTTTGATTATATCGATGTACGGTTTTTCTTGTCAAGAACAAAGCCCTGTTCTTACAAAAAAAGGAGAATCTTTCGATTCCCGCTTTCTGAAAGAATGCCCCAGAATGCCGGTGCTCCCGTTTTTTCACCCGCTATGATAAACGGGCTGGGTATCCGCCGCTGCTTATCTGCCGTCCCCTGGCGTCCGAAGACGGGGGCATGACATCATCAGCTGGGACAAGATTCCCATTTTGTGAAGTGTGGGGAAAACCGGAATGCTGCCGTACACCCCAGAAGCATCCATAACAGAATTATACTGATCCATTGCGGACTGTCAAGCCTTTTCTCCCACTGCCGTCAAGGCGTTCCTGCATACATGATGTCATCACGCAGCCGATAAAGCGTTGCTCCGCGTCCTTTTTTACAGAAACAGGAAGCCCACCATTCCACGCTCCGGACTTCATCAAACTGGACAATCCCGTACCGGATCCCGTCCACTTTTTTTCCGCGCATGTTTGAATCCATCCAGTGCACACTGTCGATTTCCGCATCATAATCAGCAATCATGATAGCAGAATGCGCACCGACTCCATAGTCATAGTCAGCGGACATCTGAAAAAAGTCTCCCCGCTGTACCTGCCGCATAAAGTTCATCGCCAGTTCCATATTCTCTTCCTTGCTCAGGGACTTGTCATACCTGAAACTGGCTGCTTCGTAGAATGGATTGCCCTCAGAAGCTTCAATACTCTTCCATGCTATGCCATAGGAATAGGGTCTGCACTGCGCAGAGGGCAGATTATCCGGAATCACAAGCGTTGTATCCGGATATGCTTCCATCCTGAAATCATCCCTGCATTTTCGGAACAGATATACTGTGAAATTCTTGCACACATAGATGTCTCCGGAGTAATGTGCACGCTGAGCTTTTCCGCCGGATTTTTCATAGAGTTCTTTCCCGAGCTGAATAATCCGGTCGATAAAATCTTCCCTGGCCGGATTTTCCGCCCTTCTCGCCTGCATTTCCGCTTCGACATCCGGCCGTTCTTCACCGCTGTCATCAAGGATCACAAATTCCTCGATATACAGTTCCTCTTCACAGAGTGCAGCCCCCGGAAACAGAAAGCACAGCATGAGCATCACAAGGATTCTTTTCAGCATGGCTTATACCTCAATAAACTTCCTGAATTCGGGAAGAATCCCGATTCCATCCGGATAATGAGCTGCAAACTGAGGCACAGCGTGGCTGGGGAACGAATTCCCTTCGATAAATGTGGGACCATTTTCCGTGATGGCCACATCCCACGCCACAAAACGAAGCTGCGGAACCTTCTGGGCCGCTTCGAGGCACATCTGCTTTGCTTCCTCCCAGTAAGGAATCCGAAAACCAATGATGGACGTTCCCGTCATCGGATGCTTTTCATACGTGTTTCCGGCCTTGTCAGCGCCAACAGTCAGCAGCATGCCGCTGTCAAGATCAATCCTTGCTGCCATGCCGCCACAGTCCACGTTATCCATTACTTTTCCGTTTCCGATCCGGACAAAGGCATAGACAATCCCCTGCGCCTTGTCACCCAGAAGCGTCGCGATCCGGCAGGTATTCACCGAAGTCGGGCAGAGAGAAGCCATATCAGGATGCTGAACCACAACCTCTTCGAGAATGCCGATGTCTTCCTTAAGCAGACGCCTGAGAAACGCATCTGCCCCTTCAGCCCAGTCTGCGGAACTGTACTTGATAATCCCCTGTCCGCTTGACCCCTCCAGCGGCTTTCCGATCAGAGCATCATGTGCCAGGCACAGCTTTTCAAGGTCCTTCACGGATGTTTCCCGGGAAATTTTCAGCCAGTCACGATAAATCCATTTTGAGAATGTCTCGTTAAACTGAGCCTTGTCATCAAAATAATGCCAGAATGCCTTATCATTCATTCTTCGGACAATATCATTTGAGATGCCCCTGGTTATGACCGTTTTCCGCTGTTCGCCGTTCAGACGGTACATCTCCGCAATTTTATAGTCCATATAACCGGCATTGTATTTGACACCGCATATCAGCATATCCGCAAGCAGCAACAGGGTCGGTTTCCCGCTGCGCTGCCGGAGCACCGCCACCGTTTCCCGCATGCGTTTTGTATCGATACGCACAAGACGTTTTGCAAAATAAGACAGTCGGCCCATGCTTGCTTCCTTTCGCGTCAGACATTAAACCGGAACAATACAATGTCTCCGTCCTTCATTACATACTCCTTGCCCTCGGAGCGTACCAGTCCCTTTTCCTTGCAGGCTGCCATGGAACCCAGTTCCTTCAGTGTTTCAAACGGAACCACTTCTGCCCGGATAAAGCCCTTCTCAAAATCCGTATGAATCTTTCCCGCAGCCTGCGGTGCTTTTGTCCCTTTACGGATCGTCCAGGCTCTGCACTCATCCTCACCGGCCGTAAGGAAGGAAATCAGACCAAGGAGATGATAGCTGGCGGTAATCATACGTTCCATCCCGCTTTGTCCAATACCCAGATCTTCCAGGAATTCCTTCTTCTCTTCCTCTTCCATCTGGGAGATTTCCTGTTCGATTGCAGCGGAGATGGTCAGCACTTCTGAGTGTTCCTGCTCAGCGATCTCCTGAACTTTTTTCACGTTATCAATTTCTTCCGGTGCTTTCCCGAGGTCCTCTTCCGCAATATTCGCAGCATAAATCACCGGTTTGGTGGTCAGAAGAAACCAGCTGTCCGCGATCGCCTTTTCTTCATCTGTCATTTCCAGAATCCGTGCCGGTTTCCCCGAAGAAAGATGTTCAATCATGCGGTCGCAAAGCGCACATTCTGCCTGGGCATTCTTGTCACCGCCATGCACAAGGCGAAGCGTCTTGTCTTTACGCTTCTGTACCGTTTCCAGATCCGCAAAGATCAGCTCAAGGTTCACGCATTCTATATCGCTTGCAGGATCCGAGGAGCAGTCCGCCCGGATGATGTTATCATCCTCAAAGCAGCGGACCACATGGATAATTGCATCGACTTCACGGATATGGGACAGAAATTTGTTTCCCAGTCCTTCGCCGTGGCTTGCCCCTTTGACAAGGCCTGCTATATCAACAAATTCCACCGTCGTTGGAGTCACTTTTTTCGGATGATACATGTCCGCAAGCACATCCAGCCTTGCATCCGGCACCATCACCATACCTGTATTGGGTTCGATTGTGCAGAACGGAAAATTCGCAGCCTGTGCATTGCTGGTCTGCGTGATTGCATTGAACAAAGTGCTCTTCCCAACGTTTGGAAGTCCGACAATCCCCAGTTTCATTGATTTCCAACCTTTCCGACAAATCACTGTTCCATCATCCGTGCATGGAAGTTCTGCCAAAGCAGAGCGCAATTCCATCACGGCGCAATATGCATTCTATCACAACGCCATCAATTTCTCCACAGAAGTTTTCAACCACTCATCCTGTTTTCTGCCGCCGCTTTCTGCATTCATGCCCATCATGACAATACGCATCCAGTATGCTATAATTTTCTGGATACATGTGCAAAGGAGCGTATGTTATGTCCATTATTCAAGGTGCCATTCTCGGACTCGTTCAGGGACTTGGAGAATTCCTGCCGATTTCTTCCAGTGGTCATGTACTTCTTGCAAGCATGCTCATGGGCGTAGAATTCAATGATACATATAAAATTCTTGTAATCCTACTGCATGTTGGAACGCTGATTCCGGCTCTGATTGTGTTCTGGAATGACTGGATTGATATGATCCTCCACCCCATCCGGAACAAAACCCTGCTTCTGCTTTTTCTGGCTTCGCTGCCCTCGCTGGCATTCTATGTCGTTTTTGATCTGGACATGTTTGACACCGGCTGGTTCCTTGGACCTTCCTTTCTGTTCACCGCCCTTCTGCTCCTGCTGACTGATATTCTTGCCAGCCGCTCTGCAGATCCGGCACGCAACATGCGTATTCCCAACGCGCTGGCCATGGGCATCATGCAGGGATTTGCACTGCTTCCCGGCGTTTCCCGCTCCGGCGCCACCATTTTTGGAGCCGTGGCCTCAAATGTCCGAAAGGATACTGCCGCAAAATTTTCATTTATGATGAGCGCGGTTGCCATCGTGGCATCGCTGCTTGTTGAAGGCAAAGATGCCTTGGAAGATCATCTTTTTGACAAGCTTGAACTGGCGCCTACACTGGTCGGCATCATCATCGCGGCTGTTGTCGGTTATCTTTCCATCCGGTTCATGCTGAAGATTATTACCCGTTATCCGCTTTCATGGTTTGCTCTTTATCTTGCCGTTCTCGGCATCGTCATTCTTGTGGTCCAGCTGACCGCCTCCCCCCTGTTTCCCGCTTTCCGGATCCCGGAAGGAATGCATCTGATCCGTCTTGGACACTGATTTGCTTCTGTGAATTGAGGTGATCCCTAACGAAAGCTTTTGTCTCCGTGTTACTCTGCTGCTTTCTCTTTGTCTCACATGCCTTCGCAGCAAAGAATACGCCCACTGCCACCCCGCCATTGTATCCCGAAGCTACCCTGGCCCCGGGGGGCAATGATTATGACGAAACCCATCCCGAAGAACTCGACCCCAGCAATCTATACGCCTGGTCTGCTATTCTGATTGATGCAGCTTCTGATTCTGGTGCAGATGACCCCATATTTGAAAAAAGTGCTGACGAAATCCGCAATCCCGCCTCCACCACAAAAATCATGACCTGCTATCTTGCTCTCCGGGAGGTTGAGGACCTGTACCAGACCGTAACCGTTTCCGAACGCGCTGTGGATATTCCTGAAGGGTCTTCCACCATGAAACTGGTCGCCGGTGAACAGCTTCCTTTTATCGATGTCCTTTATGGAACCATGCTTCTCTCCGGAAACGATGGAGCAAATGTGATTGCGGAGACAGTATCCGGGTCCATTGAAGCTTTTGTTGAACTCATGAACAGAACAGCAGCTGAACTGGGATGTTCCAATACGCATTTCAACAATGCGCATGGATTCACGGATCCTTATCATTATACGACGGCAAGGGATCTGGCCACCATTGCAAAAGAGGCCATGTCACATGAACAGTTCCGAGAAATCGTAGGAACCCAGTCCTATACCCTTGCAAAAACCAATGAACACAAAGCAAGAACCATCACCAATA
>CAMVHE010000130.1 GCA_947167215.1 uncultured Clostridia bacterium
CCTTCACCATGCCGGGGCCGCCGGTGGCCAGGATAATATCCGCTTCCCGCATCAGTGTATTGGTCATCTCCAGGGAAGGCACGTCGATCCAGCCGATGATGTCCTCCGGGGCACCAGCCTTCACGGCAGCATCCAGTACCACCTTTGCCGCGGCAATGGTGGATTTTCCGGCCCGGGGATGCGGGCTGAAAATAATGCCGTTGCGGGTCTTCAGGCAGATCAGTGCCTTGAAGATGGCAGTGGAAGTAGGGTTGGTGGTGGGAATCACCGCTGCCACCACGCCGATGGGTTCGGCGATTTTCTTCATGCCATAGGCCTTGTCTTCTTCGATGACGCCGCAGGTTTTGGTATTCCGGTAGGCATTGTAAATGTATTCACTGGCGTAGTGATTCTTGATCACCTTGTCCTCCACCACGCCCATGCCGGTCTCCTCCACGGCCATTTTTGCCAGGGGAAGGCGGGCCTGGTTGGCTGCCGTTGCAGCGGCCAGGAAGATTTTATCCACCTGCTCCTGAGAATAGGAAGCATAGATCCGCTGTGCGGCACGCACCCGCGCGATGGCCGCTTCCAGCGCTTCCACGCTGTCCACTATGTCAAATGTTTTGTTTTCCATATTGTTCCTCCTCTTCCTGTTTTCCCGTCTCGCCGGCTGCCAGATGAAGATAAGCCAGCGATAAGGCGATATTGATCGGATGCACTGTCACAAAGGACGGCACTTTGATGGGATATTGCGCAAAATTGAGGATCGCCGTCAGTCCTGCTGCCGTCATTTCATCGGCTGCTGCCTGCGCCGCCGGCGCCGGAACGGTCAGGATGCCCGTTTGTATATGATGTGATGCACAAAATGCGGAAAGCTGTTCCATGGGATATACAGGCACATGGCCATGGAGCAAAAGCGCGGATGCACTGCGGTCAAAGGCGGCGGCAATTTCCATGCCGTAATCCGAAAACCCGTCATATTCCATCAAGGCGGAGCCCAGCTTGCCTGCGCCGACAATCACGGCGGAAACGGGTACATCCACCCCCAGTGCCTTTTCCATATCCCGGCGAAGGGTCGTCAGCGGGTAGCCCACCTTTGGCAGCCCCGCCGTGCAGACGCTGGCCAGATCCTTGCGAACCTGAACTTCGCCCAGTCCCAGGCCTTTGGCGATCTGCGTGGCGGAAACCTTCTCCGCGTCCATCCTGCGGATAAACTGCAGATACATGGGCAATCTGCTCAGTGTCGCTTTCGAAAGCGTACTCTGCAAAGGATCATCCTCCTTTCGGTGCGCATTATATCGAATTGTCCCTCCTTTGCGAATTACCAAAACCGTATAATCGATATATCACAATCGATAATACGCGCCCGATTCAGGGCATAAAAAAGGGCTTTGCCGCCAGATAAGGCAGCAAAGTCCAAACGGAAAATGTCTTCTTATGGTTTTCTTGTAATGCAGGCGCGCTTGGATAGGGTCAGCTCCGTGATGAAGCGCTTATCCAGCTCGGTCAGCCGGTAATCCTGCCTGCGGATCAGCACATCCCGGTACACCCGCTGGTTATCCGCACATTCCCGCTGTACCAGGTGCAGCTGCCGCAAAAGCCGCTCCGGCAGCGGTGACACCCACATGAAAGTTTCCGGGTTTTCAGACAGCAGATCCAGTTGACTTCCCCGTTCAAAGACGAAGATGCGCCGCGGCGTTTGCGGAAGTTCCTCGCTTCTCACGGCGGAGAGCGGCAGGGAGGGTACATACGGATCCGCGTGGGCAATCTGAATGTATCGCTGCAGATCCGAAAAGTGGATTGTATCCATCTTTGCCAGAGTGCTGTCTTCCCGCATCACCAGCACATATTTGAATTCCACGACGAGCTCCCCCTTCAGTCCCTTCTCCAGCATCATCTGTTTGAAGTACTTGTCGTAGCCCGCCGCATACCGGATGATGCCCAGGTTGTATCCAACCTCCAGGATGTTTTTTACCGCCTGCAGTGCATTGGTTTCCTGATAGAAGATTTCCACATTTTCCTTTCCCAGGGTTCTGGAGAATGTGGCGAAAGCATCCGAAATATAGCTCGCCCGGGGCACGGAAATGGAAAAGCGCAGTTTTCCGGTCTTTTTTTCTTTATACAGGCTTTCCATTTCGTCGATCTGTTCCAGAATTTTTCGCGCCTGGCTGACAAACAGCTCGCCGTCGGGTGTCAGCAGCATGCCCTTGGAGGAGCGTCGGAAGAACTGAATGCCAAGGTCAGCCTCCATCTCCTTCACCACCCGGCTCAGATTGGGCTGTGCCACGTGCAGTTCTTCCGCTGCTTTATTGATAGACCCATTCTCTGAGATGCTGATCACATATTTCAGATGTAAAATGTTCATATTCTTCCCCCCTTGCCGGAACCACACTGCACTGTCTTTTTGCGGGATATCTACCTATCCCGTTCCTCCGCTGCCTGTCGGTCTTTTCGTTTTGTCTGCCGTCTGAAGCAGATCATCTGCTCAGAATGCGGCGTAAAGCAAAAAAGATCTGCCGGAAACCGCTGCTCCGTCTGCGTGTATCCGCGAAATCTGCAGATGCGCTTCCGCTTCTCTCCGTTCTTCACGAATCCGAGGATACGGAGGATAAGATGATTTACAATGCTTGCGACAGAACCATCTGCTTTCCGTCCGCATTATACCACTGGCCCTGTTCTCGTCAAGAAATGATTTGACAACCAGGCGGGATATCCCTGAAGGCGATTCCTGACGAATGCATGAATGATTCTCTGCACCCGGGGCGAAATCCCCCCGGAAATCCTTTTCCCATGGATCAAAAACCTTCCTCCTGATATAGGAATTTTCTTTTCCAGAAAAAGCTTTTTTAAGCTATCCGGTCCGAAATCCGCCTTCACACTTCCCCCGGAAATTAAAAAAAATGAAAAAAGGTGTTGACAAGCACCTCCTCCAGGCTTATAATACGCTCTGTTGTGAATGAGCAACCGGGGTGTAGCGCAGTTTGGTAGCGTGCTTGAATGGGGTTCAAGAGGCCGTGAGTTCGAATCTCACCACTCCGACCAAAAAACTGAAAGCAATGTTCCATTGTTTTCAGTTTTTTTGTTTTTAATGAGGTGTCATATGGACTTTCTCTCTTTCGAGCAGTTCGCGCAGGCTGGCAGAATGTCTTCCATTCCCAGAACGCGCATCACCGAAAAACTGGATCAGTACGTGGATGAACATGACTATGCTGCCGCCGAACGTCATTTGCTTTACTGGCTGGAAGAAGCCAGAAGCATTCAGGACCTGCGCGGCGCTCTTTTTGTGTATAACGAAATGATCGGTCTGTACCGCAAGGCAGGGCTTTTCGAAAAAGCGGAAAGCTGTGTTTCCCCTGTGCTGCATCTTCTTCAGACATTGTCCTTTGAGGATACCATCACTGCCGGCACCACCTACGTGAATATTGCCACTGCCTTCCAGGCGGCAGGCAGGCACGCGGAAGCCATGCAGTATTTTGAGAAAGCATCCGGCTTATATGCTGCCCATCACGCAGATGCTTCCCTCCTTGGCGGGCTCTACAACAATATGGGGCTCACCCTTTCTTCCCTGGGCCAGTACCGCCGCGCACTGGAGTGCTACGGAATTGCCCTGAAGAAAATGAAGGAAGTCCGAAACGGCGAGCTGGAACAGGCGATTACCTGCCTGAACATGGCCAATACGGTAGAGGAAGAAATGGGGCTGGAGGCCGGAGAATCCCGGATTTACCAGCTGGTCGACCAGGCCTGCACTCTTCTGGACACACCGACCCTCCCGCGGGACGGGTATTACGGCTTCGTCCTCGAAAAGTGCATCCCAACGCTCGAATATTACGGCTGTCTTGCTGCAGAAAACTATCGACGGATTCTGGAGGATATTCATGCAAGGGCTTGAAATCGCCCGCCTCTACTACAACCAGGCGGAACCGTCCCTGAAAGAACAGTTTCCCGAAGTATATCCCCTTCTTGCCGCTGGCCTTTTCGGAAGCGGATCCGAATGCTACGGCTATGACGATGACATCTCCACCGACCATGATTTCGAACCCGGCTTCTGTCTTTTCCTTCCCGACGAAAGCGTCATTGACCGCCGGACGGCCTTCCTGCTGGAACGGTGGTACGGAAAGCTTCCACGGGATTTCATGGGCCTCCGCCGCAGCCTCCAGTCTCCCGTCGGAGGGGCAAGGCACGGCATCTTCCGGACCGGTGACTTCTTTCAGCATCAGATCGGGAGCAGGGATGGGGACCTTTCGCTGACGCAATGGCTGACCATTCCGGAATATGCGCTTTCGGAAATGACAAACGGACAGCTTTTCCATGACGGTTCCGGGGAAGTCACTGCCATCCGCAGCAGGCTCTCCTCCTATCCGGAGGATGTCCGCCTCAAAAAGCTTTCCGGACATCTGCTGCTCATGAACCAGTCCGGCCAGTACAACTATTCCCGGTGCCTTGCTCACGGGGAAACGGGTGCTGCCCAGCTTGCTGTCACGGAGTTCGTGCAGCATGCCATGCATACGATTTTCCTGCTCAACCGCAGCTATATGCCCTACTATAAATGGTCCTTCCGTGCCCTGCGGGCACTGCCCCTTCTGTCCTTGCTGGCCGAGCTGCTGGAATACCTTCTGACCACCGACAATGAACCGGAAATGGCAGAAGAAAAACAGAAGGGCATGGAAGGCATCTGTGCTGATGTCATCGCCGAGCTGCAGCATCAGCATTTGACCGCTGCAATCTGTGATGACCTGGAAAAACATGCCTATTCCGTGCATGACCGGATACAGGATTCCGCTCTTCGGAATATGCACATCCTTGCCGCCCTATGAGAGGTACCGCTATGCAAATACATGGACTTCAGAAGATGACCCTGCTGGACTATCCGGAGCATGTCGCCTGTACGGTCTTTCTGGCAGGCTGCGACCTGCGCTGTCCCTTCTGTCATAATTTCGAACTGGTAGAAAGCATTCCCGCCCCGGTAATGGATTCCGAGGAACTGCTCCGGTTCCTTGCAAAGCGCAAGGGACTCCTGGACGGTGTGGCATTCACCGGCGGCGAACCCTGCATGCATCCGGATCTCCCGGAACTGCTCCGTTCGGTGAAGGATCTCGGTTATCCCGTGAAGCTCGATACCAACGGCATGCATCCGGACCTGCTTGAAAAGCTGCTCAGGGAGCAGCTGGTGGACTATGTCGCCATGGACATCAAAAACAGCCCGGAGAAATATGCCATGACCGCCGGACTTCCTGCCCTCGATCTTTCCCGCATCCGGGAAAGTGTGGATCTTCTTCTTTCTTCTTCCGCCTTTGTGGAATTCCGGACCACGGTCATCGCTGAATTCCATACCGCGGAAGATTTTTCTGCCATTGCACAATGGATTCACGGGGCCCGGCGCTATGCACTGCAGTGCTTTACCGACCGGGACAGCGTTCCCTATGCGGGGCTCAGTGCCCCCGCCAAGGAGGACCTCCTCTCCTATGCGGAAATCCTCCGCCCCTCTGCCGATGAGGTGGTAATCCGTGGAATTGACCTGTAGGTTTCCCTTTTTCAGATAATCTCTATTATATTCTAATACCATATATTGATCGTTTTGTCTTTATCAAACAATTTGACCACAACATATTGACATAGAACTGAATGCGTGGTAATGTATAAGCGTTTAGGTTTATCCTGTTTTCATGTTTCAAAGGAGGCACGTTTCACCTTGTACCAGGTTTATAAACGCGATGGAACCATCGTAGATTTCTCGATTGCAAAAATCAATACTGCCATTACAAAGGCCTTTGATGCCCTCAATAAACCTTATCATCCCAGTGTCATTGAGCTCATTTCGCTTCATGTGACCTCTGACTTTGCCGAAAAGATTCACGACAACATGATCTCTGTCGAAGAGATTCAGGACTCTGTCGAGAAAGTGCTCTCGGAATCCGGCTATGGCGATGTTGCCAAGGCATATATTCTGTATCGCAAGCAGCGGGAAAAGGTCCGCAATATCCATTCCGCCCTGCTCAACTACAAGGATCTGGTCGACAACTACCTGCAGATCAACAACTGGCGCGTCAAGGAGAACTCCACCGTCACCTATTCCGTCGGCGGTCTTATCCTCTCCAACTCCGGTGCCATTACGGCCAATTACTGGCTCAGCGAAGTTTATGATGAAGAGGTGTCCGAAGCACACCGCAGCGCAGCAATCCACCTTCATGACCTTTCCATGCTGACCGGCTACTGTGCCGGCTGGAGCCTGAAGCAGCTGATTCAGGAAGGTCTCGGCGGCGTGCCCGGAAAGATCACCTCCTCTCCCGCCAATCATCTGTCCACCCTCTGCAACCAGATGGTCAACTTCCTCGGCATCATGCAGAACGAGTGGGCCGGTGCCCAGGCTTTCTCCTCCTTTGATACCTATCTTGCACCGTTCGTAAAGGTGGACAACCTTTCCCAGAAAGAAGTAAAGCAGTGTGTCCAGTCCTTCATCTACGGCGTGAACACGCCCAGCCGCTGGGGCACCCAGGCGCCCTTCAGCAACATTACCCTGGACTGGGTCGTTCCGAACGATCTGAAGAACATCCCGGCCATCGTCGGCGGCGAGGAAATGGATTTCACCTATGGCGACTGCCAGAAGGAAATGGACATGGTCAACAAGGCCTTCATCGAGACCATGATCGAAGGCGATGCCAACGGCCGCGGATTCCAGTATCCGATTCCCACCTACTCCATTACCAAGGACTTCAACTGGGATGATACAGAAAACAACCGCCTGCTCTTCGAGATGACCGCAAAGTACGGCACCCCGTATTTCTCCAACTACATCAACTCCGACATGGAGCCCAGCGATGTCCGGTCCATGTGCTGCCGTCTGCGTCTCGATCTCCGTGAGCTGCGGAAAAAATCCGGCGGTTTCTTCGGTTCCGGCGAATCCACCGGTTCCATCGGCGTCGTAACCATCAACATGCCGCGTATTGCCTATCTGGCACGGGATGAAAAGGATTTCTATGCACGCCTGGATGCACTCATGGATATCGCAGCCCGCAGCCTGAAGACCAAACGCACGGTCATCACCAAGCTGCTGGATATGGGCCTCTATCCCTATACGAAGCGTTATCTGGGAACGTTCGACAACCACTTCTCCACCATCGGCATGATCGGCATGAACGAAGCCGGCCTGAATGCCAAGTGGCTCCGTGCGGATCTTACCGATCCCCGTGTCCAGCGCTTTACCAGGGATGTGCTCAATCATATGCGCAACCGCCTGTCGGATTACCAGGAGAAATACGGTGATCTGTACAACCTGGAGGCTACGCCTGCCGAGTCCACCACCTATCGTTTTGCAAAGCACGACAAGGCGGAATTCCCGGACATCATCACGGCAAATATGAACGGAACTCCCTATTACACCAACTCTTCCCACCTGCCCGTAGGCTATACCGAGGACGTCTTCTCCGCACTGGATATCCAGGACGATCTGCAGACCCTCTACACTTCCGGCACGGTCTTCCACGCCTTCCTGGGCGAAAAGCTTCCCGACTGGAAAGCTGCGGCCAACCTGGTTCGGAAGATCGCGGAAAACTACAAGCTCCCTTATTACACCCTCAGCCCCACCTACTCGGTCTGCAAGGACCACGGCTATCTGACCGGTGAGCAGTTCACCTGCCCCATCTGCGGCCGCAATACGGAGGTATACAGCCGTATTACCGGTTACTATCGTCCGGTACAGAACTGGAACGACGGAAAGGCTCAGGAATTCCGGGACCGCAAGGTTTATAACATCGGCCGCTCCCATCTGACCCATAAGGGTCCGAATCCTGCTCCGGTGGATGCAGCCATTGAGGCTGCTTTTGAAGAATCCTGCTGTGCTCCGATGGAGCCCCGGATTGCACCTGAAAAAGTGGAAGCTCCTCTGCAGGAAACCGCTCCGGTGCAGGAAAAGGCTGCAGCAGAAAACGCTTCCGTGCCTCAGGGAACGCAGAGCATTCTTCTGTTCAAGACGCCAACCTGTCCAAACTGCAAGGCTGCCATGGCGCTGCTCGACAAAGCCGGCATCCCCTACACTGCCGTTAATGCCAACGACGAAAAGAACCTCGTTGCCCGTTATGGCATCAAGAATGCGCCAACCCTTGTTCTGGATGATGGAAAAACCGTAGAAAAGTACCGTGGTGTTTCCGATATCAAGGGCTTCCTCATGCACCGCGCTTCTTAATCGGAGGATACATGTTTGATATTATCGTGGTAGGCGGCGGACCTGCCGGCATGACCGCTGCGCTTTATGCACGCAGAAACGGCAAAACCGTTCTGGTCATTGAGCGCAACGGTTTCGGAGGGCAGATTACCCACTCTCCCAAAATCGAGAACTATCCCGGTACACAGCAGATTGACGGCAATACGCTGGCAGATCAGATGCTGACCCAGATCCTCGAGCAGGGTGCTGAAATCGAACTGGAAACCGTGACCGACATCCGCGTCTGTGACGGTTACAAGGTGGTAAGCACGGAAGAAGGTTCTCACTTCGAGGCACGTGCCGTGATCCTGGCATGCGGTGTGAAGCATCGTACGCTGGGCCTTGACGGCGAAGACGCGCTGATCGGTGACGGCATCTCTTTCTGTGCTGTCTGTGACGGAGACTTTTACAGCGACCAGGTGGTGTGTGTTGCCGGCGGAGGCAATTCCGCTCTGCAGGAAGCCGTGCTGCTGTCCGAAAAATGCAAAGAGGTGATCCTCCTTCAGGATCTTCCGATATTTACCGGAGAGGAAAAGCTTCAGGAAATTCTGAAGAACCGGCCCAATGTGCGCATGCTTACCGGTGTAAAGATTCTCCAGTATGTAACTGCCGACAATGCATTTGCAGGCCTGGAAATCAGCCAGAACGGCGAAACCGATATCATCCCCTGCAAAGGCCTCTTTGTAGCCATTGGACTGATCCCCGAAAATGATGCGTTTGCGTCCCTCGCTGATCTGGATGAGTTTGGCTATTTTGCTTCGGATGAAACTTGCCTCACAAGAACCCCCGGCATCTTTGTTGCAGGGGATTGCCGACGCAAGAGCATACGGCAGATTGTGACCGCAGCAGCAGACGGCGCCACCGCAGCATTGGCTGCGTGCCGTTATCTCGCCCAGAATTAAAACAGAAGGACCGTAAAACAGGATTCATTAAAGTGGTCCGTTTGTAAAGGAGAAATTTTAGACAGGGGCGCACATAATTTTTTAGGGTAGGGCTTTAATCGTTCTGCCTGCTGTGTAATCCCACATAATCCAATCGACAGAGTTCCACGACTTCATTCCAGT
>CAMVHE010000131.1 GCA_947167215.1 uncultured Clostridia bacterium
ATAGTACTACTGTACTCCAAATGAAAAGGTTCGGATTTTTCAAAGGTTCGGATAACCAAAAAAATCGGAACCTTCCGATTTTTTTCATGCCCTTGCTGGGCACTTGTCTTGAAAAATAAATGCGTAAATACGCAAAAATTTTCCGAGCAGGCTATGACAAGGAAGGAGAATCCGATGCAGAAGATGCCGATTCTGAGCGATTCAGATATGTCGCTCTTTGAACTGAAAACACGATACGTCCGAAACTATCTGACCTTCGCCGGGAAGAACAGCAAGGACTTTCTCTTATATCTTTCTGCTCCTGGTGTGTATGACAGCCCGGAGGTAGATATCCAGTATGTCTTCCATGGTTACAACAAATTCAGCATCTTCCTCAGGGGTTCAGACTCTATTCATGCGTTGTAGTTTTGCTGCGCTCGTTCCTTTCGAAAGTATTACTTTGGTGATAATTGTTTTGGCTTCCCACTTGAGCATCATATCACCACAGTGATATAATACTGCCAGGTGATTGACTGACTGGAGGAAGCATGATGGAAAAACTGCTCACTATATATCACGGCTCGGCGCAAGTTGTTGACTCTCCGACCTTTGGATTAGGCCGGAACAATAATGACTTTGGTCTGGGCTTCTACTGTACCGAGAGTAATGACCTTGCAAAGGAATGGGCCGTTTCTTCCCTTCGAGATGGCTTTTCGAACCGTTACACTTTGGACACGGAGTATCTGAGAATCCTGAATCTGAACTCTCCGGATTATACGATTCTCAATTGGATCGCTGTCCTGGTAGAGCATCGCCTTTTCAGCATCAGGACGCCGATTGCCAGAAGAGCAAAACAATACCTCATCGAGCACTTTGGGGTCAACGTAAATGCCTACGACCTGATTACTGGTTACAGAGCGGATGATTCCTATTTCGACTTCGCGGAGGCTTTTCTGAATAACGCCATCACGGTAGAGCAGTTATCCCGTGCCATGCGTCTGGGAAAGCTGGGAGAACAGATCGTCCTGAAGTCCCGATTTGCCTTCTCAAAGATCAGGTACGAGGGGTTTGAAGTAGCTGAGAAAGACCGATACTACGTTCTTCGCAAATCCAGAAACGATGAGGCAAATCAGACATACCTGGATATTCAGGAGGAAGAAGGCGACGAATTGTATATGCAGGATATTCTGAGGGGAGGTATTGCGAATGGTGATCCGCGCATACCAGGAAATGTATCTAAGTAAAGCGCAGGCCGCACTCGGGGATGCATTCGATTATGCCATCAATATCTGCAGCATTCCTGGAGATGATTTCATAAAGCTTTTCACCGCCAGCTCCATCAGCAAACGGATGGAGAATGGGGAACCCGCTTATCTTGCGGGAAAAAGCGGGATGGACATTGCTTCGGATGTTGTGTTCGAGGCTACCGGCAGGCATCTTGAAACTGAGCCACAGGAGCATTTCGGACGATCTGTAGAATATTGGATCGGCTGGGCCGTCTGCTATTATCAGTGGTATTTCGCAAGAAGCTTCCGCGAAATATTCGAAGTATTCTCTTTGGATGATCTGCAGAAGATGTATTACACGCTCCATGAAGCCGATATCACCAAATTTGCCGATATTGCAGACGAACGGATCCGTGATCACTTCAAAGAGACCGGCCTGAAGCGCATTCGCACCTTGTACGGCTGTACACAGGCCGAGCTTGCAAAACGCTCGGGGGTTTCCCTTCGTTCCATTCAGATGTATGAGCAAAGGAACAAGGACATCAACAAAGCCAGCGCCGAGTCGCTTTATCGCATCGCCAAAGTACTCGGCTGTACCATTGAGGATTTACTCGAAAAGTAACATAAAATCTTAGACATACAGCATCTGCCAGGCTGCAGGTGCTGCTTCTTGTGCCTAAGACGCCTATAGCCTATAGACAGGATTTCAGTTAATACTCTTTACCTGAATGCCCCTGTCTCTTCCGCTTCATCTCCGTTATCGTGCGCCAGGAAGTGACAGTCGATTTAATACCTACCGTGGAGAAACGAAAAGCGGGGGATAAGAGAACCCACGGCGATCTTCTCATTTGGATACGTGAAATAATGCTTCAGGAAGATACATGCAAGGCGGAGCGTATTCCGCGCAGCACCTCCATTGTCTCGGAACTTCAGGTATTGAAGTACCGGCTCTACGGGTGTCCCATCATCATTCGCGAGAATAGTACCGGGTCTGTCCGGCACTGTTCTCTACTGTTACTACTTGCTTTGCTCATGCTCCTTTCTTAGTAGTCATGAGCAATACTACCTCAAAATCTTTCTCTCTGCCCTTCCAGTTCGAGTACTTTGAGGACTATGAGTACACAACACGAGTTATGATCGTACTCCAACTGAAAATGAATCCAGTTCGAGTACTTCAAGTACTATATTTCAGGTACACGAGTTATCTTTCAACATGATAATTACAACATACTCTAAAGAGTATACAAAGGGGTTATGCAGAATAAAGAACAAAAAAACAAAGGAGACAGGGGAATGAACCCCCTGTCTCCTGTATTCAGCCCTCACTGAGCTTTTTAATATAGTTGATCCAGTAATTATTATCCGCTTCGTCCAGTTTGAAATAGCTCCGGTAATCCTCCCGGATCAGGTTGCCCATTCTGGCAAGACCGGCGTTCAGATGGGTGGAAAGAATGGGAACGATCCGCTCTGTTCTTTTTTCCCGGATCGCTTCAAGCAGCTTTTCATGGTCGCTGACAATGTCCTGATAGCCCTGCGTTCCGACAAAATCCAGCATGCGGAAGCGTTCATAATTGATATCCTTCTGCACCATGTTCCAGATCTCTCCGCAGCGGGTTCTGTCAAACCAGAACTGGTGCATCGAGCTGTCGAGACGGAAGAATTCCTTCTCGTCCACCTGTTCCGTCTGAATATGAAGCTTCTGAATCCGCAGATTATGCTCCAGTTCCTCGAGAACAAACGGCGAAGAATCCATTGCGATAAAATCCCGCAGAATCCAGGACTCCACAGCGGTCCGCAGATGAATCATCTGATGAACGGAGGAAAGGCTGATCAGGGTGGCCGTGGTTCCCTTGTAGGGAATCACTTCCAGCAGCCCGATATCCTGGAGCCGCAGGAAGGCGGCCCGCACGGAAGGCCGGGTGACGGAATACCGCTCGCAGATCTCTGCCTCCTGAATCTTTTCGCCAGGCTTTATTTTCAAAGAAATCAGTTCATTTCTAAGATCCTCAAAAATGACTGTACTGATCTCAGCCATCACATTCCCCCTCTCCGTTATTTTGGATATTTTACCAGAAAACAGCCGAAAGTGATAGCTTTTTTCCTATTTTTATGCAGATGCCGTCTGTCGGTCAGCGGCAGCCTAAATGAAGGATGGAATCCACAGGGATACAAACGGCACGAAGGTGACCAGCAGCAGTACGCAAAGGTTGCAGATCAGGAAGGGAGCAGAGGCTTTGAATACGTCGATGATGGACATCCCGCTGATCTTGCTTCCAACGTTCAGACACATTCCGACAGGCGGCGTTACCAGGCCGATGGCCAGGCCTACC
The DNA here is from genome assembly GCA_947167215.1 of uncultured Clostridia bacterium. GTDB lineage: Bacteria > Bacillota > Clostridia > Christensenellales > Aristaeellaceae > Ventricola. Next base: position 3,536 of record CAMVHE010000131.1, read on the forward strand.
ACCAGAATCATACCAAAGGTAATCTCATTCATGCCCAGCTGGGACATCACGGGCATCAGGATCGGTGCAATCAGCAGAATGCACGGAACCACATCCAGGAAGGTTCCCAGGATCAAGACGAGGATATCAAAGAGAAGGAAGATCACCCACGGGGGAATATTGGAGGACAGGATCATCGTTGCGATCGCCTGGGGGACCTGCTTGATGGCCAGAATGTAGGTAAATACATTGGTGAAGCCGCCGATAATCATGATCGTTGCCGTCATGATCGCAGTTTTCTTCAGGGCTGCCACGATATGCTCCCATTTCAGTTCCCGGTAGACCAGCGTTCCGACGACCAGTGCATAGACCACTGCCACGGCCGCACTTTCACTGGCGGTCGTAATGCCGAAGGTGGTAAAAACCAGGATCATGACGGGCATCAGCATGGAGATCAGGCCGTCCCGGACCACGATTCCCACGCCTCCGTCCACCTTTGCGGCGATCTTATGGTATCCTCTTTTTTCCGATACCACCCAGACCACCACGAGCTGGAACAGACCGATCAGAATGCCCGGAATCACGCCGCCCATGAAGAGCTTACCCACGGAGACACCGGAAACCATGGCAAACATCAGCATCGGAATCGAAGGGGGAATGATCATTCCCACGGTAGAGGATGCGACGGTAACGCCGGTGGAAAACTCCCGGGAGTAGCCCTGCCTGACCATATCCGGAATCAGGATGGAACCCAGGGCAGAGGTGTCGGCGACGGAAGATCCGGTAATTCCGCCGAAGATCATGGAAGCCACAACATTCACCTCGCCCAGTCCGCCGCGGAAGGGCTTGCAGATCAGCAGGGCGAAGTTGATCAGTCTTTTGGTGAGACCGCCGTGGTTCATCAGCTCTCCGGAGAGCATGAACAGCGGCATGGCAATCAGGATATAGGAATTGAGGCCTGAAAATACCCGTTGCGGCATGGACATCAGAAAAGATGCATTGGAGGAAAGAAAATAGCAGATTCCTGCACCGCCCAGTGCATAACCGATCGGCACGCCCAGCAGGATAAACAGGATCAGCGATACGAAAAGAATAATCATGCCTGCTCCTCCGGTAATTTGTCGTCAGTGGTGTACCCGCCCTCCGACGGATCGATCTTTACAAACAGACCGAGAATATCGATCAGCGTATAGACCGCCGTCAGAATAAAGGTAACGGGGACAAAGATGTAGTACACGCCCATGGGCAGGTGGGAATTCTGGGAAAGCAGATGTCCCACCTGGCTGATCCAGCGGATGGAATAGAAGACCATGAAAGCACAGACAAACAGAATGGACGCGTCGATCAGAATGTTTGAAATCTTTTTCCGGACCGGATTCTCTCCGGCAATTTTTTCCGCCAGGAAACCGATGGCGATGTGCTGGTGCTCACGAATGGACAGTGCCGATCCGAAGAGGGTAATGAAGATGAAGGACATGGTCAGAAATTCCTCCAGCGCCGCGAAGGAAATGCCGAAGAAATAGCGGAGGACGATCGTCACCGCAACGCCAACCGCCAGAAAAGCGACCAGGATAATCAGGATCGTCGAAATCACCCGATCCATCACTTTGATGGCTTTGTTCATTGTTTTTTCACCTTTCCTGTTTAAAAAAAGCCTGACTTCCGCCAGGCTTTTTGGACGATGAACCGATGAAATTACTCCCCGTCCGCCAGCTTCTTGACCAGGTCAAGCTCTTCCTGAGAGAAGTACTTCAGGTCGTTGACAAAGTGGTCATAGACCGGCGCGCAGGCATCGATGAAGGCCTGACGCTCTTCCGCAGTGGGCGTGTACACGTCGCAGCCGGCGTCGATCATTTCCTTGACCCGTGCTTCGGTGTTTTCGAGCGTCAGCTTGTTCTCGGTCTCGACGAACAGCCAGGCGCCGTCCCGCAGGATCTGCTGGTAGTTCTCGGGCAGAGCGTTGAAATAAGCGGCATTCATGGTCATGACTTCCGGATGATACTGATAGTTCACATACAGGATGTAGGGCTGAACCTCATGGAGCTTCTGGTCATAGATCGTGGCAATGGGGTTCTCCTGTCCGTCCACAACGCCCGTCTTGAGGGACATGTAGACATCTGCCAGCGGCATGGACACATAGGAAGCGCCCAGGGTTTCCATGCAGTATGTAATCGCTTCGATGGAAGGCGTCCGGAGCTTGAGGCCCTTCATGTCGGCAGGGGATACGATCCTGCGCTTGGAGTTGGTGATCTGGCGGGCGCCGCCGTCACCGATGGCCAGCACCTTCAGGCCGTTGGCTTCCGCGTCTGTTGCGATGATGTTGAAGACTTCCTCATTCTTTGCCACCCGCATCAGGGCTTCCTGATTATCGAAGAAGAAAGGCATCAGGAACAGGTTGAGCTTCTTGGAAATCGTATCGAAGGGGCCGCCGACGAATGCTTCCAGGGTACCCATTCTCATGGATTCCTGCATGTCGGGCTCGGAACCGAGAACGGCTGCGGGATACAGCTCGATGGTAACTTTGCCTTCGGTTTTCTCTTCCACATACTTCTTGAACTCTTCGAGGGCAATATGCCTGGGATGGGAGGTGCTCATCGTATGTCCCAGCTTGATGGTGTAGGTGTCAGCGGCCAGGGCGGTCGCCAGCATCAGAGACATCGCCGTTACGAGTACCAGAATGACTGCAAGGATCTTTTTCATGATTGTGGTCCCCTTTCAAATTATTCAAAGTGAAATCACTTTACTTGATTATGATTCACTTTCTTGGTTGTGATATTAACATCATGTATCTGAAATGTCAACATGAAATTTGAAACTGACTGGAAAAAATTCATCCCCCGGGCGCTGCCGGGGGACGGAAATACGCAGGGGACAGGGAGGAAAAAAGCCTCCTTTTCCCGTATCCTGCCGGCCTGCGGCAGCGTATCGGAAAAAGGAGGCCGTGGTATGGAGCGGCGGTGCTGTCAGGGGGCAGGGGAAAGGCGGGGCATCCTGACACACAAAAAGGTTATGTCCAGCAGGATGCGCTGACGCTGTTCCTGCCGGGATGTTCTGATACAGATTTTTCGGCCTGGTCCTGTCCGGGCAGTTCCGTATCGTCGTCCATGTTCACTTCGGCGAAAGGGCGGCCGCCAATACAGGTGTTTGCGAGTACATCTTCCAAAGGGCCATATTCGCAGGAAGGTTATACTCCTGAGCTGCTTCTGCATTACAGCTTTTTCTGATACCGCCCGAATACGGCTGTCCGCCCGTCGGGCAGAAGCCTGTCTTCCGGCGGATACAGGAATCCGGTATGAAACCGGTATGCTTTTCCCCCTGCAGGAAAAATCAGGTCCGAACCAATGCCCTTGGGATGGCGCCCGGACGCCGGTGTACCGGGAACGGAATTCGTCCGGGGGAAGTATATTCATTCTTCCTCTTTGTCAGTGAAACTTCTTCCGGATCCTTTTCGTAAGTTTTTTCCCGCTGCAGCGGCGGCGCGGTCAGGAGTCGGAGAAAGCCCGGATGACGATCTGCATCAGGTCCTGGGCGGCAGGGGAAAGGACGGTCCGGGAAGCGTAGGCCAGCACGTGGTGGATGCTGCAGAATTCCTCGCCCACGATGAGCCCGGACTGTTCGGCCAGCGGGCAGAAGTACTCCGGCAGGATGCAGCAGGCCCGGAGGGAGACGGCGTGGCTGATGATGGTCCGGCTGTCCCCCTCAATGACCCGGGAAGGATAGATCTGCCGGGCAGAGAGCTCCTGGTCGGTCAGCATGCGCACCGTGTGGCCGGCGGGATAGCCGCTCAGCAGGACGCCGCTGTCAAGGGCATCCCGCAGCCCCTGCAGGTCCGTCCGGCCGGAATGCCCACCGGGGAAAACCAGCCGCAGGCGGGAATGGTAGAAGGGAAGGCACACAAGCCCGGGGACGCCCGTATCGGGGGCCAGGAAGGTGCCCAGCAGGCCCGTGCCCCGGCGCAGGGCGTCGCAGGCCTCCGCGGCATTGCACTTCCGCAGGTCCAGGGTGTAGTCGGGATGCAGCGCGGCAAACTGCGGCAGCACCGCTGCCACAAAACGGTTGTAGAAGGGGATGTCCACGAGAAGGGGAAGGGTGCGCTGCCGCTGCTTCCGCATGTCTGTCAGCGCCTGTGTGAGCTTCTGCTCCAGGTGCAGGATGGCGCGGGCATCGCTCAGGAAGATCCGCCCGGCAGGGGTCAGCTGCATCCCGGAGGGGGTGCGCTCAAACAGCGGCCTTCCCAGCTCGGTCTCGAGGTTGCGGAGGTGCCGGGACAGGGCGGCGTGGGACAGGTAGAAGCGCTCTGCCGCCCGGGTAACGGACTGCTCCTCCGCAATGGCCGCGATGTATTCCAGGATTTTCGTATTCATGAAATGAGCCCTCCCGCCGCCGGGCCGAATTCCCGTTCCAGGTCCCGCAGGGGCTCGCTCCACTTGATGCCCGTCGGGGCTTCTTCGCATTTCAGGCGCAGCAGCAGCCAGATCAGGTAGCGCTCCGCCTCGGAGAAGGAATGCCCGGTCCGGGTCAGGTAGACCAGGATATGCAGCGGGGAATGCTGCAGCCGGAAAAAGGCGATCTCCGGGTCCGGGACCACGTAATGGGAGGACAGGATGGCCGCCCGGGTGCCGGCGCGGACCATGGCCAGCTGCACCCGCATGTTGGGCAGGGAAGAGGCCACCTGCGGATGGAAGTCCTCCCGGTCAAAGAGCGCCTGCACCATGCCGTGGAGGTTGGAGGAAGGCCGCGGCAGGATGAAGACGATATCCCGGAAATCCCGCAGCTCCGCATAGGGCAGCTCCTCCAGCCGGGCGGCGGTGTGCTTTACCAGGGGATGGAAGGAAGGCACGGCCAGCACCAGCTCTTCGGTGTGGATGGGCAGGGCCTGGCAGCCGGCGGGGGCAGTGCCCGTGTAGGTGGACATCACGGCATCCAGCTGCCCCTGCTGCAGATGCTCCGTCAGCTGGTTGGCGTAGCCCTCGGACAGGTCCAGGCGGACATACGGGTACCGCCGGTCAAAAAACGGGTAGATCTGGGCAATGGTTTCAATGCCGCGGTTGGGGGAAACGCCCAGCCGCAGGGCGGCGGGGGTGGCCTGGTCCAGGGAGGCCAGGGCCTCGACCGTGTGGCGCTTCAGGTCCAGGATCTGCTGTGCGGTCTGCAGGTACAGCCGCCCGGCGGGGGTGGGAAGATAGCGCCTGCGGCTGCGGAAAAACAGCTCCATGCCCGTTTCCGCCTCCAGCTCGTTCAGGTATTTGCTCAGGGCCTGCTGGGTGACGCCCAGCTGCCGGGAAGCGGCGGACAGGCTGCCCTCCGCGGCAATGGCCAGGATATAGGGAAGCTGATCAAGGTTCATCCGGTCCCCTCCGATCTACAACTTTTTGTTACAGTCTAAACAACCGTTTGGGAATTGTCAACCTTCTGTCTGCTTCCTATAATGATGCCAGAAACGTTCCCAAAGCGGAAGAAAGCGGTCCGGAAAACGGAAGACATGCCCCGGACCGAACCGCGGAGAATCGGAAAGGAAGGAAAATCTTATGAAAAAAATCGTTGCTATCCTGCTGACGGCACTCCTGACCCTCGGCTGCTTTGCCGCGCTGGCAGAGGAACTCTGGACCCCCGGTACCACCGTCTATATTGATGTGGG
>CAMVHE010000132.1 GCA_947167215.1 uncultured Clostridia bacterium
AGCAGGGCATTCTGGCTTTCCCTCTCGGTCTGCGCAGTTTCCTTATCCGTCAGAATGCGGAGCCGCTCCTCACAGATCGATTCATCAATACGTGCCTGGTTAAGATCTTCATAGCAGGCTTCCCGCCGTCTGCGAATTACCGCACGGTTCTCCTCTTCTCTGCTGCGGAGATCCCGGGCTTTCTGGATATCGGACTTCAGTCGATTCAGTCTTTCCTGATGCTCATGAATCTCACGGTCTCTGGAAAGCAGGCTTGTCATCCGGGATGCAGCGCTGCCGCCGGTCATGGAACCGCCGGAGTGCATGACATCACCGTCCAGGGTTACCAGACGGAAGGCATGCCGCCCCCTGCGCATGATTTCGATGCCCGCATCCAGGTTTTCCGCAATCACCGTCCGCCCCAGCAGATTCTCCATGATGTCCCGGTAACGGCTGTCAAAGGAAATCAGCTCGCTGGCGAGCCCCCGGCATCCCGGCATGGAAAGGACCTGGCGCTCCTGTGCATTCAGCGTGCGTCCCCGGATCGTGGAAATCGGCAGGAAGGTTGCCCGTCCCAGCTTGCCGCTCCGCAGATAGTTGATGAGGTCTCTGGCTACATACTCGTCATCGGTCACGATATTCTGCAAAGCCCCGCCCAACACGGCCTCCACAGCCTTTTCATAGTCTCTGGGCACCTGCATCAGGTTGGCAACAACGCCGTGCACTTTGGGATTTCCCACAGCATGCTTCAATGCTTCCTTGACCGCCTGCTGGTAGCCGGCATAATCCCTTTCCATCTCCTGCAATACGCGGAGACGGCTGTCACAGGCCGTTGCCTGGCTGCCCAGCTCTTCGGCCTTCTGCTGCAATGCTCGGATCTTCTCCTGTGATTCCCTTGCTTCCGCCTCAATCGCGGCAACGGCTTTTTCCTTTTCCTTAACCGCATCCCTGGCATCTGCAAGTTCTGCTCCGGCCTCGTTTTTCTGTTCCCCCAGAGAATCTGCATCCCTGGTCAGAACTTCCTTTTCGACTTCGGCTTCCTTCCGCCTGCGCAGAAGCTCATCCTTCATGGTAGAAAGACGCGCTTCATTGGTTCGAACGTCACTCAGGCGATTCATCATCTCGATAATCTTCGCCTTATGTGCTTCAAGGATTTCTTCCGCCTCGGCTGCTGCACTTTCCGCCGCAGCTTCGCTGCGTTCGGTATTCAGCAGGCCTTCCTCTGCTTCCTTTACCCGAAGGAGGTTCTTTTCGGAAGCTTCATGGTTTTCCTTCAGGGAAGACCGGATATCCGTATCCCTGTTTTTCCTTTTCAGGATATCATCATTGCTTGTCAGGACATCTTTTTCACATCTGGCAATTTCTGCCTTCAGGACACTGAGCTCACCGTCTCTGGCTTCCCGTTCTCTTGTCAGAGCGAGCACGTTGCCATGCGCTGCGGTGACCTCAGAATCCAGCTCAGATACCCTTTCCGCGGCAGAATCACGCTCCGCGCTCTTTTCCGTTGCCTGTGCTTCCGCCTGCTCTATCTGGTGTGCCAGATCCTCAATAAGCTGTTTTCCTTCCTCGATCCTTACACCGTTGCGGTCCACATGAACCACATAGGAGGAACATTCCAGTCCGCGAAGCTCATCCCGGAGAGACAGATAGCGTCTTGCCGTTTCGGAAGCTTTCTCAAGAGGCTCCAGCTGACTTTCCAGTTCGGCAATGATGTCCTCCACACGGGTCAGATTGTCCCGCATGTTGGAAAGCCGCTTTTCGCTTTCTTCCTTCCTGCTTCGGAATTTCGTAATGCCGGCGGCTTCTTCAAAAACGCCGCGGCGGTCTTCGCTCTTCTGGGAAAGAATCTCGTCAATCCTTCCCTGTCCGATGATGGAATAGCCATCCCTTCCGATACCGGTGTCCCGGAAAAGATCAATGATATCTTTCAAACGGCATGTTGCCTTGTTGATATAGTACTCACCTTCACCGCTGCGGTAGACCCTTCGGGTAATCATTACCTCATTATAATCCACCTGCAGCGTGTGATCCTCATTATCAAACACCAGAGAAACTTCACCGTAGCCCATACGTTTCCGGCGGTCCGTTCCATTGAAGATGACATCTTCCATTTTTCCGCCCCGGAGGGATTTGGCGCTGGTTTCACCGAGCACCCAGCGGACCGCATCCGACAGATTGCTTTTTCCGCTTCCGTTGGGACCGACGATTCCGGTGATTCCCTGATCAAATTCTATGACTGTTCTATCCGCGAAGGACTTGAAGCCATAGATTTCCAGTCTTTTCAGCCGCAAAGCTGCGACCCTCCTTGTACTTGCTCCTGCTCTTCAAGCAGTTTGAGTGCTGCCTCTGCGGCCGCCTCTTCCGCCCACTGTTTCCGGGTTCCTCTTCCTCTTCCCAGTTCGGTACCGTCTCCACGCAGAACCCGTGCCGTAAAGACTCTCGCGTTGGCAGGTCCTTCCATACCAACTTCCTCATAAACCGGCGTGGGCTCTCCTCGTGCCTGTACATATTCCTGCAGTCTGGATTTGGCATCCCTTACATCCACTTCTCCCGCCTCATATTCCTGCAGGACACGGTCGATAAAAGGAAAAACCGCTTCAAATCCACCATCGAGATAGACAGCTGCAATCACTGCCTCCATCGCATCGGACAGGATGGAAGCTTTATCTTCACCCCCAAGAGCGACTTCGCCCGGAGCAAGCCGGAGCCATCTGCCAAGCATCAGCCGCCTGGCAGCTTTGGCCAGATTAGCCTCACACACCAGGGCAGACCTGCGTCTGGTCATCTGGCCTTCATGAAGGTTTGAAAAACGATGATACAGCACGTCCGATGTGCGGATCTGCAAAACTGCATCACCTAAAAACTCCAGGCGCTGATTATCCTGGCAGCCGTGAAGCATGGCATAGGAAGGATGCGTCAGCGCGAGTTCCAGCAGATCGCTGTCCCGAAAGGTATATCCCAGCGTCTGCTGAAGCTCGGACAGGTCTCTCTTCTCTTCATGCAGTTTATGCTGCTTTTTACTGTTTGCTTTCAATATAGTGCACCATATCCCCGACAGTCTTGACTTTCTCGATGGCATCATCTTCCACCTGGATACCGAACTCCGACTCTACGTCCATAACCAGCATCATTACAGAAGCACTGTCAGCACCAAGGTCTTCCTTGAGCCGGCTTGCCTCGGTCACCTGGCTCACGGGCACATCCAGCTGTTCTGCCACCATCGCCTGTACTTTTTCAAACATCATATTCTTGTCCTCCTTATTCTTTCTCTTCCTGTTCGACCGTGATCTCCGCCACGCCGTTGCGGATCAGTTCCACAACACCCTCATTGACAATGGTTCTGGCCTGACGGATGGCACAGAAGATTGCTCTTGCATTGGAATTGCCATGGGCTTTAATAACCACTCCATCACATCCGAGCAATGGAGCTCCTCCAACCTCCGTAGCATCAAACGTGCCCTTCAGCTGTTTAAAGGTATCTTTTGCCAGCAATCCTGCAATTTTTCCCTTGGTACTGCTCATCAAAGCGCCTTTCATGAGCCGGAAAAGGGTGGAAACCGTACCTTCGATTCCTTTGAGCAGGACATTTCCGGCAAACCCGTCTGCCACCAGCACATCGCAGCTGCCGGAAAGTGCTTCTCTGGCTTCAATATTACCTGCAAAAGTAAATGGCTGTTTCTGCTTCATCAGTGTAAAGGCCTGCTGGGTTAGCTCGTCTCCCTTTGCCTCTTCGGTACCAATGTTCAGCAGTCCGACCTGCGGATCCTTCACACCGTTGACTTTCTGCATGTAAATGCTTCCCATCATGGCAAACTGTACAAGCCATTCCGGCTTGCAGTCGGTATTGGCACCGGAATCCACAAGCAGCATCGGGCGTCCTGGCACCGGAACCTGTGTAGCCAGAGCAGGACGCTTGATTCCCTTCACCGTTCTCAGGACTAAGAGTCCACCGGACATCACTGCACCGGTTGAGCCTGCCGAAACGAAAGCATCTGCTTCCTTGCTCCGGATCATATTCATCCCCATTACAAATGCGGACTTTTTCTTTCTCCGAAGGGCCATGACCGGATGCTCCTCCGTTGTAATGACCTCCGGGGCATCTATGACCGTGAGCCGGCTGCGAACGGAATCCAGTTTGGTTTTATCCGGGTAGGATTCCAGAGAAGCTTTCACTTCCTCTTCCGGTCCCATGAGGATAATCTCGATATCCTGGAAAGCCTGCAGTGCATCCACTGCACCATCGGTGTTCACCCGGGGTGCCAGATCGCCGCCCATGGCGTCAATGATAATTTTCACCGTCACATCTCCTTCTTCTGCGTCAGTCGACGCACGTCGCTTCTTTTGTCTGTGCAAAAGCATACATGCCGATTCCCGCCGCCACGGAAAGGTTCAGGGAATCAATCCTGCTGCTGTGCGGTATCCGGACAGGACAGCCCAGCGCTGCATATTCATCCGGAAGTCCGGTGGCTTCATTCCCGAAAACAAGAGAAAAAGGTTCCCGTTTCTGCTGAACCGCACTGCTGAGCGATACAGAGCCGGTCAGCATGAACAGATACAGCTGCCGCTCCGGAAATTCTTCGAGATAATCCTCCATCCTTGCAAAATGGCGGATATGCAAAGAAAATGCAGCTCCCATTGAGGCACGTACCACCCGGGGATCATCGGAATCCACCCCGTTGCCGATAATCGCCACATTGGGATATCCGAATCCAAGGGCCGTGCGAAGCATCGTTCCCAGATTTCCGCTGTCGCTGGGAGTGTGAAGCACCAAATGTGCCCCCTCTCCGAACGTTCCCTCAACCTTGCGGTAAACCATTGCCGCAAAACAGTTTTCCTTATGGGAGATTTTTTCAAGGACACGATCCGCATATTCCGTCCTGACACCGGCCGCTTCTGCGTCTGCCTTCAGCCGGGCAGCGCCTTCACTTCCCTGGGTCTTGGTGGACAGAAGCAGCCGCATGCACCGCTCCCGAGCATTATTCAGGCACTCTGTGGCCGGAAACATTCCCGGCGCATAGGCATAGTCAAGCGACTTGTCATAAACCTGCAACTTTGGCATTTTCTCACCCGTTCTCTGTGCGCATAATTTCGCACATTCCATTATACCAAAAGCAGCAGAATACATCAAGTGTGTCGGATGAACGAGAAAAAGTCCCAATCCTTGAAGGAAAGGGACTTCACCGTATCAATTATGCACCAGATGTTACACAAAAGTTCAATGAATCCGCACAGGATCAAACCGAGTCATTCTGCCCTGCATTCCTCACTTCAGCCTACGGAGTCATTTTCTCCATAAATAATCTGTACGTTTTCTTCCTCGACAAAACCAACATTGCCATCATATTCAATCATGACAAAGCCATCCACGAAATCGCCGACCTCCACAATAACCCCGGCCGGAATCGTTGCAAGTGTGGACCAGTCGGTTCCGGGTCCGCTGTACATTCTTGTTCTTCTCAGGGTAGAGGCAGTCACGGTGGATCCGTAGAATTTTTCATACAGCTCCGTAGAAGTCCAGTGGTTCACATTCATCGAGATGAACGCAGACGCTTCACGCAGGCTGACAATGTAATAATCGTCCCAGGTTCCGAGCACCGTAAGTGTCGTCCCTTTGGGAAGGGAGCCCACCATCTTTGCTCCTTTTGCAGGTGCACAGTAGGCAGGCACATTGCTCACCGCCAGGGTAATCGTCATGGGCTCTACCACCACATAATCCCGTACTACCCATCCCTCATAAACATTTCCATTGGATTTCGTATAGGCAACGGCTACCCAGTTTCCATCCTCACCGAGCACCTGCAGCACATCGCCGTTGGAAGCGCTCTCCACTTTCCTTCCGTTAAAGGACGGCTCTGTGCGGATGGTAACCGATTTGGTAACCACAATGGCAACTCCAGACCCGCGGAGTCCCAGGTAATCTCCGGAATCGTACGCATTGTAACCGTCTGCCAGCGCAACGGCAAATAACAGCAGGCCTAAGACCAACAGTCCGCAGATCCTCTTCTTCATCCCGATCTCCTCCTCAAGAAAAGCACTTTTTTCTGCTTGAAAATTCATGCAGACTTACTGAAAAAGAGTATAGCACATTTTTCCCGATCCGTACAATGGTAAGTCTTTCTGTCAGGAACTGCCTCAGTTTCCGGGAAGAGTTGCTCTTTCTTCTTCCCTCTGCCTACAGCTTATCGATGATTTCCTGATTCAGCTTCCGGTAAAACAGAAGGGAAACCGCCATGGAAAAGCACTCTGCAATGGCAAAGGACCACCAGACCGAATTTACGTTGCCGGTAATTCTGCCGAGCAGCCAGGCAGCGGGAAGCAGTACCACCATCTGACGCAGAAGGCTGATGATCATGCTGTACATTCCCCTCCCTACGGCCTGGAAAACATTGGAAAGCGTAATTCCTACTGCGGCAAGAATGAACATCAGAGAGATGGTTCTCAGTGCCACAATTCCGATTTCCGTCATTCGCATGGAAAGTTCCGGATTGTTATCGCTCTCAAAGAGCCCCATCAGAGATGCAGGGAACAGCTGGAAAATCAGCGTACCTGCCGCCATGATGGAAATGGAATAAATCAGGGAGACCTTGATTGCTTCCCGTACGCGCTTCTTGTTACGCGCTCCGAAATTGTAGCCCACAATGGCAACAACACCGGAACCCAGTCCGAACACCGGCATAAAAACAAAGGACTGAAGCTTGAAATATACATTCAGCACATTAACGGCAGCATTGCTGTCCTGAAATCCGCTCAGCAGCATATTCATTCCCATGTTCATGAAGGTACCAATCGCCTGCATGATGACCGAGGGCACGCCGACTGCAACAATGCCTGCGGCAATGCTCCTGTCAAAACCAAATTCGCTGATCCGGAAAGCGAGCTCCGGATTCTTCTTGTGGTTAAGATACAGTCCGAGAAAACAGCTTACAAACTGGCCGATCACGGTTGCAATTGCAGCACCGGCGACCCCCATATTCAAGGTAAAAATCATGATCGGGTCAAGAATGATATTGGTAATTGCGCCGGCCAGCTGGGTAATCATGGAAAGCACGGAGTTTCCCGTGGCCTGGAGCATTCTTTCAGAAAGGATAGCAACAAATACACCGCCACACCAGATGCACACAATACTGAGATAAGTGGCACCCATCTCCCTGATGCGCTCTGCCTGCTCCAGCGTGTCTGCTGCAACAAGATTCAGCAGGGGTCTTGCCAAAAAGAGGCCGATAAACATGAAACAGAAACAACCGCAGGCAAGGATAATCAGGCCGGACCATGCTGCCCTGCGGGCGAGTACCGGTTTTCCTTCTCCCAGCTTGCGGCTCATCATGCTTGCAATTCCGACGGCCATTCCAACGGAAAAAGCGGTCATCAGCATCTGAAAAGGGAAAGCAAGGGAAACGGCGGTCAGGCCATATCCATCATACTGGGAAACAAAGATGGAATCCACCACATTATACAGTGCCTGCACAATCATGGAAATCATGATCGGCACGCTGATTTTGGGAACCAGCTGATGCATCGGCATTTCTCCCAGCATCCGGCTGCGTTCATCATTCTGCATATAATCATCACCTTCATTTTTATTCGAGTCCGTAATGTAGCAGAAAAGGTTCCGAGCGTCAAGCCATTCTCTGCAGAATCTCCGTTTTCTGAGTGAGGAGGAAACCGTTCCGCAGGACCGGATTCTTCAGGAGTCGAAAGGCGGTAACGCTTCTGCACACAAAGCATGCGCAGACCCCTGGAGAGAGGTCCGTAAATTCCGGAAGTGACTAAGATCCCTTTTTTTCATTTTGTTGTATCCCTTTTAAGAATTCAATGCTTCCGGGATACAGAGCATATGATTTTCCTTCTATTTTCTCCCGTCGAAAGTCATTGTAGCTTTCTGTGAAAAGTGTGATATAATAAGCGCCATGTTCATCCCTGTCCATTTTGAGGAATGCACCGGGAAAGAATCAGCTCATAATACACATTCACCGATCAAAGGAGTTCAACATGTCAAGACTGGGAGATCTTATTCATACAGAACGTATCCGCAAGGGAATGACACCAAAGCAGGTTGCCAGAAAATGCGGAGTCAGTGAAAGCTACCTGCTCGCAGTGGAAGCAGGCACACGTATCATCCAGGACGATCAGGCAAGACGGATTCTGAAAACCATCGGCTTAACTCACCAGACAGAAGCAGAGTTTACCCTTGAAGACATTGCAGCAACGGTCGATCTTGCCCAGGTACAGCCCTCCATGGCAAAAGCGGTTGCTCCCAAGCCCAAGGAATCCGCCACCGTGCTGGTTGCAAGTACCGAGCCGGAAAAAGAAAAAGATGAAGCTGTCGTTGGTTCCGTCTGGCTGGACGCCCTCAAGAGCGTTCTCCGCAGCGTACCGGTGATGAATGCCGTTCTTAAACCCGTTGACAAGCGGCTCATGCCCCTTGAAAATGGTAAGATTGAAGGAGCCAATCCCGAAAAGGTTTTCTGGTTCAAAGCCCCGGATGACAGCATGCGCGGTTTCCGGATCCATACCGGTGACATTGTCTTCATTGTGCCTGCGCAAAGTCCTATCGACGATGCCGTCATGCTGGTCGAATATGGTGAGCATCGTGCGCTTCGCAAGATCCGCAAGCTGGATGCCGTCACCCTGCTCCTCCAGAGCTTTGACAGGGAGTATGAATCGCTGACCCTGAAGCTTTCCGATGTCACTTTCCTCGGCCGGGCAACCCGCGTTGAATTTGATCTTCCCTGACTGCGGAACCGGATCTTTTCCCCACCTGCCGAAAGGAAGCCGTTCTTTATCCCGATGTACCTGCCCGGAAGATTCTGCTCAATACACGGGCTTCCACTTTCGATACAAAAGGGGCTGTGAAAAAAGGGATTTGAAAATCCTGGACTTCACAGCCCTTTATTTTTATTTTACCACGAAAATCAACAAAAACATATAAAATACCAAAAAAAGGGCATACGACCCCTTTCCCCATAGGAACCAGTTTCTTGGGAATTATGC
>CAMVHE010000133.1 GCA_947167215.1 uncultured Clostridia bacterium
CGAGGGTGACTTCCCGCTCTTCCACGGTGAGGCCCAGGTAGGTTCTGCCGACTTCCACCAGGGAACGGCGGGTGATGGAAGGAAGGATGCTGCCGGACTTGGGAACGACCAGATGGCCTTCCCGGTCCACGAAGAGGATGTTGGCGCCGCCGGTTTCCTCAATCTTCGTGCGCGTGGCGGGATCCAGATAGATGTTCTCGGCAAAGCCCTGCTCATGGGCTTCCACGATGGCATGCAGGCTCATGGCATAGTTGAGGCCGGCCTTGATGTGTCCGGTGCCGTGCGGGGCGGCACGGTCATAGTCGGAGATCTTCACAGACAGCGGCTTGATGCCTCCCTTGAAGTAGGGACCCACCGGCGTGCAGAAGATGCGGAACATATAATCCTCCGCGGGCTTGACGCCGATGACCGGGGAGATGCCGAACATGTACGGGCGGACGTAGAGGGTGGCACCGGAGCCATAGGGCGGAACCCATGCGGCATTGGCGGCGACGACCTGGTCCACGGCCTCGATGAAGCGGTCCTTCGGGAACGGCGGCATTTCCAGATAGGCGGCGCTTTCCATCATCCGCTCGGCGTTGAGGTCAGGCCGGAAGCAGACGATCTTGCCGTCTACAGTGGTATAGGCCTTGAGGCCTTCAAATACGGACTGGGAATAATGCAGCACGCCTGCATCTTCGCTCATGGTGATCATGGGATCGTCGGTCAGGCCGCCTTCGTCCCAGGCACCGTTCACGTAATTGGCAACATACCGTTTATCGGTAACATGATAGGCAAATCCGAGATTGCCCCAATCGAGATTCTTCTTTTCCATCACAGAATGCCCCCCTGACTTTCATTAAAAATCATACGGTGCATATTCTAGCGCAAAATGCGGAGGGATTCAAGTGTTATTGCAATTTCCCCGCCAAACAGATATAATGTAGAATTGTCTAAGTAGACTTCAGCAAAGGCACAGGAAAGGTTGTTTGATATGGAAAATGAGAATCGTGCCGTGGTGACGGTGCTCGGCAAGGACACCATCGGCATTATTGCCCGGGTCAGTGCGGTGCTTTTTGAGAATGCGGCAAATATCCTGGATATCTCCCAGACGGTGCTCTCCGGCATGTTTACCATGGTCATGATCGTGGATATTTCGAAGAGCTCCTTCGGCGCCCTCAGCCAGCAGCTGACCGCCCTCGGGGATGCCCTGGGCCTGCAGATCCGCATCCAGCGCAGTGAAATCTTTGATGCCATGCACAGGATCTGAGGCGGTGAAAATATGATCAATACATCTGAAATCATGCAGACGGTGCACATGATCACCGAGGAGAAGCTGGATATCCGGACCATTACCATGGGCATATCCCTCTACTCCTGCGCGGGGGATGATGAAAAGACCGTATCCGCGCGCGTGTATGACAAAATCACCCGGCAGGCGGAAGGCCTGGTGCGGGTGGGCGAGGAACTGGAGGCCGAATTCGGCATCCCCATCGTCAACAAGCGCATTTCCGTGACTCCCGCCAGCCTGATCACCGCCGGCATAGCGAACCCGGTGGTGGTGGCAAAGGCCATGGATGCGGCGGCAAAAACCACGGGCGTCAATTACATCGGCGGCTATTCCGCCCTCGTGCAGAAAGGCATGACTGCATCCGACGTGCGGCTCATTGCCAGCCTGCCGGAAGCGCTTTCCACCACAGAGCGCGTGTGTGCCTCCGTCAATGTGGCCTCCACCAAGGCGGGCATTGACATGGATGCGGTGAGGCTCTGCGGAAAGACCATCCGGGACATCGCGGAAGCCACGGCGGCGAGCGATGCCAGCGGATGCATGAAGCTGGTCATCTTTGCCAACGCAGTGGAGGACAACCCCTTCATGGCTGGCGCGTTCCACGGCCCGGGCGAAGGGGAATGCTGCATCAATGTGGGCATTTCCGGACCCGGTGTGGTCAAGCGTGCCCTGGAGAAGGAAGGAAGGGGACAGCCCTTTGACGTGGTGGCGGAGATCGTCAAGAAAACCGCCTTCCGCATCACGCGGGTGGGCCAGCTGGTGGCGGAGGAGGCTTCCCGCCGGCTGGGCGTGCCGTTCGGCATCGTGGACCTTTCCCTGGCGCCTACCCCGGCCATGGGCGACTCGGTGGCCCATATCCTGGAGGAGATGGGCGTGGATACCTGCGGCGGCCCCGGCACCACGGCGGCGCTGGCGCTGCTCAATGATGCGGTGAAGAAGGGCGGCGTCATGGCCAGCAGCCATGTGGGCGGCCTTTCCGGCGCCTTCATCCCTGTCAGCGAGGACATCGGAATGATTGAAGCGGCCCGGCAGGGGGTGCTGTCCCTGGAGAAGCTGGAGGCCATGACCTGCGTGTGCTCGGTGGGCCTCGATATGATTGCCGTGCCGGGAGATACCAGTGCAGCAACGCTTTCGGCCATCATTGCCGATGAGGCGGCCATCGGGGTCATCAACGGCAAGACCACCGCCGTGCGCCTGATCCCCGTCCCCGGCAAGCAGGTAGGGGATGAAGTGGAATTCGGCGGCCTGTTCGGACGCGCGCCCATCATGCCGGTGCGCGCCGTGTCCGCGGAGCGCCTGATCGCAAGGGGCGGCAGGATACCGGCCCCGCTGCAGAGCCTGCGGAACTAAGAAGGAGAAAAGAAAATGGATACGATTCAGACACGGGCCCAGGCGGACCCGAAGTATACCTGGGACCTGACCCGGATTTTTGCAAGCGATGAGGCTTTCGAGGAAGCCTTCCGGACGGCGCAGGCCGCCGTTGCCGCTGTTTCCCCGCGGGAGTCCTTTTCCTCGGATGAGGAGATCCTCTGCTGCCTTCAGGAAGCGGAGAAGACCAGCGAGATGGTGCGGGACCTCATCGTGTATGCCATGATGAAGCAGAACGAGGACATGACCGTGGAGCGCTACCAGGCCATGTACGGCCGGGCGGTGGCCCTGTCCGTGGAGGCGGATTCCCGCACTTCCTGGCTGACCCCTGCCCTGACGGCCCTGCCGGCGGAAAAGCTTCACGCGCTGGCAGCAGATCCCCGTTTTTCGGATTTTGACGTGCTCCTGCGCAATGTGGAGCGCAGAAAGCCCCATACCCTTTCCGCCGGCGAGGAGCAGATTCTGGCCATGGCAGGAGAACTCCAGTGCGTGCCGGACATGGCAGCGGAGATGCTGCGGACCACGGACCTTGATCTTGGAACGGTGTATGTGGGGGACGGAAAGCGCCAGCCGCTGACGGATGCCGGCTTCGGCCAGCTGATGGAAAGCGACGACCGGGCAGTGCGCCGCCGGGCCTACAGCGCCATGATGAACGGGTACCGGAAGATGGGCCATACCTTCACCAGCCTTTATCACGGGCAGATGAAGGCGGACATGCTGAACGCCAGGGCAAGGCACTTCAGCAGCTGCCGGGAAGCCGCGCTCTTTGAAAACCACATCGACGAGGCCGTCTATGACAACCTCATCGCCGCGGTGCACGGGGGCATTTCCTCCCTGACCGAATACCTGCGCGTGCGGAAGGAGCAGCTGGGCGTCAGCCGACTCCATCTTTACGACCTGTATGCGGGGCTCTCCGGCGAGTTCGATATCCATCCGGACATTGAGGAGGCCTTCGGCATCTTCCTTGAGGCCGTGGCACCCCTGGGCGAGGATTATGTCCGGGATGCTTCCGTGGCCCTGAAGGACCGCTGGATAGACGTGTACGAGAACCGCGGAAAGCGCAGCGGCGCTTACAGCTGCGGTGATATCGACCGGACCACGCCCTATGTGCTGCTCAACCATAAGTGCACCTATGACGGCCTTTCCACCCTGTGCCATGAAATGGGGCACGCCATGCACAGCTTCTATTCCAATAAAAACCAGGTCTCGGCCAAGGCCGGCTACAGCATCTTCGTGGCAGAGGTGGCCAGCACCACCAACGAGATCCTGCTGAACGCCTACCTGCGGGAGAAGTATGCCGGGGACCGTCAGGCGGAAATCTGCCTCATCGGAAACCTGCTGGAGCACTTCCGGACGACGGTATTCCGGCAGACGCTGTTTGCGGAATTCGAGCATGAAGCCCACCGGATGGCCGAGCAGGGAGAGAGCATTACCATGGAGAGCCTGTCGGACCTCAGCCTCCGGCTCAACCGCGAGTATTACGGAAAAGCCTGCACCGTGGACTCCGAAGTGGCCTATGAATGGATGCGCATCCCGCATTACTACAGCCCGTATTACGTGTACCAGTATGCCACCGGCTTCTGTGCCGCCGTGGCCCTGGCAGCCAACGTGCGCAGCGGGGATCCCGAGAAGGTGGCGGCATACCGCCGGTTCCTGACCCTGGGCGGAAGCATGCCGCCCATCGACGAGCTGCGTGTGGCGGGCGTGGACATGTCCACGCCGGACCCGGTCTGCAAGGCGCTCGACTACTTTACGGAGCTGGTGCTGCGCTATTCGGAGCTGTTGCGCAATGAATAACGTTCTTCAGGAACAGTGGCAGCGGCCGGAGCCCATGGACGGCAGGCAGTTCGTGCTGGCCGTCTGCAGCATCGCGCTGCGGCTGGCCGTCTGCATTCTGCTGGTGAACCTCCTGATCGGCCTGACCGGTCAGGGGCTTCTCAATCTCCTCTTCTATATTTATGCTGTGGCCCTGCTGCTGCGCTTCATGCGTCGGCGCCTGACCTCCAGCCGCGTGGTGCTGAAGGAGAAGGAGATCATCTTTGAACGGCACCTGGGGGACAGCCCCACCAGCGTGGTCAGCATCCGCCGGGAGGACGTGGTATCCGTCCGTCCGCACCGTTTGGACGAGCATCTGAAGCTCATATACCACAACGTGACGGTGTTCGGAAAGGACCTCGGAACGCCGCTGCGGATGCAGGCTGCCTTTCTTGTCAGCCTGTTTTCGGCCCGGCTGGCGGGGGTCATCGCCGGAAAGCTGGCAGGCCGGGAGCAGGGCATGCTCCTGGTCTACCGGGAAAAGGAAAAGCGTTCCTGCGTGATTTTTTCCCCGGATGCCTCCATGCAGGAGGCCCTGGCGGCCTGGCTGGCGGACGGCTATCTCCGGGATGACCGCATGGACCGGCCGCCGGTGGCGAACCTTGCTGGAAGATGCCTGGCCAGGGCTTTTCCGGAAGCCTATCCCCATGTGGCCCCGCTGGTGAGCGCACAGGATACGGCCTGGGCGGAGGAGTGGAAGAAAGACCTCCGGCGCTGGCGGGAGGAAAAGCGCCGCGCGAAGAAGCAGGAACAGGAAAAGCCGGTCCAGGTGGAAGCGCCGGACCGGGAGAAGCTGAAGGCCCGGGCGAAGCGGCGCAGGGAAGAATACGAAAAGGAGTCGGGACCCAGGCAGTCCCGCAAAAAAGCATGAACGTACGGACCGTATTATTTGACCTGGACGGGACCCTTACCCGTTCTGAAACCGGCATCATCCGCTCCGCACAGTATGCGGCGGAGAAGATGGGGGTGAAGGCCCCGGAAGGGTATGACTGGAAGCGATTCATCGGACCGCCGCTGCATGCCAGCTTCCGGGACGAACTGGGGATGACGGACGACCAGGCGGAGGAGGCCACCCGGTTCTACCGGGAGCGGTTCCGGGAAAAGGGCTGGCAGGAAAATGAAGTGTACCCCGGCATCCCGGCGGTGCTGCGCACCCTGCACCAGGCGGGGCTGAAGCTGGTCATGGTGACCTCCAAGCCCACCGTTTTTTCCCGGCGCATCGCGGAACGCTTTCAGATGATGCCGCTGCTGGAGGAGATCATCGGCACGGATTTCACGGACAGGGACGCGGACAAGGCTGCCCTGATCCGGGAAGCCATCCGCCGCTTCGGCGGTCCTGCCGTCATGGTTGGAGACCGGTGCTTTGACATGGAAGGCGCCAGAACAGTGGGAATTCCAGGCATCGGCGTCTGCTACGGCTACGGAAGCCGGCAGGAGCTGGAGGAGTCCGGCGCAAGCGCTGTTGCGGAGGAACCGCGGGACCTGCTTTCGATCCTGCTGCCGGAGACGGCGCCCGCCCGGGGCCTGTTTGTGACCATTGAGGGAATGGACGGCTGCGGCAAGTCCACCCAGCATGCGGCCCTGCAGGCGCATTTCCTGCAGCTGGGCTGGGAAATGACCAATACCCGGGAACCTGGCGGGGACTCGGTGGCGGAGAAGATCCGGGAGATCATCCTGGACCCGGCCAATACGGCCATGACGGATGAAACCGAGGCCTTCCTGTATGCGGCCGCCCGGGCACAGAACGTGCGTGCCGTCGTGGAACCGGCCCTGAAGGCGGGAAGGCTGGTGCTTTCGGACCGGTATGTGGATTCCTCCATTGCCTATCAGGGCGGGGGAAGGCAGATGGGGACGGAGCGCATTGCACGGATCAATGAAGAAGCCGTTGCAGGACGCATGCCGGACCTGACGGTCTATCTGCGGATGGATCCGGAAAAGGCCCTGGCCAGACGGCTCTCCGTCTCCGAGCCGGACCGTCTGGAACGGGAGAAGGAAGCGTTTTTTGACCGCACCTTTGCGGCCTTTGAGGAACTGTATGCCGGTGCTGCCGCCGACCGCGTGGTGGTGGTGGATGCCGGACGCTCGATTCCCGAAGTGACCCAGGAAATGCTGGAGAAAGTGGACCGCCGGCTGGCGGTACTGATGACAAGGGTATAAATCATGGCAAGAATCGTAGTGGGCATGTCCGGCGGGGTGGATTCTTCCGTGGCGGCAATGCGCCTGAGGGATGCGGGACACGAGGTCATCGGCGTGTTCATGAAGAACTGGAACGAAACGGATGAAAACGGGGTCTGCACGGCGGACCAGGACTGGCAGGATGTGCAGGCGGTGGCGGCATCCCTGGGGATCCCCTGCTATGCGGTGAACTTTGAAAAGGAATACGAGGAGCGGGTCTTCTCGTATTTCCTGTCCGAGTACCGCCGGGGGCGCACGCCGAACCCGGATGTGCTCTGCAACCGGGAGATCAAGTTCCGGGCATTCCTCGACTTTGCAATGCAGATCGGGGCGGAGAAGATCGCCACGGGGCATTTCTGCCGGACGGGGACCTTGCACGGGCATGCCGCGCTGTGCCGCGGCGTGGACGCCAACAAGGACCAGAGCTATTTTCTGTACATGCTGAAGGAGAAGGCGGTGGCCCGGACCCTCTTTCCCGTGGGCGGCCTGACCAAGGGCGAAGTGCGTGCCCTGGCGGAGCAGGCCGGGCTGGTGAACAGCCGGAAAAAGGATTCCACCGGCATCTGCTTTATCGGCGAACGGAACATGAAGCAGTTCCTGAAGCAGTACCTGCCCGCTTCCCCCGGGAACATGGTCACGCCGGAAGGCCGGATCGTAGGCCGGCACGACGGACTCATGTATTACACCCTCGGACAGCGGAGGGGCCTGGGCATCGGCGGGGGCGGAACCGGCGAGCGCTGGTTCGTGCTCGAGAAGGACCTGGAGAGGAATGAGCTCATTGTGACCCAGGGGGGAGACCATCCCCTGCTTTACAGCCGTACCGCGGAGGGCAGCGAAGCGACCTTCATTGCCGGCGAGGCGCCGGCGGCTTCCTTTGACTGTACCTGCAAATACCGCTACCGCCAGCCGGATCAGCCGGTGCACGTGGAAATGGACGGGGACCGGGTGCTGGTGACATCCTCGGTTTCCCAGAGGGCGGTAACGCCGGGGCAGAGCATGGTCTTCTATGACGGGGACGTCTGTCTGGGCGGCGCCGTCTGCGACCGGGTTCTGGACAAGGGGCAGGTGCCCGTGGAGGGAGCATGAACGGATTTCAGCGGTTTGCAGGGCATCTGAGGACGGTGAACCGGCACCGGTTCATGGTCTTCGTGCACTGTGTAAAGGCGGGCATCCCCCTGCAGGGGCTGACCCATGATCTTTCCAAGTATTCGCCCACGGAGTTCCTGCCGGGGGTCCGCTTTTTTGACGGCACCCATTCCCCCACGGAGGATGAACGCAGGACCTGGGGGTATTCAAGGGCCTGGATCCACCATAAGGGCAGGAACCGGCACCACTGGGAATACTGGACGGATTACAGCGAGGCGGAACGCCGCTATGTGGCGGTGGAGATGCCGCGCAAGTATGTGGTGGAAATGATCTGTGACCGGCTTTCCGCCAGCAAGACCTACAAAGGAAAGGACTATACCGACGAGGCGCCCCTGCTGTATCTGACCGGGGGAAAGATGCGGGATGCCATGCATCCTGCCACCCATGCGGCGCTGATGCATTTCCTGACGCTGCTCCGGGACGAGGGCGAGGATGCGATGTTTGCAGCACTGAAGGCATGGCTGCGGGAGCCTGCGGAGAAAGAAAAATGAGATTACATAAATACATGGCGGACTGCGGAGTGGCAGCCCGGCGCAAATGCGAGGAAATCATCCTGGAAGGCCGCGTCACCGTCAACGGCGAGGTCATTACGACACTGGGCACCCAGGTGGAGTCCGGGGACGTGGTCTGCGTGGACGGCCGGCGCATTGAGCCGGCGGAAAAGAAATATACCATTCTCTATCATAAGCCGGCGGGCGAGGTGACTACCGTCAGCGATGACAAGGAACGCAGCACGGTCATGGACCATTTCCGGGATTTCCCGGTCCGGCTGTTCCCTGTCGGGCGGCTGGATTACGATACCGAAGGCGTTCTGCTGCTGACCAACGACGGGGAGCTGGCGCAGAAGCTGACGCACCCGGCCAACGAGGTGGACAAATCCTACCTGGCGCGCATCAGCGGAATGCTTTCCGATGAGGAGCGCCGCAGGCTCGCCCACGGGGTCTTCATGGAAGGCGATGAGCGGAAAACCTGGCCGGCCAAGGTGCGGATCGTGCGGGAAGGCGAGATTTACTCGGATGTGCTGATTACCATCCATGAAGGGCGCAACCGGCAGGTGCGCCGGATGGTGGAGGCCGTGGGGCACCAGGTGGTTCTGCTGCGGCGGGTCCGGTTTGGCCCCATTGAACTGGGAAATCTGAAACGGGGAGAATGGCGGGAACTGACGCCTGCCGAAGTGGAGAAGCTGAAAGCACTGTG
>CAMVHE010000134.1 GCA_947167215.1 uncultured Clostridia bacterium
GAGGCCGGGTTGTTGTTAGCGAGTGGACTTTAGCAGAGCAAAACGGTGATGTAGGAAATTTCACTCTGCTGACAAAACAGTAAGATTGACTTCTTGAATAAACGCGGCAGAAGTGGTATACTTTTTAAGATGGGTTTATTGTATCCATCTGCGAGAAGAGAACCGATTTCAGATGAACAATCGCTTGGGAAGGAGGCCTGGAAAATGGCAATCAGAATCGCCGTCGGAGATGAGAGCTTTGATGAAATCAGGAAAGCCGGCCTCTACTATGTAGATAAGACGGAACTGCTGTATGATCTTGTCGGCAGGACGGATAACAAGGTCACTCTGTTCACCCGGCCCCGCAGGTTTGGCAAGACGCTCAACATGAGCATGATGGAGAGCTTCTTCGACATCAACCGAGACAGCAAGGCTGTGTTTGAGGGGTTGGATGTATCAAAGCATGAGGATTTCTGCTCCGCTTGGATGAACCAGTATCCCGTGCTGTTCATATCATTTAAGGATGTGGACGGGCTGGATTTTGAGAGCGCCTTTGTTGCTCTCCAGGGAGT
Organism: uncultured Clostridia bacterium; assembly: GCA_947167215.1. Taxonomy (GTDB): domain Bacteria; phylum Bacillota; class Clostridia; order Christensenellales; family Aristaeellaceae; genus Ventricola. The sequence continues at coordinate 552 of CAMVHE010000134.1, forward strand.
AATATCTGATTTTTGTTTCAAATACTCCGAGATCATTGAGAGCGATAAGGTTGACCCGATAGATAAAGCTACGTTCAACTTGCTCAAAGGAAAAAAGGTAGAACCGGCCGCAATTAAGTCTTCGCTCAAGACCATCATGCGTATGATGAACGCGGTCTATGGCAAGCCTGTGATCCTGCTCATCGACGAGTATGATGTTCCGTTGGCAAAGGCAAGCGAGAAGAACACAGCTCAAAATCGCTATTATGTGCAGATGCTTGATGTGATCAAGGGCATGCTGAGCATTGCTCTGAAGACCAACGAATATCTGAAGTTCGCTGTGGTAACAGGCTGCCTGCGTATCGCCAAGGAGAGCATCTTCACCGGCACGAACAATTTCATGTCCTACTCTGTGCTGGATGAACGCTTCAGCAGGTATTTCGGATTTACACAGCAGGAAATAAACGAAATGCTGGCGGTGACAGGCCTGTCAGATAAAGAGGATATCTTCCAGGAATGGTATGACGGCTATGTGATCGGTAACACATCTGTTTATTGTCCATGGGATGCTGCAAGCTATGTGTCTGCTCTCTTGTATGATCCGGATGCCGAACCGAAGAACTACTGGCGCAATACCAGCGGGAACGGCGTGATCAGGGATTTTGTCAATCATTCTGATTGGGGAATCCCCGATAAGTTTGAGACGATAATGAACGGTGGCACGATCACAGTAACCGTCTCTGATGAATTGACATATGATACGCTCCATGAATCAGAGCAAAACCTGTGGAGCATTCTTCTGATGACCGGCTATCTGACGAAGGCCGATCCTACTGCCAAAGGCCAAACCGTCGCGTTGAAGATTCCCAACACAGAGATTGCTGGGATTTTTGAGGATACGGTGGTAAAGCTGTTTACCGATACCATCGACAACAGTAAACAGAAAGAGCTGATGGCGGCCTTCTGGAATGAAGATATTGAAGGCGCAACCCAAAAGCTCAATGGTTTTTTGTGGGATACAATCAGCTATCATGATTACCACGAGGATTATTATCATGCTTTCCTGGCCGGGTTGTTCGTTGGTCTGGGCTACTCGGTAGATTCAAATAAGGAAAGTGGGCTCGGCAGATTTGATATCCGCGCCAAGGACCGAAAGAATCGCCGCGCCTTGATCATTGAGGCAAAAAAAGCAGACAGCGCAGCCCAGATGGAGGCGGCATGCAATGAAGCTATAAAGCAGATCGTGGACAAAGGATACGCCAGGGCGGTAAAGCCTGGATATGAAACAGTTCTTTGCTATGGCATTGCCTTCTTCCAGAAGTCCGCGATGATCAAAAAACTGTGATTCCCATTCTTTCTTTCTGGCCCGACGGGGATATTGATCCGGCGGGCCTTTTTCTTTGACAACCGGTTTCAATCTGCACCAGGTACAAGGGCCGCTGCGGTTATTCGGGGGGAAAGAAACCATGTTTTGAAGAATGGTTAGGGGATAATGCCGCAGAAGATAGGGGATAGTTGTATATTCTGCACAACTGAAAACGATTTCAGAAAATAAAAAACTATGTATAACCAATGAAAACGCATATTTATTTAAATAAATAAAAATATCTGTTGACAATAATATAGGAATACAATAAAATTCATCTTGACAACCCAAATAACATTTCTGAAAACGTTTTCAGAAGAGGAGGAAAAGAAAATGAAGAAAGTGGTCGTTCTCGCAATGGCACTGATGCTGGTACTGGCATCCCTTACCGCGGTGGCAGATTATGCCCCGTCCAAGGATCTGAACATCCGTGTTCCTTTTGCTTCAGGCGGTTCTGCAGACACCATGGCCCGTATCATTGCCCAGGGACTCCAGGAAACGTACGGAAAGACAGTATTCATCAATAACCTGACCGGAGCAAACGGAGCAATTGCTGCTGCAGATCTGGCGTCCGTTGCTCCTGATGCGACCGAGATGATGGTCGGCGGCATTGCCATGTTTACCCTGACTCCGCTGTTCAATCCCAGTGTGGGACTCAAGCTGGAGGATTACCAGATCGTAACCGGACTGAACTCGGAAGATCAGATGCTCTATGTCAACCCCGCCCTGACCGGCATTGAAGACTGGGAAGGCCTGGTTGAATATGCGAAGAGCAACCGCATCGTCTTCGGATCCAATACCCCGGGCGGAGCAACGCACATGCTGGCTACCGGACTCTTCGGTGCGGCAGGAATTCCTGCGGAAGCCGTTACTTCAGATGGAAGTGCAAAGGACCTGCTGGCCGTTGCAGGCGGCAATGTGGTCTGCGCAGTTGCCTCCTCTTCGGTCGGTGCACAGTATGTGGAGGAAGGGACCCTGAAGCCCATCCTGGTCATGTCGGAAGAACCCTATACCGGCTTTGAAGGCATTGAGGTGCCTACCGCCATTTCCAAGGGCTATGAGATCGTCTTCAAGACCTGCAACTTCATCATGACTTCCAAGGACGCCAAGGCGGAGGAAGTGGAAGCCATCCATCAGGCAATTCTGGCATACAGTGAGACGGATGAGTTCAAGAAGCTGGCCGCCAACGCCAAATGGGTGCCGGTTCTTGCCAATGGCCAGGAAGTGAAGGAAACCATTGCAAACGCTGCGGAGATGTGTGAAAGCATTTTCTATGCCTATTATGCAAAGTGATGAATAGGAAGGGGGATGGGGTTTTCCCATCCCTTTCTTTTGAAAGGGTGTGCAGCAAGTGAAGGTAAGGTATCAATCGAATCGGATTGCCGGGATTATCAGCATACTTGCCGGTATTGTCTGCATCTATCTGATTCCCAGACAGATCGGCACGGATTTCATGACAACATACGGCATTACTTCGAGGACCGTGCCTTACGGCGTGGCGGTTCTCTGGATTGTCTGCGGGATTGTTCTGCTGGTGCGGAGCCTGTTCCTGAAACAGGATACGGAAAAGACGCTGGACCTCGTAAAGGAGCTGAAAGCGCTTGCCTACATGGGGGTACTGGTGGTTTACTGCCTGACCTTCAGGAAGAGTTTTCTGATTGCCACCAGCATCCTGGGCGTGGTAACGCTGGCATTTACAGGGGCCAAAAAAGTGTCCTATTACCTGATTACACTGGCAACGGTAGCAATCATTTATGTTGTGTTTGTCTATGCGATGCATGTGGCACTGCCATAAGGAGGAAGGAAAATGGGAGAAGTGATTCTGTCTGCCCTTTCCGGGCTCCTGACGATTGAAAACCTGATTTTTGCAAACCTTGGCATCTTCATCGGCATTATCTTCGGTGCCATTCCGGGGATGAACGGAAACCTTGCCATTACCATCCTTCTGCCCTTTACGTTCCACATGGGAACCATACCGGCGCTGCTGATGCTGACGGCCATTTTCTTCGGCGCCAACTTCGGCGGCTCCATCAGCGCCATCCTGATCAACACACCGGGCACGAATGCGGCGGCGGCCACGCTGATTGACGGTTATCCCATGTGTGAGAAGGGACAGCCCCAGAGGGCCCTGGATATGGCCCTGGTAGCTTCCACCGTGGGCGGGCTGATCAGCGCTCTCTGCCTGCTCTTCTTCGCACCGCAGATCAGCAAGGTGGCCATGAAGTTCGGACCGCCGGAATACTTCGCCCTGGCATTGTTCGGACTGTCCGTCATTGCCTCTGTCAGCGGCAAGAGCCTGGTCAAAGGGCTTATCAGCGGCGGCATCGGCATTCTGCTTGCCACTGTGGGCATCGACTCCATCAGCGGCCTGACCCGTTTCACTTTCGACAATATCCGCCTTTTCAACGGCATCAAGATGCTGGCAGTCCTGCTGGGTGTCTATGCCATTGCCCAGATGATCGGCCGCATCAACCAGACCGAGGCGAAGGTGGTTACCGCCATCGAAAAGGCAAGGGAAGGGGACCGGCTTACCCTGGCGGATGTCCGGAAAACCCTGCCGACCATGCTGAAGTCCGGTGCCATCGGCGCATTTATCGGAGCCATTCCCGGAACCGGCGGAGCCATTGCGGCTTTCATTGCCTACAATGAAGCCAAGCGGTGCGCAAAGCAGGGGGAAGAATTCGGAAAAGGAGAAATCAAGGGAATTGCGGCGCCGGAGTCTGCCAATAACGGCGCTACCGCCGCAACGCTGATCCCGCTGCTGACCATGGGTATTCCCGGGGACGTGGTCGCTGCAACCCTGCTGGGAGCCTTTACCATGCACGGCCTGGTGGTTGGCCCCAAGCTCTTTGCAAATTCCGGCCCGGTGGTGTATGCGGTCCTGATCGGCTGCGTTATCTCCCAGTTCATCATGTTCCTGCAGGGCAAGTACCTGCTGAAGATCTTCGTAAAGATCACCCATATTCCGCAGCAGCTCCTGACCGCCATCCTGGTGGTGATCTGCTGCGCCGGTGCCTTTGCCATCGGCAAGTCGGAAATGGATGTCATCATCATGCTGGGCTCAGGCATCATTGCCTATCTGCTGCAGAAAGTGGACCTGCCCCCCGTGCCGATCGTTCTGGGAATGGTCCTCGGGCCGGTGGCGGAATCCAATCTCCGGAATTCCCTGGTGATGTCCGGTGGATCCTGGCTCATCTTCCTGCAGCGGCCGATCTGTGTTGCCTTTATCCTGCTGACTTTTGTGCTGATCTATCTGCTGAAGCGTTCCGATGACAAGCAGAGGAAGGAAACCGATAAATTCATGAAAAACGCGCCGGAGGAGTGAGGTGAAGCCGGATGATCCGATGCTGGTCGGACCTACACAGCAATCTGCATGCCGCCCAGGAACAGGAACTGGACCACTGGATTGAAATTGCCCGGGAACGGCTGGATTTCTGGATGATTGCCTATTATCCCTTTCAGATGATCCGCAGGGAAAACGGTGCGGTGCTGGAGGACCTGGTTCCCGAAGCGGTAAACCGGAGGCTCTGGAATCGCATCCGGGAGCGGACGGAAGCCGTGGTAGGGGAAGGATATCCCATGTTCATGGGCTATGAGTGGCAGGGCAGCGGGCAGGACGGGGACCATAATGTTTTTTTCCTCGGTCTGGACCAGCCGATGATTCACCCGATGCGCTATGCTGAACTCTACGCATTCTACGGGGAAAAGGCCATTGCGATCCCCCATCATCTGGCATATCAGTTGGGAAGCAGGGGAAAGAACTGGCAGACCCATATCCCTTCCTTTTCCCCGTTTGCGGAGATCTATTCGAGCCATGGCTGCAGTGAGAATGATACCGGCCCCATGGATATGGAGCGGCATCTGCATATGGGTCCCAGGACCGGTGCAACCTGCTATGAGCGGGGGCTGGAGATGGGGTATCCCGTGGGGTGCATTGCCTCGGGGGACAACCATGACATTCCGGCGGTGGCGGACCATGGAACGATGTGCGTGCTGGCCGGGAGCCGGGCCCGGGAGGATATCTGGGAAGGGCTCCGGGCACGCCGGGTGTACGGTGTCAGCCGGAGCCGCATGGACATCGATTTCTGCTTGGATGACCACCCCATGGGGTCCGTGGTGGCGCCGGGGCATTATACGCTTTCCGCGGAAATCCGGGCGGCGGATGCCATTGACCGGGTGGAAATCCTGACGGACAACGTGCTCTCCGACCTGGTGGTCCATTCGGGAACCTGGGAAAAGGACCCGCTGCCGGAAGGAAAACCCGTGCGCATGAAAATGACGGCAGAATTCGGATGGGGACCCAATCCCCGGATTTATCCGGACCGGCTGGTGCATCACTGGACGGGAATGCTCCGCGTACCGGGAAAGCTCCTGGCGGTGGATCCCATCTTCAACGGAGACGGCCAGCACGTGCTCTCCCTTACGGAGGAGGCCTGCCAGTTTGAACTGACCACGCGCATGAGCACCGCCACCGGACACTGGATGGGACCGAGTCCGGTGCTGAAGGAAAGCCTGACCTTTGAAATCGAGGGAAAACCGGAAGACGAGATTGCGCTCACCGTGGACGGCAGGGTCTGGAACCTGCCGGTGCATGCGCTGATGAAGAGCTCCCGGATCCTGGCGGAATATGAGGAAAGCCGGAAACTGGCGGAGAGCACCTTCGGGGATGTGACCCACTACCGGGATGACCTGATCTGGCATAATGCCTATAAATGCCGGCTCCGGCAGGCCGTGCCGGAAAAAGCATACCATCTGGCCTTCCGGCGGGAAGTGGACCTGCCGGCAGGAAGCCAGATCCGTATGCGGGTGCACCTGAAAAACGGAGACTGTGCCTGGGTATCACCGATATTTGCCCGGAAGGAAGCGTGACTGCGGGTTTCCGGCAGGAGGTCCTGCGCAGTCCGGCAATCGGAGGAGGAAAATGCTCATGAATGTAATATATCTGAATACACACGATATCGGACGGTACCTTGAGGTATACGGGTATCCGGTTCATACCCCATGCCTGCAGGAGCTGGCAGAGGATGCGACGGCATTCAGTCACTGCTACTGTGCCTCGCCCACCTGCTCTCCCAGCCGCGGGGCACTGCTTACCGGCCAGATGCCCCATAACAACGGGCTGACCGGCCTGTCCCACCGCGGTTTCCCGATCCATGGGGAAAGGCATCTTGCTGCTTACCTGGCACAGAACGGCTATGAGACGGTGCTGTCGGGGGTACAGCATGAATACCTTCTGCGGAAGGAGGAAGCCATCGGGTACCAGAAGAACCTGAATGCGGAAGCCTATTATGACACTTCCCTTCCGGAATGCGAACGCTACCTGGCCCAGGACAGAATGGCCACGGACCAGGCCATTGCCTATCTGGAAAACCGGAAGGAAGGGGATAAACCTTTCTTCCTGGCGGTGGGCTTCGGGTGTACGCACCGGGTTTATCCCCGGGTTCCGGAGGAAATGGATACGAGCCATGTGAAGGTGGCCGAGCCGATCCCGGACACGCCGGAAAACCGGAAGGACATGGCGGCCTTCCAGATTGCGCTGACGGCCGTGGACGGGTTCTGCGGGGAAATCCTGGAGACCCTGAAAAGAACCGGCGCCTATGGGGATACCGTGGTTCTCTTTACGACGGACCATGGTCTGCCCATGCCCAATATGAAATGCACCCTGTATGATACCGGCATCGGGGTATCCCTCCTGCTGCGGGATCCGCGGCGGGGGAAAACACCCATGGTGGATGCGATGGTTTCCCACCTCGATGTCTTTCCGACCCTCTGCGACCTGCTGGGACTGGCCAAGCCGGACTGGCTGCAGGGACATTCTCTGGCGGGACTGATGCAGGGGACGCAGAAGCAGGTCCGGGAGGAAATCTTTGCGGAGATCAATTACCATGTGGCCTACCAGCCCATGCGGTGCATCCGGACGCAGCGGTACAAGTACATCCGGAAAGGGGAAAACGGCTATCCTTTTTTCCCGCCGGCAAACGTGGATGACAGCGCGCCGAAGGAATGCTTCAACAACGCAGGATTCTTCGCACAGCCTGTGGAAAAGGAAGCACTTTACGACACCTGGCTGGATCCTCAGGAACGGAACAACCGGATCCTCGATCCCGGAATGAAAGACGTGGCAGACCAGATGAGGAAGCGGCTCCAGGAGTGGCAGCAGGAAACGGAAGACCCGCTGCTTGCGGGGAAGGTTCCGCTGCCGGATACCGCAATCTGCTCCACCCCGGACTCCTATTCCACGAAAACCCAGGTCATTCTGCCGGAATGCAGGAAGAACCTGGAGGCGCTCAGGGGCGTTCTCCAGAACGCTATCAAATGAAAAGAAGCTCTGCACACATTGGGCGGGCATCCATAAAACGGTAGTAACCCGAAAAGGCAAAAAGCATCTGCATACTGGATTGGTCAATATCGAATTGCGGAAAGACCTCGCGTGAAATCCGCATAATGCACCCCTTGGTTTCACTGGCAACCTTGTCCACCATTTAGCCTCATATCAGGTTTCTGTTCGTAGGCTCACGATTTTGCTACATGGCTTCCTCCACCCTTGACATTGCTGTCAATGGCTTGCCTTTCGCTACGCTTGGCTGTAGATACCCGCGACCGGTCTTTCACCGGCAAGATACGCGCCATGCCCGGCGCACCAGAGAAAGCGCCGACACTAACGCCGACGCTTCCATCATCTTTGATATTCAGTTTTCAATTCGTTTTACAGTCCTCTTACAGTCCACAATCCGTACTGTAAAGCGAATTCTAATCTACAATTTTCCAATAGCCGTTTCTTGCCGAACCGACACGTTCGATTATCCCCTTATCCTTCAATGCTTTCAAATATCCAGCGATCGTTTTTCTGCTAACCTTTATTATTTCTGACAGCTGGGATACTGTATATCCCGGACCCTGAATGAGGTATGATAACAATTTCTTTTGGCGATCATTAACCACAGACTCCGTAATTATTGGGTAAGAAAACGAGAAGTTGGGTAATAAATATCTAAAAAACCTTTGTTTATTTGACACTTTCGGCAGTCA
>CAMVHE010000135.1 GCA_947167215.1 uncultured Clostridia bacterium
ATGCGACGAGACGGAACGCTTCACCGCTCCGGTGCTGTATTTCCCGAACCTCACTTTCCATCATGGACAGATCATGCTCATCTGCCGGCTGGATCAGGACGGTGCCTGCAGAGGGGGTTCCATACTCACTGGTTTTCATGGTGCAAAGATTCTCCTTTTGCTGTTTTATCGACATTCCGGTTTCCGGAAAATGGTTTTCCGGCACAGGAAACGTTTCCGCCTGACTCGGGCAGGCATACCCGGCGTATTCCCCGCTTCCAGGGGGCGGGTTCCGGTGCAGAAGGCAGCAGACCGGCCGCCTGCGTTTTTTTCGCCGCTTTTCAGGGGGATCTGCTATTCTGCACCATTGCCGCGGCAGAATGCAGATTATCCCGGCAAACAGAGGGCACCGGAGAGCGGCAGCCGTGCGTGCCGTACGGAAGGCATGCGGAAAGGACGAAGTCCGGAGAACGGGATGATTTCTGCACACATGGGTTCACGCTTTGCCGGGAGCTGCCGGAATCACAGCCAGGGCTTGAGGTCTTCAATGATATGCAGCGTAAACAGACGGGCACCCTCATTGCTGAGATGGCTGTCGATCACGAAAAAGTACACACCGGACATCAGGGAATCATCCAGCCGGGAGATGACCGGGACACAGAGCTGATCCTTCAGGTACTGCTCAAGCGCCCTGCGGTTTTCAGGCGTGCTGTCCTCACTGATGGACGAACGGTTGCGGGGCGTATAAGTGAACAGGACACGTATCCCGCGGTCCAGAAAACGCTGATATTCGCCATTGATCCGGCCGATCCGCTCTTTTGTGAAAGGGACGGGAGTGTATTCAGCCCGGACATGTTTCAGCATGACGTCCATCTTGGTATTGGCCCGGGGCATGATGAAATCGCCGTACTGGTTATAGGTCGGTGTCCGCATGTTGTTTCCGTCGTCATCGTATCCGTTCGGGCTGTCGCTGTATGTGCGCGCCGGCATTCCTTTCCGGATATCCAGGAAGGTCTGCAGGCTGTCGAAGACCCGGCTGAACTGCCGCAGGTCCAGCAGCGAAACGCAGTCATAATTTGCTTCCATCATCGCCCAGAAATGGAAGTCGATGCTGCTGTTTTCGCACAGCTGGAAATTCAGGCAGTCAAATTCAGGAGCGTGGAGCAGGACATCTCCTGCTTCCATGCAGGAAAGGATCAGTTCCATCTGGGGAAGCGCATTTGTATACGCATACACCCCCATATTGGCGACCTGGTATTCCGGAAAGTGCTGATGCAGCATCCTGCTGTCATACCCGTAGCGTGTAGAGGAGCCGGAGAAAAGGACGAGTTTTTTCTGTCCCGCCAGTGACAGCAGCCAGTCATATTTGTCTGCAAAAGCTGCATAATAGCTGATACTGTAGACCGGCGGGGAAACGGCATTGATGCGGAGGGTCTCCAGATGGTTGCAGCCTGCAAAGGAAGCATCCGAGACACTTTCCAGCGAGTCGTAAAGGTAGAGGACCGTGAAGCTGCAGCCGGAGAACGCATCCGCTTCAATCCGGGCCACGGAGGGCGGAATGACCAGCGTATGCATGGAGGCGTTCCGGAACGCCCCGGCGGCGATTTCCCGCACGGGCAGGCCCGCCGATGGCGGAGGGGATCACGCAGCACGCGTCTTCGCCGTGATATCCGGTAATCCGTACAGACAGATCCCGGGACTCCCATTCAAAGGCGCCGGGGTCTGTTTCCTTCTCCCAGCGGGCATACAAAGTCATTCCGGGTTCCGGGGTGAAACGGCTGCCCAGGCCGATTTCTGTTCCGCTTCCATCGGCTGAAGTATTCCAGCCAAGCAGCGCATGGCCGGTGCGGCTGAAGACAGAGGTTCCCTGCAGCGAATTCATGCGCAGATGCGCTTCACTGACGGGAACCTCCAGTACACCCGTTCCGTCAGGCGCGAAACCCCCGTTGCCGTCATACCGGACCGCGGCCTGCCCTGCTGCCGGCTCAGATACTGCCTCTCCTGCTGCCGCGGGTTCTCCTGCTGCAGAAGGTTTACTGGAAACTGCTTCCCCGGAATATGCCCGGATACGAGGGGCATATACGGACCAGAAATAATTTGTCTTGAAAGCGGAAGCACTTTCAGCGCTGACCATGATCAGCGCATCCGTACCGCGCAGCAGGCCGCTGCCGACCGTGCAGGCGGAAGGGCTCACGTCCTGCAGGATGATTGTCTGCAGACTGCGGCACCTTTCAAAAGCGCCGTCCGGGATCATATGGATGTTTTTCTGGATCGTCACGGAACGGATGACCGGGTTCCCGGCGAATGCCGAATCGCTGAACCCGATGACAGGCTTCCCGAAATGGCTGACGGGCACGGTCAGGCTTTCCCGGCCAGCACCTTCTTCCGTCAGCCCGGTCACGCTCCATCCGTCCGGCACTTCCGCATAACGGAAGCAATTCTCATCTTTGTTATCGCCCGGGAAAACCGCAGCGGTGTGCCCGCCGGGAATATCCGGAAGGCGGATACCGACCTCTCCGGGGATGCCAAGCGCCCGTTTAAGCTGTCCGGCCAGCTTTGCCGTATACAGTACGGCACCGGAACTGTTCAGGTGGAAGTTCGTATCGAAGAACCAGACGCTGTCCAGGATGCTTTCCCGGGGGCTGCCCAGGACCGGGCAGGCGAGGGCGTCCCGGAGGCGGAGCCCGTATTCGTCGATCCCCTCGGGATCAACAGCCGCTGCATTCATCGGGCAGAACGTAAAATAAAAGCCGACCCCCTTTTCCGTGCATGCGGCAGCATAATCATTGATATATCCCAGAAAGTCATCCTGAAGGAGGGAAGGGTCGAAGGTGACCGGCATATTGGGATCGGAGCCGCCGGGCATGGTATTCTGATCCCGGAGGCCGCTTTCGATATCGCCTTGGCGGTTGAATGCGTCCCGGGTATAGATGCCGTCGCCGGACGGGGATGTCCCCCGGAACCGGAACTGCGCCTTCTGTGCGGCAAAATAGGGGAGCTGGGCAAGCATGGATGGCCACTGCTCCCGACGGACGGCGCCGAGCAACTGCCAGTGCCCGTCTGCCGCCTGCCACATGGCTTCCGCGCTGAAGAACAGGGAAAGGGTCTGCAGGCTCTGTTCAGGCAGGAACAGGATGATATCGCCTTCCCGGCATTCCCGGACAGCCGCATTCAGCGGTACGGTGCTCCCGAGACCGGCATACATGCCCAGGTTGATGACGCTGTAGCCGGGCAATTCCTCTTCCAGCAGATCGCTGCGCACGGCAAATGCCGCCCCGCTGCCGCCGCACAGGATGATCCGCCGGCCTTCCGTGTTCCGGAGAGTGTCCATCTTGCCGGCAAAACCGCCCAGAAAGGTCTCCGAGTACTGTGCCGGCAGCGCAAACGCGAGCAGGAAAGCTAGAACGGCCATGCCGAGCAGCGGGATCATGGATATGAAGATATGGGGGATCCTGCGTTGCACGGGTGCACTCCTTTCGTCAGAACTGGAAATAGATGAAAGCATTGGATACGCCGCTGTCCATGCGGATCAGGAGAGCCATCGCCGCTGCAAGAAGGATCCCTGCCCATGCCATATCGGATGTATCCGTGCTCTCCCCATAAGTGAGCGCCGGCAGGCGTCGTACAGCCGGAAGAAGGACAGCAAGCAGAAAGAGCAGCACGGCGGGGGAGACGGTTCGCACCGGGGCGGACAGGAGCAGCTGCGCCCCGGCGGCGGGATGCCAGACGGAGAACAGGCGGTGCAGGAGGCTGAGGGCATGGGGCATGCTTCCGGCACGGAAGAAGATCCAGGCAAAACTGACCGCAGCCAGCGTGAGGAAGCGCTCCACGGGTTCCGGGAGCGCTTTTTTCAGGAAATGCCGGCGGACGGTATACAGGGCCATCAGGCAGGCATGCAGCAGGCCCCAGACAAGAAAGCTCCAGTCCGCACCGTGCCACAGCCCGCACAGGGCAAAAACGGCTGAGGACGCGAGCAGCTGCCGGAGCAGTCCCTTCCTGCTGCCGCCCAGGGGAATGTAGACATAATCGGTAAACCAGACGGTCAGGGAGATATGCCAGCGCCGCCAGAATTCACGGATATTCCGGGCGCAGTAGGGCCGGTCGAAATTGCGCATCAGACGGATGCCCAGCAGCCGGGCGCTTCCGGCAGCGATTTCAGAGTATCCGGAAAAATCACAGTAGATCTGCAGACCGAAAAGAACGGCAGCCGCCATGACGGCGCTTCCGTCGGGGGCCTGTGAACGGAAAACCGCATCCACAAAAGGCGCGATGAGGTCTGCAACTGCCAGCTTCCGGAAAAAGCCGCTGAGGATCAGGCGCAGGCCTGCGGCTGCATCCTCCGGGTGAAACTTTCTGTCCTGCCGCAGCTGGGGGATCAGATCCACCGCCCGCTCGATGGGGCCAGCCACCAGCTGGGGAAAGAAGGATATATACAGGGCGTAATAGCCAAAGTGCTTTTCGGCTACCGTTTTCCGGCGGTATATATCAATAACGTAAGACATGGCCTGAAAGGTATAGAAGGAAATGCCTGCCGGAAGGATGATTTCCCGGATCTGCCAACTCCCACCGGTGAGCATGGCAAAGGTGTTTCCAAGCAGATTGAAGTATTTGAAATACCCGAGCACGCAGAGACAGAACAGGACGGTGAAGCCCAGCAGACAGCGGCGGACAGGGGGGCGTTCTGCTTTTTCCATTGCCAGGCCTGCCAGCCACGTGCATCCGGTTACGATGAATATCAGCAAAGACAGGCGGATATTCCAGCTCCCGTAGAAAATATAGCTGGCGATCAGCAGCAGTATCCACCTGTGCCTGGCCGGGCACAGCCAGTGCACCAGGCAGACGCAGGGCAGGAAGACAGCATAGGTCAGAGAATCAAAACTCATAAGGCTTTCTCCTTCATGAGCAGGATTACGGGCAGCAACAGGCAGGCGAGACACTCATACAGCGTACCGTCCTCCATCAGAATGAGCACGGTCAGCATGCAGGCAGCAGAGACTGCTGCCCAGGCTGCTGCAGCAGCATGCCGTACGTATCGGCAGGAAAAGGCGGCTGCTGCTGCGGCGAGCAGCATAACCAGCGCGGGTACTGAACGGAAAATGACCATGATGTCCTCCGGCCAATCATCATTTTTTATATGTATTTTACATGTTCATATGGGAATTGTCCAACCCGGAGTATTGCCTTTGTTCCGCAGAGTGTAATATAATGAAATCCGGCAGTACATATTATGGACCGGACAGGAACCGGGGGGTGAGGAATTGTATCGGATTGCGATCGTGGAAGATCAGCCGGCAGATGCCAGGAGGCTCACCGCAATGCTGGAGCAGTACGCACAGGCAAAACAGCAGCAGTTCAGGGTGGAATGGATCAGCAATGCCTCGGAATTCCTGGACCGTTATCACCATCAGTATGAGCTGATATTCATGGATATCCGCATGCCGGGCATTGACGGGATGGCTGCCGCCCACGAACTCCGGGAAAAGGACCGCTCCGTGGTGCTCGTGTTTCTGACCAGCCTCGCACAGTTTGCCGTGGAGAGCTATGAAGTCGAAGCCACGGACTACATTCTGAAACCGATCTCCATGGCTGCTTTGGAACTGAAAATGCCGCGGATTCTGAGCCGCTGCGCGGTTGATCAGGGTGAAGTGGTCATCCAGTGCGAAGGAACTACGCTGAAGATGAAGCCAAATGAATTGTACTATGTGGAGATCTTCAGCCATCACATCCAGTTTGCGACGCTGCACGGTGTGCTGCATTCCTACGGTACGCTCAAGGAGATCGAGCGGGCACTGCCGGAAGGCTTTTTCCGGATCAATAACCAGACGATTGTCAACCTTCGCGCTGTGACCAGGGTAGACAGCAGCGATGCAACGGTATCGGGCAGAACTTTTCCCATCAGCCGAGGGAGGCGCAGGGAATTTCTTTCTGCGCTGCATTCCTCCGGGATCAAGGGAGGTGCATGACAATGACTATCTGGAAGCTGCTTGCCAACGGACTGCGGGATGACCTGCTGATCACGCTGTCGGTCTGTGTGGGCTGCATCATCGTAGCGCTTTGCCTTGAGAGGCGCAGCCGTATGCCGCTCAGGATTGCGCTCAGCATGCTGACCGCCTTTGCGTGGATGGCTTTCACCGGCTATCTACGCGGTGCCGTGGCCGTGGATCCGGGCTTCCTGGGCCTGGTCCGCTATGGCGTGTTTTTCCTGATCTTTGCGTTCTCCATGAATTTCTGGTGCAGGGCAGATTTCTGCCAGTCGCTGTACGCCGTGACGGTCGCCTATTCCATCCAGAACCTCTGTGAACGCATCATTGAGATTCCACGATGTTCCGTGCCGGGATTCCCGGTTGTCGTCGACCGGCTGTGCCTCGCTTTGCTGATGACGGTCAGCCTGGCAGTATATTATCATGTCCTGATCGGCAATGCCCGTCAGCGGACGATGTTTGATTTCGCCAATATGAACAGCCGGGTAATGCTGTTCATGGGGGCGGGCGTCGTGGCGGTTTCCATCTTTCTTGACATGGAAGTACGCCACTATTCACCTGCAGGAAACATCGGCCTTGAAAACTGCCACAGCATCATGAGCGCGATTTTCTCCTTTCTGACGATTGTCGTCTGTATGAGCCATCTGCGGGAGACGGACAGCGAACGGCGCGCAGAGGTGTCGGATCATCTGCTGTACAGCGAGCGGAAGCGTTATGAACAGGAAAAACAGATACACGACGCAATCAATATCAAATGCCATGACATCCGGCATCAGATCGCGGCGATGGGGGAGGAAGGCTATCGGGATGAGCTCAGGAAGATCGGCAGGCTGGTCAATATCTATGACACTGCTCCGCGCACGCAGAACAGCGCGCTGGATGTGGTGCTCAGCGGCAAAATGCTTGCCTGTACCAACCTGGGCATTACGCTGACCTGCCTGGCAGATGGCCGCCGCATGGGTTTTATGGAAAACAGCGATATTTATGCGCTGTTCGGGAATATCCTCGATAACGCGATTGAAGCAGCCCAGGCAGTGCCGGACCCCGCGCACCGGATGATCTCCCTGACGGTCGGCACCTCCGGGGACCTGCTGACGATCGAGAATCAGAACTTCTACTCCAATGAGCTCGTATTCAAAGAAGGCCTGCCCGAAACAAGCAAGCAGGACAAGGATTACCACGGATTTGGCATGCGATCCATCCGTTCCCTGACGGACAAATACGGGGGAGACCTGAAGCTCAGTGCGCAGAACGGGATCTTCAGCCTGTCGATCATGCTGCCGATTCCGGACTGACGGAATTTTTTCCGCATCATCAAGCCGCATCATGCGGCTTTTTTTATGCCTGCTCCCGTCATGCCAGGGGATGCAAACAAAGTTGTAAAACATGCAAAAAAAGCTGAAGAGGATTTCAGCCTTTCCGGAAGCCATATAATACGTCTGTATGAAAGCTGCTGTATTTGTCTGAACGATTTCTGTCAAACGGAAGGGCTGTGAAATAGATGCAGGCTTTTAATCCGTACCTGCCCTCCTATGAGTATATCCCGGATGCGGAACCGTATGTGTTTGGGGACAGGGTATACATCTATGGTTCCCATGACCGGTTCAATGCCCCCATCTTCTGCATGAACGACTATGTCTGCTGGTCCGCTCCGGTAAGCGACCTGAGCAGCTGGACCTGCTCGGGTGTGATCTACCGCAGGAACCAGGACCCGATGAACAGACTGGGGCTCCGCCTGCTGTTCGCCCCGGACATCTGCAGGGGGCCTGACGGGAGGTACTACCTTTATTATGCCTATGACTTCCTGGGCGTGATCGGTGTGGCTGTCTGCAGCGAGCCGGACGGGAAGTTTGAATTCTACGGCCATGTCCATTATGCGGACGGCACACTGCTGGGCAGGCGCAGGGGGGATGAGTTTCCCTTCGATCCCGGCGTACTCCTTGACGATGACGGACAGGTGTACCTGTACACCGGATTCGCGACCAAAGTCCCGGCGGTCATGACCGGGTTCCGCAGTCTCGGAAACAGCGGGGGCTCCGTAACGGTGCTGGATCAGGACATGGTAACCATCCGCAGGGACCCGAAACTGCTGTTCCCGAGCAGGGAAAGCAGCCTGCCGGGCAAATTTGAAGGACACGAATTCTTCGAGGCCAGTTCCATCCGCAAAATAGACGGGAAATACGTGTTTGTCTATTCTTCCGCCAACAACCATGAGCTGTGCTATGCCATCAGCGACCGCCCGGACGGAGGCTTCCGTTACGGAGGCACCCTGGTGGACCAGGGGGACCTGTACATGGACGGCCGCAGGGATGAGAAACACGCCAGAAACTATCTGGGCAACACCCACGGCGGCATGGTGGAGCTGAACGGGCAATGGTATATCTTCTACCATCGCCAGACCAATCAGCATTCCTATTCCCGCCAGGCATGCGCGGAACCGCTGCAGCGCACGCCGGACGGAGGCTTCCGGCAGGCGGAGGTGACCAGCTGCGGCCTGAACGGCGGACCGCTGCAGGGAAAGGGCTGCTATCCCGCCTACATCGCGTGCAACCTGTGGAGCGCGCAGGGTACCTGCCGCTATGATCAGCCTTTTGACAAAAGGCAGCACCCCTATTTCACGCAGAACAGCAGGGACGGGGACCGGGACGCGGTCCAGTATATCGCCAACATACGGGACGGCAGCGTAGCCGGATTCAAGTATTTCCATTTCAGGGACGCCGGAGGCATTTCCGTTTCCGTCGCCGGGCAGGGCATGGGCATGTTCGAAGTTTCGGACCGTGAAGATTTCAGCACGGTCGCCGCCCAGATCGCCCTGAGGGCGGAAGGAAGCGAAGCCAGGGCTTCGGCGCCGCTTGATATAACCGATGGCATCCATGCACTTTAGGAACTGTAAATAATTAAGTGCTCGTTTTTGTTTGAGGCTTGATAACATAATTC
>CAMVHE010000136.1 GCA_947167215.1 uncultured Clostridia bacterium
GAACAGATGCAGGTGTCTGTGAAGAATGTACTTTTCCATTCGGAACGCATGCTCCGGTTTCAGGGCTTCCACAAGGTCTTCTGAAAGGCCTTGAAGTTGGGCAGGTGATGTTTCAGAAAAAGATGAGCTGGTTCTTTGGTGATATGGTTGGGAAGCATGATGTATGCGTTTGATTATGCTGCCAGACGGCAGCATGCATAGCAGATCATATAAGTAATGCCATTTTTCCGCTTTCGTCTGCGCAGGTGTTCTGTTCGGGTTCATGATACCAGTGCTGGGAGCAGACGACCTGCTAGTGGGTTTAACGATAAACTCTTCTGTGACCGAATCGGTTTCCTTCTCCGGGACGGGTGAAGTCTGATAAGCGAAAAGCAAGGAAGAGCAGAGTTTTGGGGAGCCGGACAGGTGATTGTGTTCTCAAGGTACAATGGAGTATGCTCTGGTTAATTGTAACAAAACAGAAGAAAACACAAAAGAGTATGCCGCTTTTCCCTGCAGAATGAAAGAAGCTTTTCGCGGTACAGAGTTTGTGGTATCCTTGTGTGGCTGCAGACAGCTACCGGGTTGGCATCCTGGCATACGGAAAGCCGGAGCATGTATCCGTGTAGGCAGCAAAGAAATACGGAAGGGGATTCGTCTGATGAAACAAAGCCGGAAATGGGTATTGTCCGGGGTTATGCTGTGCATGTTTGTCCTGCTGATTATTCTGCTGAAATCGGTGGATGTGGCTGCTGTGGGACCGGAAGGTACAGTAATTGGTTTATCCCATGTGAATGCAGCATTCCATGACGGAACCGGCGTAAATATGACGTGGTACAAGATTACACAGGGCCTTGGTCTGGTCACAATCGCAACGGCGGGAGTTTTTGCGTGTATAGGTGTTATCCAGCTTATACAGAGAAAATCGCTGCGGAAAGTGGATCCGGCCATACTGAGACTGGGTGCACTGTATGTGCTTGTGATGATACTCTATGTTTTCTTTGAAAAGTTTATTGTGAACTATCGTCCGATCGTGATGCCTGGGGCAGATACCCCGGAAGCGTCTTTTCCGTCCACACATACCATGCTGGTTTGTACAGTGATGGGAAGCACGATGATGGCAATCGGGCAGTATCTGCCGAACATGAAACTCAGGACAGGCGTTCGTCTGGTCTGTGCAATTATCATTGGTGTTACGGTGGTGGGCAGATTGCTTTGCGGTGTGCATTGGCTGACTGACATCTTTGGTGGTCTGCTGATCAGTGCAAGCCTGCTGTTCATGTTTTCTGCCTTTGCAGACAGAATGAATACATCAGAACAGCGTCTGTAATTGCCCGGATGCTTTCTGGTGATAAGGAATGTCTGGAGAAATCCGGAACTCTGGACAACACGGCTATGCGTGATATCTCCTGGCGGTAAGTCAGGGGATTTTTAGTACGCACGAAACTGCACCAGGATTGCCTGCTGTTGCACGGACCGTCCTGCTGCCGGTCCCCGCACACAGACAGTGCGGAAGCTGATACCAGACAATAACAAAAATGTGTGTTTTCAGGATTCACCGGACCGATGTGACGGGAAACGGATATGTTTTCGGCGCGGAATGAAGTGCCATGCGCAAACCATGGTGATGGTACTGAGAAGACTGAACAGAGCCCAGGAAAAGAATACAGCGTTCCAGTCAAAACTGTCTGAGAGATAGCCGGCGAAAAAACCGGAAAAGGCACTGCCTACATAGACCATGGCATCCATCAAACCGGCTGCGAATGCGATACGGTTCTGAGGGCGGAAGATCATTGGTAACAGGGTTGTCAGCAATGGATTCAGGCCATAACTCATGGCCGATATGAATACAAGTACCAGGATGCAAGGTACAAGCCCCAGACGTGTAGCGGGACCAAGAACCATGCAGAATCCGGTGCAGAGTGCGAAAAGAATGGCACATGAAAGATACACATTATTTCTGACAATATGAAAAACAAGACTGCCAAGCTGAATGCCAAGATAGTTGACTGCGGGGATGATCAGGATAATTCCTACCGCACTGTTCAGATCCAGGTTCTGGGTATCCATCAGAAGCTTGGTTGCCCAGTTCATGATTCCGTCCCGCACATACCCATTTCCAAAACATGCGATCAGAATCAGAAGCAGGTTTGTATGCAAAAGCATATGCCGGGCCGGGGCCTGTATGTCCGGATGTTCCTGGTGATGACTCTGGGTCTGCATTTGTACAGCCAGCCTGCGCATGGAGAGAATAGCGGGCATACCAATGGCTGCCGTGACGATGCCTGAAATGAGAAAAGCCACACGCCAATGCAGTTGGCTGGTCAGAAAACCAGACAGGGCCCATGCCAGAAGATAACCAAAAATCAGCGACAGAGACATGAAGAATGCAGCATGATTACGGACTTCCTCCCGGAAATGAATCGCCATGATACGTATAATGGGAGTCCAGATCAGGGATTGCAGCAGGCCGTTGATGAAGCATAAGATCAGTAATAATGTAAAAACCGGGCATACAGAGAAAAGCATATTGACAATGGCTGAACCCAACAGACCGATCAGCATCATTCGTGGTGCAGGCAGACGGTCAGCCAGCCATCCGGAAACAGCCTGCCCGGCAGCATAAGGCAGGGCGAAACAAGTAGGAAGCAATCCTACAGTCGCGGTGGTTACGTGGAATGTTCTGGCAATTGCATCCAGAGATGGCGCAAGATTGCATCGCGATATATAGGTCGCTGTGTATGTAATAAAACAGCAGATCAACAGATGGAGTTCAGTCTTAGAATAGCGCTTCACGACTCAGGACTCCTTTCATGTGGATGATCCTTATGCTGCCTGATGGCATTCGGTCATAGCATCAGAACGGATTATCTGGAAAAGCTGGTGATTGTCAGCAATGGGCATGAGGGTCCCGTGAGAAGTCTGAACTTTCCGGTAGTCATTCGCTGATTTTGCGAATCATCTTGCCCCGTCAATCCGGCAACGATATGATTATATCCCAAAACAAAGAATATCAATATGCAAATTCAGTGATATTTATGTTTTTGTTCAAAAAGCAAAAAACTCCTCACCGGAGTGAGGAGCTTATGCCTGTTTCAGGAAAACCGGCTTTGTCGGATCGCCGGGATCTGGCTGAATGTCCTGTTATGCCCAGATCAGCCAGATCACTACAGCGCCGGACAAGGCAGCTATCAGAGTGAAGGGAATGCCAATGCGGATGAAATCGCGTGTGGAGACTTTATAACCCTCTTTCTGAAGTATACCAATTCCTGCAATATTCGCGGATGCGCCAATCGGAGTGATGTTACCGCCCAGGGTTGCCCCGATGAGCAGGCCAAAAGCAAACAAGTAAGGCTCTATGTGCATCAGCCCTGCAATATTTGTGACTACGGGCAGCATGGTGGCAACATACGGGATATTGTCAATGAACGCGCTGAGCAGTACAGATACACCTACAATCATGGCGTACATCAGGAAGACAGACTGACCACCGAGCTGTACAAAAGCCTGGGCTATAGCGTCAATGACACCAGCCTGGGTAAGGCCTTCGATTACGATAAACAGCCCTGAAAGAAGCAGCAGTGTCTGATAATCGATGGCTTTTGCCACTGTTGTTATGATTTTCCTGTTTTTACTGCGAACGGTCTCATAAACGATGCCAATTACAGCCAGACCACAGCAGATGAATCCGTTGGTAAGCTCGGGCTTGTTTGGAAACTGGGAAGCAACAATCAACAGTATGATGGTACCCAGCAGGAGAACCGTAGGCACATAATCTGTAACCCGGGTTTTCTGTTCGGCGGATATCTGTGCTTGTTCCTTACGAAACAGCCATAGCAGTACGGGGACAGTCAGTAGTGCTCCGGTTTCCACGGCAAAAATGATACCGGGCTTCCCGTGAAACCAGAAAAAATCATTAAAACTCATATTCATGTATCCACCGAGAAGAATGGACGTGGTGTCGCCTACGAGGGTTGCAGCTCCCTGCAGGTTACTGGATACGGCAATTGCAATAATCACCGGGACCGGATTGGTTTTGATTTTCTTTGCCACAGCAAGACCGACCGGAGCGACCATTAAAACGGTAGCCACATTATCCACAAAAGCAGAAATAATACCGGCAAATAAACTCAGCGCAACGATGGTCCATTGGACATTAGGGGTCACTTTCAGTAGCCCTTCAGCCATACGCAGAGGCATTTTGCTTTCAATGAACAGCTCAACAAGAGCCATGGTACCACTTAGCATCATGAGCACATTCCAGTTAATGGCTCCCAGTGCACGGTCGGGGGATACGATACTCAGCGCCAGAAACACAGCGGCTGCGACAAGAGCAATGATCCAGCGCTTTTCAGAAAAGATAAGCAGTAAAACATACATGATAACAAAGAGCGTCAGTGCAAGAAGCATCTGATTCATGAATTCCATCCTCCTGTTGGTTATTAAAAAAGGCGCAGACACGCTGCACCTGTTTTTACGGTCTCAAAGACCCATGTACAGCAAAGTGAACATGAGTCTCACAATTTGAAGTCTGCCGGGTAAAACCGTGATGACGACAGAACTCCGCGCATAGGCGGCTGTTACTCCCTCATAACTGGAACTACCCGTTACATCGTACTATCTTACACCTCAGGTGGCACTGAAACCGGAGCGATTCTTCCAGAATCCCTGGTTCAGCCTGGGGCTGTGATGTATGGGTTTCTCGATTCTTCGACTTATCAAGGAAGACTTTCACGAGCATTAAGTTCGGGCTGTTCCGGCCCTACTGGATTGCATGATGTTTGCCTGTCATACTGACTTATGAACAAAACAGCAAGTCCAAGGGGATTCTGATGGTATGAGAATTCTGCGTGATGCGTTCCGCAGACTGCAGCTCAGATCTTTTACATTCGGGTTCTTCTGCCTGCAGCAGTATTTCCGGCTGGACGGAAAAGTATCAGTCTGGATACCAGAGGAACTGTTTTGTTCTATTCTCGCAGCCTTATTTGGTTTCAGTAGGGGCGTTCCCATCTGGCTGCTGATTATCCGAAGTGTCATTGATCTCAGTCTTGAAATCCTTGATACTTTTTCCCAGTGCTTTGCCGACCCCGGACAGTTTGTTGCCGCCGAATAAAATCAGCGCCAGAATCACGATCAACAGGATTTCTGTAGTTCCGATTCGCATGTTTGTTACTCCTTGTTTTCTTCATTTTCAGCCATCCGGTAACCAACACCGACTTCTGTGAAAATGTATCTTGGTTCATTGGGATTGGGTTCTATTTTGCGTCGTATGCTCGCCATGTGTACACGCAGAATTTTGTTATCGAGGCTGGCGGCGGGGCCCCATAATTCCCGTAGTATGGATTTATAGGTCATAACCCGGCCCGCATGTTTGCCAAGCAGAGCCACGATTCTGAATTCGTTGGGTGTCAGATGAACATCGTTTCCATTCCGGAGAACCCGCATTTTTTTGTAATCAATTTCCAGTTCCCCGATATGATAGGAACCATTTTGTCTGATTTCACCGTTTTCCGACATGGTGCGTGTATGCCGGAGTGCTGTACGGATACGGGCCAGGAGTTCCACAGTACCGAAAGGTTTGGTAATATAATCATCCGCACCGTTATCCAGTGCAGCAGCCTTGTCTTCCTCCATACTGCGTGCGGAAATGACGATAATCGGCGTATGTGTCCAGGAACGGACGCTTTGGATGATAGTACTGCCATCCATGTCCGGCAATCCCAGGTCCAGTAAAATGCAGTCAGGACAATGTGAGGTTACCATCTGCAGGGCTGTTTTTCCATCCCCGGCTATGATGGTGTCATATCCAGCTGCTGTGACGGTGGTTTTCAGAAAATTAGAGATGCCCTGATCATCTTCAATGATCAGAATTTTGTTGTGCAGGCATGTTGCCATAAGCATCCTCCTTACAGGGAAGATAAAAACTGAATGCAGCTCCGCCATGTCGGCTTTTGCCTGCAGTCAACTCTCCACCGTGAGCACGGATGATAGAACGGCATACGGATAAACCAATTCCCATGTTTCGACGTGTATCGGAATGCCCACGGTCGCTTTGATGAATGGTTCCCTCCAGAATGTGAGGAAGTTGAGCGTCAGGAATGCCTTTCCCATTGTCTTCCACAGAAATGATCACTCTGTCATCCTTGGGAATCACATGCAGCCAGATCTGAGTAGCACCCTCTGCATGAGCGCTTACATTATCAAACAGATTGATCAATACCTGTTCCAGCAGCATTCCGTCCACAGGAACAACAAGGATTGCTTCAGGTGTATCCACGTTTACGGGCAGTGAGTTCACGGTACGGTGAAACTTGAGGATTGCACTCGTCTTCCTTTTTCAGTGCTACCTCATTACCTGAAAATCGGGTTATAGACAGAAGGTTTTCCGTTACCCGGACCAGCCATTGAGCATCTTTGTGGATACTGGTAATCAGGGAAGCCTGGTCATTCGGACTGAGTTGCTGTTCCTGCAGGGCAGAACTGGCACCCAGTATGGAAGCAAGAGGAGTCCGGATATCATGGGAGATGGCTCTGAGCAGATTGGAATACATTTTTTCTCTGTCCATTTCAAGTCGCAGTTGTTCCTGCTTCTTAATCTGTGTGGTCAGGGCACTGATCAGAATGCTGACAATCAGCATAACCACAATAGTCAGCGGGTAACCGGGATATGTAATATCAAAGGACCAGAAAGGGTACGAGAAAAAGTAGTTTACGCAGAACGTGCCACAGATTGATGCGACAATACCCCAAAAATAACCGTCTGTTAGCCGGGCGAGTACTGCTACAGCCAGGATAAATATTGCCATAGCAAAGGGATTGTTATCATTGTTTATCTGGGCCAGTATCATAGATACCACAAGAGCCGATGCCATACTGAGAATAAACAATAAAAAATCACGCAAGTGTTGTTTTGCGCGTGCTTTATCCATAAAGTGTCCTCCTCATTTATATATTATACCATGTATTTTCTTGCTTCTGGTCGAATGCACTTTCTTTCCGGAAAATTAGCGGCGGAGTTTGGTATGATGCATCGGGTGCTTTAAACCATGGAGGAGTGAGATCATGTATAGTAAAAAGTATGAAGAAGCTAAGAAAGAATTTGTCAATTGTCTGTGCATGGGCGTGATAGGATTAGGTGTTCCTTTTATTCTGGCTTTTACAGAATGGTGGCCGATAATGCAGGAAGAGAAGAAAAAAGCGCTGGCAAAGGAAAAACAGAATCATGTGGAGGCTGACTGACATCGGGTATATACCGCTGAAGAAAAGGGACTGTAAACTTTCACAGGCATAATCACATGTGTATGTATTCAAATGTGCTCTATATACATAGATGATGCAACCCCATAATAAACCCGCGCCTGATTGTCTGGTCATACATTGAAATGTATGAAGTTTTCAAAGGTGCAGTTTCTGCATCATCATACATATTCAGATTTCAGATATCGTAATTAGCCCATGCTGAGGTCAGCCGTGACCATCAGTAAACACATAGTCTCGACCTACCCCAAATAGTAAAATCGTTGACTCGTTTTCTGAAATAGTAAAATCGTAGCCACGCCACTGCTCCTTGACCAGTTCCCTCAGACATAAAAAGAGGGCTCCCATCACACCGAGCACGCTCTGCTCCCGGTGACGGAAACCCCAGTAAATCAGGCTTTTTCAGCCCTTTTTCTTCAAGAATGTGTTAGTAGACAGATGGTCTCGTCTGGATGCGAACTGCAAAATAAATCAATATCTATGTTTTAGTCAATATCTTCTGCTTCCAGAAAGTCTTTCATCAGTAACATCATAAATATTCAGTATGTGATCTGCTGCGAATAGTAAACGGTAATGATAGTATAAATCTCTGATTCTATAAATGTTACTTCCTTCAGGATCTCCATATTTCTTTGCAAGTTCGCCGAAAGATGGAAAAGCTGAGTAATAGGCTTCGTCAAGGGTTTCGATTTCTTTTACTACTGATAAGGCGTCGCTTTTTTCGTAATTGCATATATTATCTGGTCTTAAGGATATGACGATCAGTCTGTTAGATTCCTGCACAGGTGTGGGCTCACTGAGCCATTCAAATTCCGACCTGTAAATATTTCTATTCAACAAGCTTAACGATTCAGGTGAAAGTATGGAAAGATCCTGCTGTTCCAATCGAACCTGTTGCAGAGATTTTCCTCGGCCTTCCTCATGAGGAACGAAAAGTGAAATCTTACGATTTCCAGCTTCCTTTAAAATGGGGACCAGTTCATCTATAGTCTGTATATTTTCTTTTGTAATTGGAATCCCTGTGGAAAATGGTATACCTGCTTCATAGGACGCATTCATCATCCTAAGAAGCAAATCAAAATCTCCTTTTCTTCCCGCAAAACGGTCATGATAATCTCTTAGTCCATAAGCAGTAAAATTCAGACTTTTGATTCCTTCCTCTTTTAGCATGTGCATCAGATCTCTGCATTGATCCTCATCCCGCATGGTCATACCGTCGCATTGCAGAAACTCACCCATTGGACTGCCCAATCTTTTGAGCGTTTGAATCGCCTCTTTGAGTTTCGGATGCTCCATCGAGTAGCCAAAAGTAAATGATATATCTATATCAGGGCGTGCTTCTTTTAATTCATAAATATATCTTTCAGCAAGTTTAACACTTCTTTCCCACTCTGTGCCGACTGCTTTACCATCCCAGGATAACAGACAGTATCGACAATGGTTGCAGCATGGCACGCATAGATTCTGAATCATTATGGATTTTGTTTGAATTGATTTCATGTTTTTCAGCCTCGAAAGTCCATGTTTTTATTTGATCGATCTCAGTTACTCCGCATTCTTCGGTTC
>CAMVHE010000137.1 GCA_947167215.1 uncultured Clostridia bacterium
ACCATAGGGGGAGTCTGCCCTTTTTTGGTTTATTTGAAGAGGGTTTCACAGTAAAAAACGGTCAATCACTTCCGTCAAAGATCGTTTGTGTCAGAAACCGGAACAAGAAGAAAGATTGGATTGCTTTTATCTGTACCGATACCGCTCTGCCAGAGGAAGAGATTCTGCGTGTTTATGGAAAAAGATGGGACATTTTAGAAATGCCGATACATTTCTTCATAGAACCTGTACCCATGCAGGTTATGAGTACAGGAAAACAAATATCGGCATTTATTTCAACCCGCACAGCCGTTTGAGCACTTCCTCATCGTCGGCATATTTTGAAGGCAACATCTTCCTTGAACAAGGATTTATCGCTATCACTGAGCTTGTGCAGGGCATCCCGCTTCATCTCTTCAGTGACTTTGGCATAAAACCGTGTTGTTTCTATACTTGAGTGGCCAAGCCATTCGGATATAGTAGGCAGCGGAACACCAGCCTGATACAGATGCATCGCCCGAGTTCTACGGAACATATGAGAATGCAGATGGATTAATCCGGGATTAACCTTGCGGATTTCTGTCTCACAGTCTTTAAGTATACGGCTGACATTATTGCTGGACATCTTGTTTCTTTTGCCATTGCGCCAAGTAAAAAACAGTAGCGCTTCAGGTTCTTTTTCAGGAAGATACTTTTCTACGTAATCCGTGAACTGTTTCCAGATTTCTGCGGATAACGGAGTAATTCGGTGCTTGTTGCCTTTGCCATAAAAATGCACATCGACTTCTCCTTTTCCAGCAGGTTTCAAATCTCTGACTCGAAGAGAAAGAACCTCGTTTATCCGCGCGCCACTCTCATAAAGCAAGGAAAACAAGAAACGGTCACGTATGGAGTCGCGGCTAGTTGCCACCTGATCCAGTATGCTTTTTACGTCCTCGAGTGAAAGCCATGTAAAATCAATGACCCGGTCATCTATCGCATCGGTTATTTCACGTATTTCCTCATAATCAATCTCCGGGATTGCCTTATTCTTCGCCAGATATTTACAGAATACCCTTATATCCCGTAATTTCTCACCTCTTTCAGAAATCTGTCAGTTAGTAGCTGTAAGTTTCCTACTTCTTCTATTGGCATACACGGCCTCCTTTCTACAGGGTGAACGGTCCTATCCCTATAATAAGAAATGCCGATATGTTTATAAAGTGCAAATATTGTCTGATTGATGTGACAAAAATGTCGGCATTTTTAAAATGTCGGCATATGGGACATCGAAACTTTTTTCAAGACCTGCAAGTCTATACTAAATCTCGGTTCTGAATGTCACAGCCTGTCGTATGATGCACTGACAGCTCAGGTCTCTCTGGTCTTCATCCGATATATGCTGTTGTCGTTGCAGCAGCGGAATAACTGTGATGACCGAACAATCGGCGAATTGTTCCTTCTCATGATTGATGAACTGGCAGACATTACCTTTAGCCATGCGCTTCAGCTCATCATCGAGATAATGCTACAGATGATCCAGGAACGGTTCGGACTATCTGATAGCCAGCTGGACGAGTTTGTGGCCAGCTTCATCGGACGTCTTCCGATCAGCTATCAGCATGCACTACAGTTGAGAACTTCCTGATCGTATTTGGAGCTTGGTTCTTATAGATTTTTCAAGGTTCGAAGGTCATTTCCCATGTGGGAAGTCTGAGATAGAAATTCAAAATACAATAAAACCTATAGGGAGAGTGCGCGCTTAACGGCGCTTTTTTTGTTGTATTGTTACACTACCAATATTTTGAACTTCAAATTGGATTAAAAAATCGATTTTCATGTTCAGTTCAGATGGAGAGATTAGCAGGTCAATAGCTACTTGTCGTTCATGCAAAACCCCTGTTATCACCTCAGTTATTATAGACTTGTTTCTCCGGCCATGGTATAATGGGATTATCTTTTCACACAAAACTATTATTGGAGTAAACGTATGTTGAAAGATCTATTGCTTTCCTACCGGAAACGTTCTTTCTTCGATTCAGCTGTCTGCTGCATTTTGGATGAAGAAACCACTCTGGAAAAAGCACATGTGGGGCCTGCCGCCGAAAATGCTTATTTTGATATGGCCAGTGTATCTAAACTCATCACAACAACGTTGCTCCTCCATGAAATGGATGCCGGTCATCTGTCTCCGACCGATCCGATTCTTCCCCGCCTTCCCCAGCTTCAGGGGCCGGCCTGTCAGGCACGTCTTTCCGAGACCACTGTGGCGGATCTCATGACCCATCATTCAGGCATTCTTCCCTGGTATCCCTTTTATGCAGACGGAAGACCTTTTGAAGTCATTTTTGAAGAGATTCTCTCCTCCACCGTTCCGGAAGCAGGTGAGGCTTATTCCGATCTTAATTTCATGCTTCTGCGCTGTATCTATGAAAACGTAAGCGGAAAATCACTGTCGGAAGGAGTCCGGGAGGTCATAAACGGACAGCTGGTCATACCGGATATCCGGTATGGTCCTTTACCCGCAGATGCATGCGCCCCCTGCTGTCTGGGAAATCAGATAGAAAAAGACATGTGTCACGAGCGCGGCATGACCTTTGATGCCTGGAGAACGGATGGAGTTCCGGTTGCCGGAACATGTAACGACGGCAATGCATTTTACTATTTTAAAGGAATAAGCGGGCATGCCGGCATCTTTGCCACGGTCTCTGCCATGGAGGCTCTCTGCCGCTTTTATCTTACTACAGACTGTCCTTCCTTTGTAAATGCCATGCAGGTCCATCTCGGTACCCGCGGCCTCGGCTTTGACTGTTCGGACGTTTTTCCGGAAGGCTGCGGTCATTTGGGCTTCACGGGAACCAGTCTTTATGTTTCACGGTCCCGTCATATCGGTGTGGTACTGCTGTCAAACCGCCTATACCTTCCAAGCGGCGCAAAGCCCACCAATATCACCCCATGCCGTCGGGAAATCCATGCCTATGCCCTTGAACAATATGGTTCAAACAGGGATTAATCCCTGATGAACATAAAAAGAAAGGAGAAAAACCATGAAAAGCCTGAAGAAGTTGCTTGTTCTCACTCTGTCATGCCTCTTTGTCTGTTTGGCATGTACTGCATTTGCGGATGGAATCCTGCGCTGGGGTTTTGAATCTGATCCCACCGGATTTGATCCTCACACAAACCCCGAGGACATGAGCATCCGTGTTATGAACCAGCTGTATGAGTCCCTGGTCGCCACCAATCCGGATATGACCTATTACGGACGCCTTGCAGAGAGCTGGGAGATGCCCGATGAGCAGACCTATATCTTCCATCTGCGTAAAAACGTCAAATTCCACTCCGGCCGTCCCATGACTGCTGCCGACGTGGTCTATTCCTTTGAGCGTGTTCTTGGACGCACGGAAGCCGGAGACATCGGTGCTCTGGGCAGCAAGTCCACTTACTACGGTGACATCGACACGATCGAAGCTCTGGATGATTACACCGTCAAATTTGTACTGAAGAATGTAAACGCTGCTTTCCTCGGCAACCTTTCTTCCAATTATGGCGCCATCGTCGATAAGGAAGTCATTGCAGAAAATGGCGACCTTATGCGTGCAGATGGCGGCACCGGCCCCTTCATGCTGAATGAATGGGTTCGTGACAACAATGTAAGTCTCGTAAAGTTTGCAGATTACTGGGATGCCGACCGCGTACAGCTTGACGGCATTACCTACTACATCATTGGTGACGAAGCTGCCCGCCTGGCCGCTCTGCGTACCGGTCAGATCGACATCTGCACCATGTCTGCTTCCAACGCTCCCCTGGTCGAGAAAGATGCCAACCTGAAAGTGCTGTCCTATCAATCCAACCAGTACATCGCCCTCGGATGCAACATGAGCACTCCCGCTCTTCAGGATAAGCGCGTACGTCAAGCCATCACCTATGCAACCGACCGTGAAGCTCTCATTAACATCGTTTTCTCCGGTCATGCGCTTGCTTGCTCCATCGTACCGCCGTCCCTTGGTCACTGGTCCGTACCTCTCGATGAAATCGAATTGTATCATACCAATGTAGAAAAAGCCAAGCAGCTCATGGAAGAAGCCGGATACAACAGCAATAACCGGCTTTCCCTGAAAGTTGCCGCCGGTCTGCTGGATGCCATCCGTCAGTCCGCTGTCGTGCTTCAGCAGCAGCTCTCCGAAATCTATATTGATCTTGAAATTGTCAACCTCGAGCAGGGCGAATATGTGGATACCTGGTACAAGATGGGCACCACGGATGCAGGTTTTGACATGATGGTTGTTCAGGATGGTGCAGGCACCGATCCCAACCGTTCCATCGCCTTCTTCTTCAAGACCGGTGCAAGTGCCAATGTCTTTGGTTACAGCAATGAGCGTGTTGACGAGCTCTGTGATCTGGCTTTGACCACTGCCAATCCGGACGTCCGTGAAGGCTATTATAATGAAGCTCAGCTCATCTGCATTGATGACTGTGTGAAGACTGGCATTGCCTGCATGAGCATGTATATCGCCACAAGCGCCAAACTGGAAGGATTTGCTCCCAGCGCTGCCGACGCTTCCAACTTCCGTGACGCATACTTTGCCAAATAATTGGTAAACCCTGACTTTAACGGGAGCGGCACAGCCCGCTCCCGTTTCCGCATTTTCCGCATTTTCCGCATTTTCATAAATAGCTTTATAAAGCAGTATCTGTGAGGTTTTTTATGCGAAACTACGTCATTCGCCGCATCCTGCAAATCATTCCTGTCCTGCTGGGTGTCAGCATTCTCATCTTCGCAGTCATGAAAATGATTCCCGGCGATGTGATCTCCGGTGCCCTGGGCGTGGAAGGATCCCCGGAGCTGCGTCAGGCCCTGACTGTCAAGTACGGACTGGACAAGCCCTATCATATTCAGTACCTCAACTGGATCACCGGCGCGCTGCATGGAGACTTTGGCGACTCTCTGCGCACTTCGGAGCCCATCTTTCCCGAAATGATCCGCCGCTTTGGCGTAACTTTTGAACTTACCCTGCTTGGGGCCATTATTTCCTGGATTATTGCCATCCCGCTTGGCATTCTGGCTGCAACGCACCGTAACAGCGGAATAGATCGCTTTGTGCGCGTCTTTGCACTTTTGGGCGTCTCCGTGCCAAGCTTTGCCCTGTCCATTATTGTTATTCTTTTTCTTTCCCTGGTTTTCAGTTATTTTTCTCCTCTCGGATACGTTACCTTCTTTGATAATCCATTGCGCAATCTGCAGATCATGATTCTTCCTTCCTTTGTACTTGGAATCACTATCGCCGGTTCCATTATGCGCATGACCCGCAGCTCCATGCTCGAAGTGCTGCATCAGGACTTCATCAAGACCGTACGGGCAAAAGGTGCAAGTGAAAGAGTCACCATCTTCAAGCATGCTTTGCGCAACGCTTTTATCCCGATTATTACGCTGATTGGTATGCAGATCGGGTCCCTGTTGGGCGGTGCCGTGATTATCGAACAGATTTTCTCTCTCCCCGGCCTCGGACAGATGACTCTGACTGGCATTAACCAGCGGGATTATCCCGTAGTAGAAGGCTGTGTACTGTTTATTGCCTTTATCTATATACTGGTTAATCTGATTACCGATCTGCTTTATGCTTATATTGATCCTCGGATCTCCTATAACTGAGGAGGAGGTGTATCATGAAAGGATTTCGTCAGGTCATTCGTGAACTCTTCAAAGATCCAATGGGCCGTACTGGCATGATCGCCGTTTTGCTCCTCATTATGGTCTCCATCTTTGCTCCGCAGCTGGCACACTATGCCCCTGAAAAAATGGTCAGCATGCCTAAGGCCGCTCCAAATGGTCAGTTCTGGTTTGGAACCGATAACTACGGCCGTGACATTTACAGCCGCATCCTCTACGGTGCAAGAGTTTCCCTGCAGGTTGGAATCATTTCTGTGGGAATCGCTGCTTCCATCGGTTTTCTGCTGGGCATGATTGCAGGTTACTTTGAAGGCACCGTCGACAGAATCATCATGTGCTTCATGGATATTCTGTTTGCGTTTCCTTCTATCCTGCTTGCCATCTTCATCACTGCTGTGCTTGGCCGCGGAATAGAAAATACCATGATCGCCATTGGCATTGTAAACATTCCCGTATTTGTGCGCACGGTTCGCGCATTCGTCATTTCCGCAAAGGGTCTGGAATATGTACAGAATGCCAAGTCCATCGGTGTAAAGACATTTCCCCTGCTACTTCGGCACATCGCACCTAACACGATTGCGCCCTTCACGGTGCAGGCAACCCTGGCCTTGTCCTCTGCCATTCTGACAGAAGCTTCCATGAGCTTTTTAGGACTTGGAATCCAGCCTCCTGATCCCTCCTGGGGTTCCATGCTGTCCGAAGCCCGTGCTTTCATGGAGCAGGCTCCCTGGATGGCAATTTTCCCGGTGCTTTTTATCATCTTAACCATTCTGGTCTTTAACATTCTTGGGGACAGCCTCCGCGATGTTCTTGACCCCAAGCTGAAGACCTGAGGAGGAACGGCTATGGACAATCTACTGGAAATGCGTAATTTGGCCATTAATCTGTACCGGGGAAAAAAGAAACCCAGCGTCAAGCTCACAGAAGGCATCAATCTTGACATCAAAGTTCGTCAGAATTTCGGTATTGTAGGAGAATCAGGCTGTGGAAAAAGCATTACCTGTTCTTCCATCATGGGTCTCCTCTCTTTCCCCCTCAGTCTGGACCCTGCCAGTTCCATACGCTTTGCCTCCACAGAAGGCGACGTGGACCTTGCACACATTTCGGCAAATCACATGCGGCGTATCCGCGGCAAGGAGATCTCCATGATCTTCCAGGAGCCGATGACTGCGCTTGATCCCATGTATACCATCGAATCCCAGATTCAGGAAGCGCTCTCCTTCCACGGCAGCTTTTCAAAATCTGAAGCCCATAAGGCTGCTCTGAATATGCTGGAAAAAGTCAAGATTCCACGGGCAGAGCAGATTCTGGCAGACTATCCACATCATCTTTCCGGCGGTATGCTCCAGCGGGTCATGATTGCTATTGCCCTCATCAATAATCCAAGACTGCTGATCGCGGATGAGCCTACAACAGCACTGGATGTCACCATTCAGGCCCAGATTCTGGATCTCATGAATGAACTTCGGGAAAGCTATAACACTTCCGTCATCATGATCACCCATGACCTGGGAGTCATCGCCGAAACCTGTGAAGAAGTGGCCGTTTTTTATGCCGGTCAGATCGTAGAACAGGCAGAAATCAAAGAGCTTTTCCACGCTACTGCTCATCCCTACACCACCGGACTTCTGCGGTCCGTCACTTCGCTTGGGAAAATCAATGAACCGCTCTATTCTATCTCGGGTGCTGTCCCAACAGCGGGTGAATTTGCATCCGGATGCCGTTTTCATGACCGCTGTGACCATTGCATGGAAATCTGCCGCACTCAGATGCCGGAGCTCAAGGAAGTCTCACCGGGTCATTTATGTCGCTGCTGGCTTCATCAATCGAAGGAGGTGCAGGCCTGATGGACGCACATCCCGTACTCGTTGACGTCTCTCATTTAACCACTTATTTCCCCATTATGGGGGGAATTATCCGCAAGCCTGTCGGACAGGTCCATGCAGTGGAAGATATCTCCTTCCAGATTCATGAACAGGAGACTTTCAGTCTGGTTGGAGAATCCGGATGTGGAAAATCTACTACCGGACGTTCCATCCTGCGCATCATCGAACCCACCAGCGGTACCGTTACTTTCGACGGTGTGAATCTTTCCTCGCTAAGCAATGAGGAAATGCGGAAAATGCGCAAAAACATGCAGCTGATTTTCCAGAATCCTTATGCCTCTCTGAATCCCCGTATGACTGTCCGGCGACTGCTGGAAGAACCACTCAATGTTCATCTGCACCTTTCCCCTGCGGAAACCGAAAAAGAAGTAACATGGATTTCCCAGGCCGTAGGACTAAATGCCGAACAGCTTGACCGCTATCCTCACCAGTTTTCCGGCGGTCAGCGTCAGCGCATCGCTATTGCCAGAGCTCTGATCACCAAGCCGCGATTTGTGGTTGCCGATGAACCCGTGTCCGCACTTGACGTTTCCATCCAGTCTCAGATTCTCAACCTTCTGATGGATCTTCAGAAAGAGCTGAAGCTCTCCTATCTCTTTATTTCCCACGATCTAAATGTTGTGCGGAGAATCTCATCAAAAATCGGCGTCATGTATCTCGGGCATATTGTAGAAACCGGTGATACCGAGGCAGTCTACACTCATCCGCTGCATCCATACACCCGCGCGCTTCTTTCTGCTATCCCCAAAGAAGACCCTTCTGATGTAAAGGAGCGCATCCGTCTTGTAGGAGATGTTCCCAGTCCTGCCAATCCACCCAGCGGCTGTCCATTCCACAACCGTTGCCCGGAATGCATGAAGGTATGTTCCGAAACCATGCCTGAAGCGCACTCGCTCGACGGTCATATCGTCTCCTGCCATCTCTATGATTAAGTAGGAATGAGTTTTTCAGAGTATCTGCTTTATCCGGATTTAATTATAACCCACAGCCTCTTCCGGCTTGTGGGCTATATTCATTCAATTCATTCTCTTTCGATGGAATTTATCTTTTCCAGTTTTGAAATACTGAATTCCGGATAGCCTTCGGACGGAATACTGGAAGGCTTTTGATAATAGCGCTGCGGGTAAACAGATCTGATATTACCCTGCACCTGCCTGCTCCCTCCGTTCCTGTTACCGTTTTAGGTGTCAAATATCCAAAACAAGAGTAAAGGGTAGATAGAGCGGTGCAAAAATAGACATACCCCACGTGAATTACAGTC
>CAMVHE010000138.1 GCA_947167215.1 uncultured Clostridia bacterium
TACTTATAAGTATGTACTTAACTGCGACAGCTTAATAAACGGACTCGACGGCGATAATCTTTTCTGCCACGTTCGCAGGCACTTCTTCGTAACGCTCAAACTTCTGAACGAAGGAACCCCTGGCCTGAGTCATGGAGCGGAGGTCCGTCGCATATTTGAACATTTCTGCCATGGGAGCCTCTGCAATCACCAGCTGCATGCCGCCTTCCTGCTGCATACCGATGATCCTGCCGCGGCGCTTATTCATATCGCCCATGATGTCGCCCATGTACTCGTCCGGTACGGTAACTTCCACATGCATGATCGGCTCAAGGAGAACCGGGCTTGCATCCATGCAGCCTTTCTTATAGGCAATGCGGGCAGCCGTCTTGAAAGCCATTTCCGAAGAATCCACCGGATGATAGGATCCGTCATACAGTTTCGCATGCAGATGCACCATAGGATAACCAGCGAGCACACCATGCACGATATTCTCTCTCAGACCTTTTTCTACGGAAGGAATGAAGTTGCGGGGAACCGCACCGCCAACAACGGCATCTTCAAACTCGAAATCAACATCCTTGTCATAGATCGGAGAGAACTCGATCCAAACATCACCAAACTGGCCATGTCCGCCAGACTGCTTCTTATGACGTCCCTGAACCTTGACTGTCTTGCGGATCGTCTCACGATAAGGAATCTTGGGATCCCGCAGATCTGCTTTTGCACCAAACTTGCTCTCCAGCTTATTGCGGATAACATCAAGATGCATTTCGCCCAAGCCGGAAAGAATGGTCTCCGTTGTTTCCGTATTCTTTTCCAGGGACAGTGAAGGATCTTCTTCCATGAGTCTGGAAAGACCGGTAAACACCTTATCTTCCTCACCCTGCTTCATGGCATACACTGCTTTGCTGATACAGGGCTTCGGGAAATCCAGCGTCGGATACTGAATCGGATTGCTCATGTCCGCCAGAGTATCACCGGTTGATGTGAACTGAAGCTTGGACAGTGCACCGATATCGCCGGCATGCAGACTCTGCTTGGAAATCTGCTTCTTGCCACGCAGAATATACAGGCCGCCGCTCTTTTCAGTCTTGTCCTTGTTCACATTGTACAGAGTGGTGCTGGTTGTAAGCTGGCCGGAGAAAATGCGGAACAGAGACAGTTTACCAACATAAGGATCGGCAATGGTCTTGAAAATGAAAGCGGAGAAAGGCTGATCATCTGTGCAGGTCCTGCTCTGCGCCTCGCCCGTCTTGGGGTTGAAGCCTTCATGGGAAATGCCCAGATGCGAAGGAGAAGGCATGTACTTGGCCATCAGGTCCATCATACGTGCGATACCAACACCGGTTGCTGCAGAAACAGAAACCACGGGTACAATGGAACCATCCTTCATGCCCTTATGGAATCCCAGAAGAATATCATCATAGGTGAGTTCTTCACCTTCAAGATACTTCATCATGAGATCATCATCAGCAGCAGCAGCCTGTTCGGTAAGATCCTCGAACCAGCGATCCACTTTGCTGCTCATTTCAGCAGGCATCGGGATTTCCTTGCTCTTGTCATAGCTTCCCTCATAGGCTTTCTTTTCAAGAACGTTCACGACACCGCGGAAACTCGGGCCATCACCTATCGGAACCAGCACAGGAACCACGCAGGAGCCGTGACGCTCACGCAGCTGCTGAAGTACTTTTTCAAAGGAAACGTGCTCACGGTCCATCTGATTTACAATGAACATACGGCAGTTTCCATGCTTTACAGCCTGCTTGAATGCCTTCTCTGCACCAACACTGAAACCGGTAACTGCACTTACAACGATACCAACAGTTTCGACAACACGAACCGGTCCCGTAACTTCGCCGGCAAAATCGAAATAGCCTGGAACGTCAATGATATTGAGCATTTTGCCATTCCAGTCAATAGGTGCTGTAGCAGCAGAAATAGAGCAATGACGCTTAACCTCTTCAGGCTCAAAGTCGGTAGTCGTATTACCGTCTTCCACCTTGCCCTGGCGATCAATGATATGAGCGGCGTAGAGCATTGCCTCAGTCAGCGTGGTCTTGCCCTCGCCGCCATGCCCCATGAGCGCTATATTCCTGATATTGGTCGTTACATAATCTGCCATGATAACCCTCCTTATGCTGTATGCATTAAAGCATTTCAGATGATCAATCCGCATGCCTATCTGTCCAAATTATACATGAAATGCATGAAAAAGAAAAGACTCTACTCCATATCATTATGAAAGAAAGCACACAAATCATTCATATCCATTAAATATCATAAGCATATAGCTGTTTCATCACTTCAATATCGTGAGCATCCCCGCTTGTATAAAGCTTTACAGTTCCCCTGCCTCCGCTTGAGCATAATCTTTTTTCTTCCAATATATGCTTCAGCTGACGCGCTGTTCCTTCGTTTCCGTCAACAACAAATACATGCTGAGGAAGCATCGACCTAATAAGAGACTTTAAAAAAACATAATGTGTACACCCAAGAACAATTGCATCCAGTGAATCCGGATCATATGTACTGAACACACCTCGCAGGTACGTCTCTGCACCTGCAAAATCTTCGTTTTCCACAAGTTCCATCAAACCCGGACAGGGAACCGGAACAGCCCCCTCTCCCCACAGTTCATACAGCTTTTGAAACTTCTCCAGCTTCAATGTCACAGGTGTTGCCAGCACCAATATTCTCCCTTGTTTTCTCAGCAATGCGGCTGGCTTCAAAGCCGGCTCCATCGCAATGACAGGGATCTGCATCCATGAGCGCAGAGTCTGAGCTGCCACTGCAGATGCCGTATTGCATGCTATGACAAGCGCTTTTATATCCTGTCTCAGCAGATAATCAACCACTTCATTTACACAATGCATGATATCATCCACATTTCTGGTCCCATAGGGTGCATGAGCAGTATCCCCATAATATATGAATGATTCATTCGGAAGTTCCTGAACCAGGCGCTTGAGAACACTGATGCCCCCAACGCC
Organism: uncultured Clostridia bacterium; assembly: GCA_947167215.1. Lineage (GTDB taxonomy): Bacteria > Bacillota > Clostridia > Christensenellales > Aristaeellaceae > Ventricola. Next base: position 2,973 of record CAMVHE010000138.1, read on the forward strand.
GCTGTCAAATACACCCACTGGTGATTCAAAGTTCAAACAAAACATCTCCCACAATTCTGAAGATAGATGAAGTATAGCACATCTTCTTTCTTTTGCAGTAATTCCAGGCAAGTTTCCATAACATTCCGGGAGCTTCGACTTCCCCAATGCTTGATCTCAGAACAGATACACGTTTAGACAGAAATGCTTCCTAACTTGATATCCCAAACACTTTTCCCTCCCCAGAGATGCTGACTTTTCGCCTGTTCAGGACCCATGTCAGATTTTACCGGATTATGCCTGTCGGAATAACAGACAGCCCCGATGCGTTTGTAAAAGCATCCATCTTGAACAGTTGTTTCCGATTGCGTATAATACCCCTGTATAGTTTATCCGCTACGCTCCAAAGAAATCAATGAATCTGCGGAGGTTTTTAACGTGAATGCCATAGAAATCAGAATTGGCGATGTGGTTCAAACCAGAAAGAAACATCCCTGTGGTTCTGACCAATGGACTGTAATCCGTGTTGGTGCAGATATAAAAATCCGTTGTTCAGGCTGCGGACATGTTGTAATGATGGACCGGGACACTTTTTTAAAGCGCCGCAAAAAGGTTCTCACCCAGGGGCCGGAGCCCGAACCTATTGATTATTCCCAATATGCTCCATAAAGACACATTTCCTCATTATCTGAAAGCAGGTGTACTATGAGAAAAACATGGGTTTTCTTCATAATGATTCTTCTTCTGCTCTCCTGTGTCGGACTAGGTCTGGCTGAAACCAAGCTGACATTTGATACCATATATGCAGAGTGCACGCTGGACGATTCCAAGTATATCCTCCTGACCCGAAACAATCTGGATATGCATCAGGAATGGATGGCCAACAGAGGCATGAATAACGAATCGCTTCTGGCTGACTGGGATGCCCGCGGTGTGCTGGCTCAGGCGTGGTCCACAGCCAATGATGCCTGCATGGAGTTCACTGCAGTACAGGATGAAACTTCAAATACCTTTTTTGACCTGGATGCACAGACCCCGGCCATCCGGAGCAAATACCGTTCAGGCCATCTTAATGGCTCCTTGTATGGCGACGATGGATATAAATATCAGTCGGCCGAATGGAAAAAAACAAATCAGTACGGCCGTTTCCTCATGCTGAAATACAAACGTACAGTCAACGATACTGTATATCGCGGTTTTGCCCGGCGTGCTGTCCGCAACGGATACACCATCACCGTAGATTATAAAGTCTACGGCCGCGCTTTGAAGAATGCAGATCTGAATGCTCTGAACAAGCTTATGTCCACGTGGCATTTTACACAGGTTCTGACTCAGAACGGAAGCCCTCAAACAGTCTCAGAAAGCAGTTCCAATACGGATTCCGGAAGTCATATCCAGTTCTCAAGCACAATTACTTCAGAACCTCCGTCCGAAACCAACACCGGCAAATTCAAAGTGAAAGGCACATGCAACAGCGGCCTTCACATTATCGCCGTGGTCATGCGGATGTCCGGAAATGAACCGATTCGCATGGAAACCGATGCTTCCAAAAAAGGTGCTTTTACCTTTAATGTGGAATTGCCCCAGGAAGGCACGTGGCTCATGACCCTGACCTATCTTGACGGCGAAAACACTGTCGGCGAAACCGTCTTCGGCACAACCACCTATAAGCAGACGCTTCTTCCGGTCAATTTTGATCCTGTAATACCAGAACAGTTCACGGAAGACAAGTTTGTCATCAAGGGAATCACCGACAGAAATACGACCATTCAGTGCCTCGTAAGCGGTTCTTTTTCCATGAACAAGCAGGTACGGACCAATAACTCCGGTGCTTTCTCCTTTAAGCTTGATACTTCCATGGAAGGTAATTACAGCATCACGCTCACCTTCCAGAAGAAAGGCCTCGATGAGCGCAGGTTCTCATGGAATGTCAACCGTACCATGTCTGAACAGGAAAAAATCGAAAAAACCAAATCAGCAGCCATTAAGCCCGCTTACACGAATCTGACCGCAAAGCTCAAAAACTACGTTGGACGTATCATGACCTACAATCTCTATATTACCGAGGTCACTCAAAGCGGTGATGAATGGATTGTATTTGCAGCAATGCAGTCAACAAAAAATGGGTACCGCAATATGGTTGTCCTGACATGCGATCAGGATCCCAAGTTTGAAATCGACTCCACACATCGCATATATGGACGGCTGATCGGCAATTATGAGATTCTGGATGCAGAAAACGGAACAACCTATTATCCATGCTTTGAACTGCTTCTCGTAGACGATCAGGACTGAAACAAAAGCTCCTGCTGAAACATATATCTGCTTTAAGCAGACCAATGTGTTTCAGCAGGAGCTTTTTTGTGCAAATAACCCGTCCCTTCGAAAACAGGAGACATTCAAACAGACATTTAATCTTTCTTTCCTGCTGCCTGCGTTGTCATTTCAACAGATAGAACAGCTTTGGTGTTCTTATCCAATATAATGGATGCAGTTCCCTCTCTCTCCAGCGCATTATCTGCCGCAGCTTTGGATTTGGAATACCCCTGCACCCGGGCCAGCGTATAGCTGGAATCCTCTTTTTCTTTCTCCAGAAAAATGTCCTGATTCACCTTATATACTGCAACGGTATAATAGACTTCTTTGGATCCAAGCGTATTATATGCACTCTCAATCACTGTAATCCATTCATCGCCGCCATACTGTTCATATTTCCCGGAAAGGATGCTTTTCATCTCAAGATTTTTGGAAAGCCGCTCCTCCGAAGAATAGGAAGCGCTCAGCGATGTGTGATTATGCTGATACACCATATAGCCGCCGGCTGAAACAACACCTACCAGAAGCAGAGCTGACAGGAGCGCGACATGCTTTCGTGTCAGCTTTAAGTACTGACCCGTTGCTGTAATGTCGGCAATTTTTCTCGTCGCAGGAATAACAAGCCGGAAAAACAGGATCAGCAATACTGATTCAATAGGAAACATGACAAGGTTCTTGGCAATCCGGACCCCATCAAAAAGAACATAGCTCTTTCCCATGACCATTCGATAATACAGCCACATGATCGGGGTATTCATGACAATATTCACAAAGAAATCAATACAAAACCTGGACAGAATCACATGCTTTGCCGAGAAATCTCTTCTATAGAAGAACAATGCAAAAATCAGGGATCCGGCAATTTCCGTAAAAATGAAAGGAAAGAAATAAGGTCCCGACGGAAACAATACCCATCCAAGCGTATCAGAGATCGCAGCTCCCACAATGGCCACAACCGGACCATAGATCATTGACCCATATGCATTAATAAAGAAGGCTATGTTTATTTTCAGTTCCGGGCCGATTGGAATCGCTACAGATTTCAGAACGATTCTCAGTGCAATCAGAATTGCGGCAAAAACTCTCATTTTTGTCGATTTGAATTCAGAAACAGCCATGCGCCAGTAACTGCGAGAAACAATAGAATTTGAAGACGGACTTAACATGTATTCTACCTCCTTTGCAAAAAGGCATTAGAAAACTGCCTTTGGCACAGATCCGCAAAGGCAGTTCAGCAGCGGGATGCACCACTGACACCGCGCATTTCTGCTTCGTTACATGACAACTCCCCGTTCATGCACACTTTACGCGTCAGCAGTTACTCTGCCTGATGCAGACCATCTATTCAATTCTGATTTCAATAACCTAGTCTTTCACTTAACAAATCATCCATATTGTACAGGCCGGCTCCCTTGTTTTTCAGGAACAGGGCTGCTTGAACTGCACCGGACGCGAAAACCGTTCTGTCCTCTGCAATATGTGAAATGGAAACCTGCTCCATTTCTCCCAGGAATCTGATATCATGCGTCCCGGTTACCGTGCCGCCGCGTACAGCATGGATTCCTATTTCTCCAGGCTGCCTTGCAGAATGATTACCCTGCCGTCCCAGCACAGTGCCGTTCGTTCCACCTCCCGCCTCACAAACTGCGTCACGCAGCATGAGTGCCGTTCCACTCGGAGCGTCCTTTTTCCTGCGATGATGAGTTTCCACAATCTCGATATCAAAGCTGCTGCCAAGCATTCTCACTGCTTCCTGTACAAGATGGGAAACCACCGAAATGCCAAGACTCATATTGGCAGAACGGAAAACCGGAATGACGCCGGATGCTGCTTCTATGGCATGAATATCCTCTTCAGAATACCCTGTAGTACAGAGAACGCAGGGAACATGAAAGCATTTTGCGTAAGAGAGAATCCCACTCAGTGCATCCGGAGAGGAAAAATCAATCAATGCATCCACTTTTCCGGGAAGCTGGGAAAATGAACTGTATATCTGATGCTCTTGCATCGAAGAATCCGCTCGAATATCAACGCCCAGAACCTCCAGTTCCTTTTCTTCCGCAAGCTTTGTTACGGCTTTTCCCATATGTCCCAGAGCCCCGCCAACAGCAATAAACATTCCCCGCTCAGACCCCCATTCCAAGTTCACGCATGACAGAGAGCAATTTAGAGCGAGTCTCGGGCTGCATGGGAACGAGCGGAAGCCGCAGTTCATCTTCACACATTCCAATCGCTGACATAGCCGCTTTAATCGGAATGGGACTCGTTTCACTGAACAGAGCGTTTATCAATGGCAGAAGCCGAATCTGTATTTCCGCTGCTTCAATCGTTCTGCCCTCCAAAGCAAGATGGGCCATTCGAACCATTTCCTCCGGCATCAGGTTTGATGCTACGGAAATGACCCCCTTGAACCCGCAGGACATTAATGGAACGCAGATATCATCGTTTCCGGAATAGAACACTGCATTATCTCCGACAAGCCGCATCTTATCCAGAGCCTGCGCCACGTCGTATGAAGCTTCCTTTACGGCAATGACATTGGGATGCGAGCAGATCTTCATCAATGCTTCAGGTCCGATATTGATTCCCGTTCTTGCCGGAACATTGTACACAATAACCGGTAATGTGGCTGCATCCGCTATCGCCCGGAAATGTGCCACAAGTCCGGCCTGGCTGGTCTTATTGTAATACGGTGTCACCACAAGCTGTGCATCCGCACCAAATTCATGGGATTTCTGGGCAGCCTGCACTGCTTCAGCCGTACTGTTCGATCCAGTACCTGCGATTACAGGAATACGATGATGCGTGATATCCACAATCCGCCGTATCACACTCAGATGTTCATCCCAGGTCAGCGTGGCCGGCTCACCCGTTGTACCAACAGCGATCAACGCGTCAATCCCCGCCTCCAGCTGTGTCTCAACCAGCCGGTCAAGCGCCGGGTAATCTACTTCCCCATTCCTGAACGGAGTGATAAGAGCGGTGCCGCAGCCTTCGAATAACGCTTTCATCACTGGTCCCCCTTAGCAGTAATGTAACCCTGACGGCAAAGCAGTTCAGCTGAAAGGATTCCGCCGCCGGCGGCGCCTCTTACCGTATTATGGCTCAGACATACAAACCGATAATCGAAAATCCGGTCCTCCCTCAGCCTGCCGATCGAAACCCCGAATCCATTCTCAAAGTCTCTGTCCAGCCTGGTCTGCGGTCTGGATGGATCATCAAAATACTGCAGAAACGGCTTCGGTGCGCTTGGAAGCTCAAGCTCCTGAGGCAGTGTATTGAAATTGCGCCATTTATCCAGAATCTGTTCCATGGTCGGCTTATGTTTGAAGGAAACCGATACGGCCGCCATATGGCCGTCCGAGCAGGCCACTCTCAGGCACTGGGCGGAAATCACAGGCAGCTGTGCGTTAACAATCTGCAGCTTTCCATCTATTTCCTGGACTTTGCCCCAGATTTTCAGCGGCTCCTGCTCACTCTTCTCTTCCTCGCC
>CAMVHE010000139.1 GCA_947167215.1 uncultured Clostridia bacterium
AATAGAGCTTCCGGCCCATCTTTGCCAGGATGTCGGCAGCGAGGTTTTCAAAAATAGCCCCTTTGTAGCCGAACAGATTGCCCTGCAGCACATCGAACTGCGTGCCGTCTTCCAGCATGGCGATCAGCAGGCCGCTATCCACCATATAGACCTTGAAAAAATCCTGAATAGCGTTCCCGTCCAAGGGCAATTCCGGAAGGGTCAGATTGTAGCAGCGGCGAATGATGCCCGCGTCCTCGATCCACTGCAGGCTACCGGAAAATTGGGACGCGGTCGCCCCTTTTTTTACCACGGAATACTGGAATTTCTTGTTCTCTTTGCTCAGCTGCCTGGGAATGGACTGAAAGCATTCGCGGATGAAAGGCTTATCCTTATCATCAGCGTATTTGACCATATCGTCTTCATAATCGGACAGGATATCCCGCTGCAGTTGGAGCACTGTATTCATCTGATGCGAATCTACAAAGGTCTGCACCACAGCGGGCATGCCACCCACCACCGCATACTGCAGCAGCAGCTGACGAAGCTTTTCGTGCAATGCCTCGGCTACGGGTGTTTCATTTTTCAAACACTCGTTCAAATACTGGATAACCGGTGCTTCGATGCCGTTTGCCCAGAGAAACTCTTCAAAATCCATAGGATACATTTCTTCAATCTGCTCATAACCCACCGGAATAGAGGCAGGCCGTTTGCCATAGCCTTTAACGCCCAGCAGGGAGCCTGTGCCGATCACGTCGTACCGGCCATCCATGGCAAAAAATTTGAGAGCTGTCCTTGCCTCAGGGCATTCCTGGATTTCATCTAGGATGATCACCGTTTTTCCCGCCTCAAAGATGGCCTCAGGCCCTAAAAGGGCGGAAAGCAGCATGGTCAGATGATCCACTTCCAGGGACCCGGAGAAAACGGAAGCATAGCCTTTATTCGCATAGAAATTCAGATAGATTTCATGGGCATAGTTTTCCCGGGCGAACTGCCGGACGGAAAAGGTCTTGCCACATTGCCGGCTGCCTTTGATGATGAGCGGCATGTGCCCTTCCGTATCCTTCCAGTTTTTCAGAATGCGCTCAATTTTACGTTTCAGCATAGCCAGCCCTCCTTTTATCACAATCATAGTATATGCATAATTCAATATTCTTCAATGGACTTTTTGCATCATTTATAATATTTTTCAATGGACTTTTGGCGTCGTTTAAAATATTTTTCAATGGACTTTTTGCCTTGTGTGAAACATTTCTAGGGACTTTTTGGATCTCGAGATTCAGAACAGGACAACTAAAATCTCTTGTGTCCTTGACAAGGGGTACAATTCATTCTGCCCACTAATATAGCCTTTTGCTGGCTTTCAACAAGGCCAACCGCATAACCGGGCATTTCCACATCAAAATCAGCCTTCTGTTCATTCTGCTCGGAAAGTCCTTGATTCCGCAGTGGTTGTCCGTGACCGGAGCCCCCAAAAAACATAAAAAAGTCCGAAATTTCGGACTTTCTGAACGCATTGTCATGGAGCGAGTGGCGGCTCCCATCGGAAAATTACCACCTGGACAGCAGTTTAATGGGATTGAACGGCCGGATAGGACCACCGATGATCTTAAAGTTGACTCCGCCTGCGACGTCTTCCAGATCGTCTTCGTCCAGTTCACCGCCATTTGCTTCTGCTTTCTGCTTCATAGCATACAGCTCTCTGCCTACTTCCAGTATCTCCTCCAGCGGAAAATCAAATCCATTCTCCGCCAGAACCTTCTGGGCATCTTCCGGTTCCATCGGAAGCACTTTCTGAATCAATTCCTCATTTTCAAATACCGGGGCCCATTTTTCGCTGATTGCCATCTTCTTTTCCTCCATCCTGACAGTTTCCGGATACAGCGGTCATCCCGCGTCTTTTCATCATAATAACATGATTTTCCGGATCTGGCAATTGCCTTCCGTACTCCCGGAAAAGGATGAGCGAAGCGAAGTGCCGGAGTCCGTCTCCGGTTCAGGATGAAAAATGCCCAGGGCCTCTGTTTTCAAGGCTTTGGGCATTTTTTCCTACAGCGTGCAGTATGGTCAGGAACGCTTATTGTACTGCGAGATAAACCATTTTCGCGCTCTCCACATCTTCCACTGCAAGACCGAGCGCGTCAAACAGAGTAATATCCGAATCGCTCCGGCGGCCTTCCGTCTTCCCGGTGAGCAGTCCACCCAGGTCCCCCAGCAGATGGGATTCCTGAATCTTTCCCTCCTGCAGGGGAATCAGGTATTCCCCGCTTTCGGTGCGTGTGGATGCGGCATAATCGCCATACAGCCTGGAAGCCGCCACCAGATCGGAATCCACTTCCCTTGTGGTCGGGGTAAAGGTCCCCACCGCGTTGATGTGCGCCCCCGGTTTCACCATTTCCCGGGTGAGATAGGCTTCTTTGGCAGGCGTCAGGGTGCAGATGATATCCGCATCTCGCACGGCTTCTGCCACACTGTCGGCGATGGTGACCGGGATTCCTGTCCCCCGCACTTCCTCCGCAAAGCGCTCTGCCGCCTCCCTGCGGAGGTCATAGACACTCACCTGCCGGATGTTCCGTATTCTTGAGATCGCAGCAAAATGGGACCTTGCCTGTGCACCGCATCCGATGATTCCCAGATGGCTGGCATCTTTCCTGGCCAGCAGATCCGTGGCAATGGCGCTCACGCATCCGGTGCGGATCTCCGTGATGCTGCCTGCTTCCACCATGGCAACAACCGTGGAATGCACGGATTCAAAGAGCATCACATAGCCGATGTGGGAAGGGTACTCCGTCCCCATATTCGGTGCGTAGGCGGCAATGACCTTTGCACCGTAGTAGTCGCCGACATAGGCGGGCATGAATCCCAGCATCGCCGTATTGGGCATGCGGCAGATGAGGCGGTCCGGCATGGCGCATTTTCCTTCTGCCAGGTCTCTGAGAACCTTCCGCATGCCTTCCATGCACCTTTCCGGCGTCAGGACGCTGCGGACGGCCGCTTCTTCCAGAATAAGCATGATATACCTCCTTCAGGTGGAAAAGGTAAGGGAGCGCAGGAGGACCGAAGGGCTTCCCACGCAGTAGTTTCTGAAATAGAAATCATCAAAATCGAGATCTCCGGCAACGCATTCCAGGGACCCCGCCGGTTTCCCGTCCTTCACGAGATACCCGCCGCAGGGAACGGAAAACAGACCGGAGGCGATATTCACGGAATGGAAAAGGTCCAGGGAATACGTAAGGACAATTCCGTTCTGCATCTTCCCCACCAGGTCCTCCATGGAAAGGGAGGTATCCGGCTTCAGGTAAAAGAATCCCGGGACCGTCGTCAGGGAGATGGGAACCGTGCCCGTCATCACGGGCACCCTGCCGGCGCAGCCGTTGCTGTCCGCTCCCGCTTTCCGTGCAGAGGCAAGGGTCCGGAGCGGCTCCTCCAGCTTTCCGTTCCGCACCACCGTCGTTTCCCGCATGGGCGTGCCTTCGCTGTCCACCGGGAAAACCTTTCCGGACAGCGGATGCTCCGGAGCATTCAACAGGCTGACTGCCCCGCTGCCGATTTCCTCTCCCGGCGCGAAACAGGAGCCTCCTGCCTGCATGGCTTCCTGGGAAAAGGCCCGCCATGCGGTCATCAGGATATTGCGCATCACCTGGCCGGTCATGACGCAGTCATACTTCCCGCCGGCAATCCGTACCGGAAGGGCACCGTCCGCATCCATGTTTCTGCACAGGCGGAGTGCCTTTGCCGCCAGGTCTGCCGGGGACAGCGATGCCAGGCTGCTTCCGCAGAGATGGGTTTCCGCCTCCGCATCCTGCATCCCCTCCCGGAGCAGGGAAATGGCGGTTTCCACATCCACCCAGTGGGTGGTAAAGGAGGAGTCCAGGCCAAGGGTATTCACCGTCCGCATCTCCCTGGTGGTCACGCGCACGGAGAGTTTCTGGATACTGGCAGGAGCCAGCAGCTTTTCCGCTTCTGCTCCGAAGGCAATCATCTCCCGGATGCTTTCTTCCGGTGCCGGTTCCTTCTGCTCCCGGTCCGCCTCCGGGCCATGCATGGATTCCGGGGCGTCCCCTTCCGGCGCGCATGCCGCAGCCTGTCTCAGCAGCCGCGGAACCTCCTCGTCGGGCTTCTCGGTATACACGCGTCCCAGGCACTCCCCGCCTGCCCGCACATAATACTTGGTGATATCATAGGCTTCACTGCTGGCAGCCCGGCCGTCCCGGATCGAAATAGCCCGGCAGGCAATGCGCTCGGCATTGACCTCCGCCCGGGAGACCCCCTCCGGAAGGTTTTCAAAAGCTTTCCGGTATGAAGACAGATCGATCACAGGGATCCCCCCTTTCCGCCTACCACCATCTCCGAGATGCGCATCTGCGGTCCCGAAGTTGTCGTGGCAATGAATCCGGAGTCGGCGCCGCAGAAGGATCCGCCTCCCTCTTCCTTGACAAAACGCTTTCCCACCCGGTCAATCTTCCGCATGGTCTCATCCCCGCGTCCCACGAGAATGGCTCCCTTCACGCGCTCTGCAATCTCTCCGTGGCGGATAAGGTACGCCGTGGAGGCCAGCAGGGTGAATTCCCTTCCCCCCGTGCCTCCTCCGATCCCGGTCACATACAGTCCCACCGGCAGTTCCCGGATCATGGACTCCTCGTCATCCGTGCCTGCCGCCAGATAGGTATTGCTCATCCGGGGTCCCGGTGCATGGGCATAATCCTGCCGCCTTCCGCTGCCGGTTCTCGGCAGGTTCAGCCGGCGTGCGCCCAGGCGGTCCGCCATATACCCCTTCAGGATCCCCTTTTCGATCAGGATATTCTTCTGCCGGGGCATGCCTTCATCATCAAAGCGGGAGGATCCGTACATCCCGGGCATGGTCCCGTCGTCCACCAGCGTCACCCGCGGAGAGGCAACTTCCTCGCCCCTGCGGTCCCAGAAGATTCCGCCCTCCTGCAGCGAACGCGTCTCCAACTGATGCCCGCAGGCCTCATGAAAGAAGGTGCCGGAGCAGCTTCCGCCGGCCAGGACCACGGGAATCCGGCAGCTGGGGGCCTCCACCGCCGTAAGAGACCCACGCAGGTCGGAAATGCTGCTTCTCAGCACCTGCAGATGGGCACCATCCTCAAAGGCCTCCATCCCTGCCGCAGCACAGAACTCGGTGAAGGTGCTGGCCTTCTCCGTACCGGCGCTGACCACCGGCACAAAGCGCATCCGCGTGGTCACCCGCCGGTCCTCTGCATGCACGCCTTCACTGTTCAGGATTGTCACCCGCTGATCCCGCTCGGTAAAGCGCAGGCTGCACCCGGCCACACCGGGCTCCGCTACCGCCAGACGATGGGCATTCTGCAGCAGTGCGATTTTCTTTTTCTCGGATACTTCCGAAGGGTAAACCCGGACCGGGCAGGGATTCTCCCGGCAGCTTTTCTGCAGCCTGCAGGCGTGTCCCTGTCCCTTTTTTTCTGCCTGCAGCAGCGACAGGGCATCCGAAAGGGCCCGCTGCAGGGTATTTGGGGAAAAATCATTAAAGTAGACATAGGCTCCCTGGGTGCCGGAAAGCAGGTAAAGGCCTGCCCCATACCCGTGCACCCGGGACAGGGATGCGGTGCCGTCATAGTCCACGGCGACCTCTTCCCGGTCTTCCATGAAAAGTTCCGCAAAGTCCGCACCGCCCGCCAGGGCGGCATCGAACAGTGCCATTGCTTCTGTTTCCGCGATCATACGCTCTCCTTACCCTGCTTCATGGCAGGCCACGAAATGGCCGGCAGATACCTCTTTCAGCACCGGCGCTTCTTCCCGGCAGCGTCCCCGGCACTGGGGGCACCGGGAGGCAAATGGGCATCCTCCGCCCAGGTTGACTGGGCTCGGGATATCCCCTGAAAGAATCATCCGCTGCCGCCGTTCCTCCACATCCGGGTCCGGAATCGGGATGGCAGAAAGCAGCGCCGCCGTATAGGGATGCCGGTGGTCTGCATACAGCACGCCGGCAGGCGCCAGTTCCACCACCGAGCCCAGATACATCACGGCAATGCGGTCCGAGATGGCCTTGACCATGGACAGGTCATGGGTAATAAAAAGATAGGACAGATGCATCTCATCCTGCAGACGCATCAGCAGGTTCATGACCTGCGCCTGGATGGAAACGTCCAGGGCCGAGATGGGTTCATCACACACAATGAGCTTCGGCTCCACCGCCAGCGCCCTGGCAATCCCGATGCGCTGCCGCTGTCCGCCGGAAAACTCATGGGGGAAGCGGTTGGCATGCTCCCTGTTCAGCCCCACCATCTGGAGCAGTTCAAGAATCCGTTCATGCCGTGCCTTCCCCTTATACAGCCCGTGGATATCCAGCCCCTCCCCGATGGAGGTGCTGACCACTGCCAGCGGGTCCAGGGAGGCATACGGGTCCTGGTAGATCATCTGCACGTCCTTGTGGTAGCGCAGGTTCTCCCGTCCCTTCTGCTGCCAGATATCCCTGCCTTCGTAAAGGATGCTGCCCGCATCCGGTTTGTAGAGCTTGACAATGGTCCTGCCCAGGGTCGTCTTTCCGCAGCCGCTCTCTCCCACCAGCCCCAGGGTTTCCCCCTCGTGGACGGCGAGGCTGACATGATTGACGGCCTTCAGTTTTCCCTTTCCCTTGACATCAAATGTCTTGCATAAATCCCGGGTTTCCAGGATGACCCTGTCATTCATGATTGCTGCCTCCCTTCCATTGCCTGCCGGAGGTTCTCTTCCGCTCCCGGATAATACAGGAAGCAGGATGCCTTATGCCTGCCCCCGAAGGACGTTTCCTCCGGGAAACGGCTCAGGCAGGCCCTTGTGGCATACCTGCACCTAGCTGCAAAGGGGCACCCCGCAGGCGGATTCAGCAGGTCCGGAGGCGTACCGGGAATATAGGTAAAACTTCGGTTCTGTTCGCCGTCCAGGCGGGGAACCGAGGCCAGCAGGCCCCAGGTGTACGGGTGCTTCGGATGATAGAAGATATCCCGGGCATCCCCTTCCTCCACGATCTTTCCGGCATACATCACATAGATGCGCTCCGCCATGTTGGCCACCACGCCCAGGTCATGGGTAATGAGCACAATGGCCGTCCGGAGCTTTTCCTTGAGGGAGTTCATCAGTTCAATGATCTGTGCCTGAATGGTCACATCCAGCGCCGTGGTCGGTTCATCCGCAAAAAGCACCTGCGGAGTGCAGATCAGGGCCATGGCGACCATGATGCGCTGCCGCATGCCGCCGGACAGCTGATGGGGATAGGCGCGCATATTGCGTTCCGGTTCCGGAAAGGAAATAAGGCGCATCATCTCCAGGACCCTGGCTTCTGCTTCCTGCCTCGTCACCCGGTGGTGCAGGCGGTAGCTTTCGGCAATCTGCTCCCCAACCCGCATGGTCGGGTTCAGGTAGGAAAGGGGGTCCTGGAAAATCATGGTCATGCGGTTTCCCTGGATTTCCCGGAGCTGCTTCGGAGACAGGTTCAGCATCTCCCTGCCTTCAAACTGCACGCTGCCGGTCTTGACCCTTCCGGGCGGGCTCTGCAGCAGCCCCATGACCGTCTGGATCGTCACGCTCTTTCCGCATCCGCTCTCTCCCACAATCGCAATGGTCTCCTGCGGATTCAGGTACCAGGACACGCCCCGCACAGCCTGTACCTCGCCTGCATAGGTGAAGAAGGATACCGACAGGTCCTGAACGGTCAGCAGATGGTTGTTTTCCTGCATGTTTTTCCTCCTCCTCTCAGCTGCGCAGACGCGGATCCAGTGCATCCCGCAGGCCGTCTCCCAGAAGGTTGAAGCAGAGCATCGTGAGGCCCACGAAAATGCAGGGGATGATGAAACGGTAGGGATACTGCTTGAAGACCTCGCTTGCCTCCTTGATCAGCTGTCCCCAGGAAGGATTCGGCGGCGTGATTCCCAGGCCGATAAAGCTGAGAAAGGCTTCCGCAAAGATGACGCTGGGGATCATCATGGTCATGCCTACAACAATGATGCCGAGCGTATTGGGCAGAAGGTGCCGCAGGATGATGCGCATGGGGGAAGCGCCCAGCGTGGTGCTGGCCATGACAAACTCCCTTTCCTTCAGCTGAAGGACCAGGCCCCGGGTCGTCCGGGCGCTGCCCAGCCACCCGGTGATGGTAAAGGCGATGACCAGCGTGGAAATGCTGCCGCTGCCCAGCACCATGATGAGAAGAATATTGTAGATCATGCTGGGGATGCCCATCAGGACATCGATGAGGCGCATGATGATCATGTCCACCTTCCCGCCGAAGTAGCCGGAAACGCCGCCGATCAGCATCCCGATGGCATAGGGGATGACGGTGGCCAGGATGGCAATCAGCAGGGATACCCTGCCTCCGACCCACACCCGGGTCCACAGGTCCCTTCCCAGGGTATCCGTGCCAAACCAGTGCACCGCATTGGGTCCCTGGTTGGCCGCACTGTAGTCATTGCTGTAATAGTTGAATTCGTTCATCATGGGACCGAAGAGCACCATGAACACCAGCAGCGCCAGGATCACCAGGCTGGCGATTGCCGTCTTGCGCTTTCTCAGATTCCGCCAGACATCCTTCAGGTAGGTCGTCTCCGGCCTCGTCATTTCCTCCCCGGAAATGGTTGCAGCGTCAAGCGGGGAGAAATCCAGTTTTTCCTGTGTATTCATCAATCGTAAGCAAGGAGACCCCGACCTCTATAGGTCGTGGGAGGAATT
>CAMVHE010000140.1 GCA_947167215.1 uncultured Clostridia bacterium
TTAAATATTCACCTTCAAATATTAAATTACCCTTAGTATCATATTCTTTTCCTTTTTACAGATAGAAAACTCCCCCTTCTGAATTCAGGAGGGGAGTTCACTTTCGGGACAGACCTGCGGATTATTCCTGTATCAACAGCCGGAGAACCCATTCCTTTTGATTTATTTCGAAGAGCTCTCTTACCGGGATTCCTGCTGAAGCTGAAGATAGAACTTTCTCATTTCTTCATATGCCGGCTTGCGGTATTTCTTATCGGGAGACAAAAGTCCTTTCCGATTATAGTAATTCTGGATGGAACTCGTTCTGCGCGGGCAGCGGAAATCATAAAGAATCCATGGAGTCAGGCCTTTTACATAGCTGATCGTGTGCAATATCTGGAGCTGCCGCTCGTATACGTATTTCTGATAGACCTCTGTTCCTTTTTCCTTTTCATCTCCGACAAGTCCCGGAAGTGCATCTGCACCAAATTCCGTAATGATCACCGGCTTGTCCGGATGACTGTTTTCAAACAGTCTGGGCAGAAGGCCAAAGTCCGGTGAATACCAGCCCATATATTCATTGATACCGATCACATCCAGGTATTTCGCCAGCCGGTCTGCGATGGCCAGTTCCGAAAAGCTGACCAGGCAGGCTGCCGAAACCAGACGCGACTTGTCATTTCGATGTGCGAAGTCTGCCAGGCGTTTCATGAAACGGAGTCTCGGATTGGTATCCGCATTTTCATTTCCCACGGACCAGATGATGACGCTGGGTCTGTTTGCATCCCTGTGCATTAATTCTGCCAGCTGGTTTTCCGCATCCCCATAGGTATCCTGTCGTGCAAAGCGGATAGCCCAGTACACCGGTATTTCTTCCCAGAGAAGGATTCCTTCCCGATCGGCCAGCATTGCCATCTTTTCACTGTGGGGATAATGTGCCAGTCGCATGAAGTTGCACCCCATGTTCTTCGCCTGGTGAAGGGTATCCAGGTATTCTTCCTCCGTCAGCGCCTTGCCGTTCGGAACGCTGTCCTCGTGCGAGCAAACTCCACGAAGGAAGGCCGGTTTCCCATTCAGAAGGATTTCCCGGTCTTTAACGCGGATCTCCCGGAATCCGGTTTCCTCCATCACCCGGTCTTTGCCGCAGGTCAGGTAAGCCTTATACAATTTTGGGTTTTCCGGGCTCCAGAGCACCGGATTTACCTTGAAAACAGAACTGCCGGCGCCATCTTTCAACGGGATCTCTGCCTGCAGATCAAGCTCAGGAATCTCCAGGAAAGCTTTCTGGGCACGTTTCCCGGACATGCTGACTTCCACCCGGATCTTGTCAAAGCATCCATCCGGAACCAGAAAAAGCTTGAAACGACGGACGTAATTCCGGGGTACCCGGATCAGGTCGATGTCCCGATATACTCCGCCATAATTAAACCAGTCAAAGTTATCTGTCGGCACCTGTTCTTCACGGCGGGTATTGTCTGCCTGGATGATGATTCGGTTCTCCTCCTGCAGCAGGCCTGTCACATCAAAGCAGAAAGGAGTGGAACCGCCCCGGTGCATGCCCACATACTGCTTGTTGAGGAACACCCGGCAGACATAGTTTACTGCCCCGAAGTGCAGAAAGACCTTTTCATCCTTTTCCCGATGAAAGGAGAACGTGCGGGTAAAGATCATGCTCCCCTCATACAGAAACAGCTTCTCCTCCCTGGTATTCCAGCAGCATGGCAGTTCCATGGTCGGCCAGCTGTCAAAGGAAAAGTCCACCGGAAGTGTGTTTCCCTGCGCGTCCCGATACCTTTCCTCAAACCAGTGCTGACGGATACAGGTATCATACTGATCCACTGCATAGTGCCAGGTTCCGTTCAGGGATTCTCTGGGCCGTCCGCCGGTAAAGAACAGATTTTTCGCACTTGTCTGTTTTCCTTCATATTCCTGCAAATAGTCTTCCAGATTGATATCCGAGATATTCTTCTGTTTGTAGGTGCTCATTGCGTTCCTTCCTTTCCGATGATTCTGTATCGATTGTACCATCTTTTGATGTTCTACGCATTCATTTTTTCGCATTTTATGGACAGATTCCTCTCTTCCTTTCCCGAAGTATCTGTCGCGTTCCTCTTTTTCCTTTCCTCTGTCCTTATGCCCAGCCGGAGGACTTCGCTGCTTCATCGAGCTGAAAAACAAATCGCAAAAAAACGGAATTCAGGGATTGACAAGAATCAGGCTTCGCATTATACTATTAAACGATTAAACAACCATTTAATTATTGAGAGGTAACGATTATGAAAAAGAGTTATAAAATCGACGTGGATTGTGCCAACTGTGCCAATAAAATGGAAGTTGCTGCCAATAACACTCCCGGTGTCAAAAAAGCTGTTGTCAATTTCATGCTTCTCAAGATGAATGTAGAATTTGAAGAAGGTGCAGATCCGAAAACCGTCATGCCGGCAGTACTCCGGAATTGCCAGAACGTGGAAAGTGACTGCTCCATCGACTTCTAAGCACATGAACCGAGGCGATCCTTCTTGACCAAGAAACAGAAAAACATGGTTGCACGCATCCTCATCACATCCGTTCTCACGGTTCTCCTCTATTTTATTCCTCTCGGGAACCCTTTTCCGAAAGCCCTGTTCTATCTCATCCCCTATCTGCTTATCGGATACGATGTTCTGAAGCGTGCCGCCGTAAATATTTCGCACGGACAGGTTTTTGATGAAAACTTTCTCATGTCCGTAGCCACTGTCGGTGCCTATGTCCTGGCGGTTCTTTCCACCGGTGAGTATACGGAAGCCGTAGCCGTACTGCTGTTTTATCAGATCGGAGAACTCTTCCAGGGTATTGCCGTAGGAAAAAGCAGAAAAAATATTGCTGAACTCATGGATATCCGGCCTGACTATGCCAATGTGGAAGAAGACGGGCAGCTCGTTCAGGTAGACCCGGACGAAGTGGAAATCGGAACACGGATTATTGTGCAGCCAGGCGAAAAGATTCCCATTGACGGAATCGTCCTTGAAGGTTCCTCTTCGCTGGATACCTCCTCCCTTACCGGGGAAAGCGTTCCCCGCAGCGTGGTTCCCGGCAGCAAAGTCATGAGCGGCTGCATTAATGAAACCGGCGTGCTGGCGATTCAGACAACCCATGAGTTTGGGGAGTCCACTGCATCCCGTATTCTGGACCTGGTGGAAAATGCTTCCTCCAACAAGTCCCGTTCGGAGGATTTCATCTCCAAATTTGCCAGGTTCTATACTCCCATCGTGTGCTACTGTGCTCTCGCTCTGGCAGTTTTGCCTCCGCTTTTCCTTCTGCTTACCGGAAACAGTGCGAACTTCGGCACCTGGATTTACCGCGCCCTGACCTTTCTCGTCATCTCCTGCCCCTGTGCACTGGTCATTTCCATCCCGCTCACGTTTTTTGCCGGGCTTGGCGGAGCCAGCCATGAAGGCATTCTGATCAAAGGTTCCAACTACCTGGAAACACTCTCGCAGGTAAAAACCGTGGTGATGGACAAAACCGGGACCCTGACAAAAGGGGTCTTCTCTGTCAGCGGTATCCATCACAGCAGTATGGAGAAAGACGCTCTCCTTGATCTGGCGGCACATGCTGAATGCGCTTCCTCCCACCCGATTGCAAAATCCATTCAGACTGCCTATGGCAAAAAGGTCGACCGCTCACGGGTTACCGACATTGAGGAAATCAGCGGCCATGGCATCTGTGCCACGGTGGACGGTAAAAAGGTCTACGCCGGCAATGAAAAGCTTATGGCGCGCATTCCTGTTGCCTGCCATTCCTGTCATGAAACCGGTACTATCGTGCATATTGCTGTGGATGAAGATTACCAGGGACACCTGGTCATTTCCGACCAGATCAAGGAACATGCCCGTCAGGCAGTTGCAGATCTGAAACGCTCCGGCGTTGACCGGATTGTCATGCTGACCGGAGATGCCCATCAGGTTGCCGAAGATGTTGCTTCTTCTCTCGGAATTACCGAGGTTTTCAGCGAACTTCTTCCGCAGGACAAAGTCGCAAAGGTAGAGCAGCTGCTCACTTCCGGTTCCGGAAAACTTGCCTTTGTCGGAGACGGCGTCAATGATGCTCCCGTTCTTTCACGGGCAGATATCGGCGTCGCCATGGGAGCGCTGGGCTCCGATGCGGCAATTGAAGCAGCAGACGTCGTCCTCATGGATGATGACCCGGTCAAGATCGGAAAATCCATCCGGATCGCGCGCAAATGCATGCGCATTGTCTATCAGAATATTGTTTTCGCCATCGGCGTCAAAGTACTCTGCCTTCTCCTTTCTGCCTTCGGCGTCGCCAATATGTGGCTTGCCATTTTCGCAGATGTCGGAGTCATGATCATCGCCGTGCTCAATGCCATACGAGCCCTGATGGTTAAAAATGCATAAGCGACAGAAAACAAAGGACCTGTGTTCAGCATAGGTCCTTTATCTGTATATCTTTTTTCGGATCCGTCTTCTCCGGCAGATTCGGGATGCTCCGGTGTTGCCGGTCACTCAATCAGCATTGCATCTCCGAAACTGAAAAAGCGGTATCCTTCCTTCACTGCAAGGTTATAGGCTTCGAGTGTCTTCTCTCTTCCCATCAATGCAGACACCAGCATGAGCAGCGTGCTTTCCGGAAGATGGAAATTGGTTATCAGTGCATCCACCGCCCGTACCGGCACTCCCGGGGTAATGAAAATCTGGGTCATCCCCCTGCCTGCATGTACGATACCTTCTTCATCAGCAACCGTTTCCAGCGTTCGTACACTGGTGGTCCCGACACATACAATGCGTCCGCCCCGTTTGCGTGCCGCATTGATTCTTTCTGCCTGTTCCTCCGTGACCTCATAGTATTCACTGTGCATATGATGCTCAGATACATCCTCCACCTTAACCGGGCGGAAGGTTCCAAGGCCCACATGGAGCAGCACCGGAACGATATCAATCCCCTTTTCCCGAATTGCGGAAAGCAGCTCCGGGGTAAAGTGCAGACCGGCAGTCGGCGCGGCAGCACTGCCGTCAATCTTGGCGTAAACGGTCTGATATCGGGTCGGGTCCTCCAGTTTCTCATGGATATAAGGCGGAAGAGGCATCTGTCCCAGCTTGTCCAGGATTTCTTCAAAGACTCCATCCCATGAGAAGCGCACCGTACGGCTCCCGTCTTCTCCGATCGAGAGAACCGTTGCCTTCAGCAAGCCTTCCCCGAAGACAAAGCAGGCACCTGGTTTTGCCTTTTTTCCGGGTTTCAGGATCACTTCCCAATCGGTCAGATTGAGGCGCTTCAGCAGCAGAAATTCGATTGCCCCTCCGGTTTCTTCTTTCTGTCCGTAAAGTCTGGCAGGAATGACACGGGTTTCATTTACCACCAGAACGTCTTCCGGATGCAGGTATTCGAGAATATCATGAAACACACGATGTTCTATTTTTCCAGTATCGCGATGTATCACCATGAGCCTGCTGGAATCCCTTGGTTCTACCGGGGTCTGCGCGATACGGTCCTCCGGCAGGTCATAATAAAAATCACTGGTTTTCAACTTTATCCTTCCTTCTCGTCCAAATCTGAATCAAAGAAACTCAGCTGTTCCTTCCGGACCGCGGACATCTCCGGCGGCACGGGAATCTTCATATGCTGATAGGCTGAAGAGGTGCAGATCCTGCCCCGCGGCGTCCGCATGATGAACCCAAGCTGCATCAGATAGGGCTCCACCACATCCTCAATGGTCACCGCATCTTCTCCGGTGGTTGCCGCCAGCGTATCAAGGCCGACCGGCCTGCCTTCGAATTTTTCCATCATGGTTTTCAGGATGGTCCGGTCTGTCCTGTCGAGCCCCAGTTCATCCACGTCCAGAAGCGCCAGAGCCTCCTTCGCCATCTGCAGGGTAATAACACCATCGCCTTTTACCTGTGCATAGTCCCTTACCCGCTTCAGAAGCCGGTTCACAATACGCGGTGTTCCACGGCTGCGTCTGGCAATTTCCCGGACGCCCTCTTCTTCATACTTGATTCCAAGGACTTTGCTGGAATGGTGAACGATCTTCATCAGCTCTTCCGTAGAATACATCTGAAGGCGGAAAATGATGCCAAAGCGGTCCCGCAGCGGTGCCGAAAGGGATCCTGCGCGGGTAGTGGCGCCGATCAGGGTAAACTTCGGCAGATCCAGCCGAATGCTTCTGGCACTTGGACCTTTTCCAATCATGATATCCAGCGCAAAATCCTCCATTGCCGGATAAAGAACCTCTTCTACAGCATGGCTGAGGCGGTGAATCTCATCGATAAAGAGCACGTCCCCGGTGGACAGATTGGTCAGCAGGCTGGCAAGGTCCCCCGGCCGCTCGATCGCAGGACCGCTGGTAACCCGGATATTCTGCCCCATTTCCGATGCCACAATCCCTGCCAGGGTCGTCTTGCCCAATCCGGGCGGGCCATACAGGAGGATATGATCGAGGGCGTCCTTGCGATCTCTGGCAGCCTGAATATAGATATTGAGCGAGTCCTTCACACTCTGCTGTCCGACATATTCATTAAGCGTTTTCGGGCGAAGGCTGCTTTCCTGCTCGTCTTCTTCCTTAAAACCGCTTGTAATCAGTCTTTCCTCATCCATTTCCATCTATCCTTCCTTTAGGAACCCATATACTTGAGGGCCAGCATGATCAGGCTGTTGACGTCTTTTGCCTGATCCCGAACCTGGTTGATTGCCCTGGCTGCTTCCGCAGTGCTGTAGCCAAGGGCCTGCAGCGCGGCCTGTGCTTCCTGCTCTGCCGATCCGCTCGCCGGTTTGATCTCTGCTGCAGTAACACCAGCCGGCATATCCACATCATTCTGCTCCAGCTTATCCTTGAGTTCAAGCAGAATACGCTGCGCAGTTTTCTTGCCGACCCCGGGTGCCCTGGAAAGCGCTGTGGCATCCCCTGTCAGAATCGCCACGGAAAGATCACGAAGCGGCATGGAGCTCAGGATTCCGAGCGCCGTTTTGCTTCCTATCCCATTTACCATGCAGAGACGCCGGAACATGGCCCGCTCCTGTTTGGTGGCAAAGCCATAAAGATCCATGGCGTCTTCCTTGACATTCAGAACGCTGTAGCAGCGCCAGTTTTCCCCTTTTGCGGGGGCTTCCGCAATGGTCGTGTTGGAACAGGAAAGTACAAACCCAACGCCTCCCGCATTGATGACTACTTCTCCCTGCCCTTTGCTTTCCAGCTTTCCTTCAATAAAATCTATCATATCGGCGACCTCTCATTTTATCAAAAACTGTTCCCGTCCTGCACCTGCATGCGCATGGCAGATCGCAATGGCTACCGCGTCAGCTGCATCATCCGGCCGTGGAATTTCCGAGATGCCCAGCAGCATCTTCACCATCATCTGTACCTGATGCTTATCTGCGCCGCCATATCCTACAACCGCCTGCTTTACCTGCATCGGTGTGTACTCAAAAAGACGGTCCGTGTACTCACGGCATGCCACCAAGGCGACGCCTCTGGCACCGCCTACCTGAATTCCCGTGGTGACATTCTTTGAAAAGAACAGTTCCTCAAATGCTATTTCATCCGGTTTAAAAGTCTGAATCAGTCCACGCATGCCGACCAGAAGGCTCTGAAGGCGGGTGGGAAACGTATCCCTGGGATACGTCAGCAGTGCACCGTACTGAACCAGTTTCTCTTTATAACCGTTGGCTTCAATAACTCCCCAGCCCATGGTAGCCAGGCCCGGGTCAATTCCCAGAATTCTCATTCCATCCCTCCTGCACCCTTCAGTTTAGACGATTTGAAGGACCATGTCAATGAAGTTTCTTCATCTTTTCCGCCGCTTTCCGCCATCGCCCGGCCTCTCCGTTTCTTCGGCCCTCTTTGTTCCCGCTGCAATATGCATTTATATCTGAATATCATTGATTCTTTTTTCCGAATTATGCTTCAGTTTATTTACAGTTTTTCTCAAAAAATGTGTATAATATTCATTCCATATTCATCTTTCTTGCATTTTTCATTCGGTTCGACTATAATGTGCGGGAAATCGCTTTAACAGGAGGCAACACCTATGTCTGATCGTAAATTCAATCGTGTATTACTTGCTTATTCCGGCGGATTGGATACCTCCATCATCATCCCGTGGCTCAAGGAAAACTATGGCTGCGCTGTTATCTGCTGTGCAGCGGATGTCGGCCAGGGGGAGGAACTTGCCCCTCTGCACGAAAAAGCACGGAAAACCGGTGCTGAGAAGCTTTATATTGAAGACCTGCGCAAGGAATTTGTGGAAGACTTTATTTTCCCGACCCTGAAAGCAGATGCCGTTTATGAAGGCAAATACCTTCTCGGAACTTCCTTCGCCCGTCCTCTCATCGCCAAGCGTCTGGTGGAGATCGCCAAGAAAGAGAACTGTGATGCCATCTGCCATGGCTGCACCGGCAAGGGCAATGACCAGGTCCGCTTTGAACTTTCCATTAAGGCTTTTGCTCCGGATATGCCCATCATTGCTCCATGGCGTGAGTGGGATATCAAGACCCGGGAAGAAGAAGTAGAGTATGCCGAAGCGCGGAACATCCCCGTTCCCGTCAAGAAGGACCGTCCCTACTCCATGGACCGCAACATCTGGCATCTTTCTCACGAGGGCAGA
>CAMVHE010000141.1 GCA_947167215.1 uncultured Clostridia bacterium
CTGACCTCGGCCCTGCCCCTGGCCCGCCGGGCCGTGGCCCTGATCGCCGCCCAGGAGCAGCTTATCCCCAACCCCGATTTCAACCCCGTGCGGCACGGCATCCGCCGCTTCCATGACAAGACCCCGGAAGAGCAGGCGGCACTCATTGCGGAAAACCCCGATTACGGCGAGATCGTCTGCCGCTGCGAGACCATTACCCGGGCGGAAATCCGGGAAGCCATCCATAACCCCCTGGGCGTCTGCACCGTGAACGGCATCAAGGTCCGTACCCGGGCCAGCATGGGCAGGTGCCAGGGCGGATACTGCGAAATGCGCATCACGGCCCTGATCCGGGAAGAACTGCAGAAGGCCGTTACCGAGGTGACCCTTTCCGGCAGGGGCAGCGAAATGTTTACCGGGTATGTGAAGGGAGGAAATGCACGATGATGGAGAGACAAGCGCTGATCGTCGGCGGGGGCCCCGCCGGCCTGGCCGCCGCGCTCCGGCTGAAGGAGCTGGGCATTGACGACATCCTGATTCTCGAACGGGAGCATTTTCCCGGCGGCATCCTGCGCCAGTGCATCCATGACGGATTCGGCCTGACCCGTTTCGGCGAGTCCTTGTCCGGTCCCGAGTATGCCCAGCGGTTCATCGACCGGGTGCAGGAAGCGGGCATAGAATGCATTACCGACTGCACGGTGCTGGACATCACCAGCGATAAAGTCGTCACCGCCGCCAGCCGCGCCCACGGCCTGCTGCAGATCAGGGCGAAGGCCGTGCTCCTGACCATGGGCTGCCGGGAACGCACCCGCGGCGCCCTGGCAACGCCCGGCACCCGTCCCGCCGGCGTCTATACCGCAGGCGTTGCCCAGAACTACATCAACCTGCAGAACGTCATGGTGGGCAAAGAGGTAGTCATCCTGGGCAGCGGCGACATCGGCATGATCATGGCACGCCGCATGACCCTGGAAGGCGCCCATGTCAAAGCCGTCTATGAAGTCCAGCCCTATCCCTCCGGCCTGCCCCGGAACATTGAACAGTGCCTGAACGATTACGGCATCCCCCTGTACCTGTCCCACACCGTGGTGGAAATCAGGGGCCGCAAGCGCCTTACCAGCGTGGTGGTGGCACAGTGTGACGAGCACTTCCGTCCCATCCCCGGCACCGAAGAGGAAATCCCCTGCGACACCCTGATCCTCTCCGTGGGCCTGCTGCCGGAAAACGAGCTTTCCCTGCTGGCCGGCGTGGAACTGGATCCCCGCACCCGCGGCGCCTTCGTGGACGAGTTCTGCCAGACCGGCGTGCCCGGCATCTTTGCCGCCGGCAACGTGCTGCACGTGCATGATCTGGTGGACTTCGTCTCCCTGGAAGCCGAAAGCCTGGCTGCCGGCGCTGCCGAATACCTGAAAAACGGCTCCCTGCCGGAGTGTCCGCTGGAAGTGGTGGCCGGCAGCGATGTGGGCCACGTGATCCCCCAGCGCATCAGCGGAACCCGGGACTTCACCCTGTCCCTGCGGGTGCGCAGGCCCCTGCAGAACGTTTCCATCGTCCTTAAACAGGACGGGAAGGAAATCCTGCGGAAAAAGATGCGCAAGGCGCTGCCTGCCGAAATGATCCAGCTGCCCGTGAAAGCCGCAAAGCTGAGCAGCACTGCCAACCTGGAGGTGTGTGTGGAATGAAGCGGACCTTTACCTGTATCGTCTGCCCCAACGGCTGCGAAATCGAAGCCGAATATGAAGGTGCCAGCGTGCTCTCCGTCACCGGCAACCTCTGCCCCAAGGGAAAGACCTATGTGACCCAGGAGCTGGTGGACCCGCAGCGGACCATTGCCTCCTCCATCCGGGTGAAAAACGGAGTCCTGCCCCTGGTCAGCGTCCGGCTGACCCGTCCCGTTCCCAAGGACCGCATCTTTGACGTGATGCGGGAAATCAACCGCTGTGAAGTCACGGCGCCGGTACACATCGGGGAAGTGGTGATCCCGCAGGTACTGGGCCTGGACAGTGACGTCATCATCACCAAGAACATAGCTGCCAAGGAGGATTAAGATGGAATACCGGAAACACGGCGATACCTATGTGGTCCGCCTCTCCCGCGGGGAAGAAGTCGTTGCGAGCATCGTGAAGCTCTGCGAAGCCGAGCAGGTTTCCCTGGCCGAGGTATCGGCCATCGGCGCAGTGGATCACGTGGAACTGTGCGTCTATGATGTGGACGCCAAGAAGTTCCATACCAAAGCCTTTGCCGAGCCCATGGAGGTTTCCTCCTTCGCCGGCACCGTCACCGAGAAGGCCGGCAAGCCCTACGTACATGCCCACGGCGCCGCCTGCAACCCCGAGCTGCCCGCCCGCGCCGGCCCCGGGCCCGCCGTCCGGCGTTCCGCCCCCTTCGAGATGCTGATCCGGACGCTGCCGGGTTCCGTTGGCCGGCGTTTCGATCCCGATATCGGCCTCAACCTCTTTGCCTTCTGATTTTACAGCCCGCAGCTCGCGGGCTTTTCTTTTTTTGCCCCGGCATGCCTTTCCTCCGGACCGGTCTGTCACAGGCCTTTCGGCCCGGAAGCACCTGCCTGCCCGGCTTTTCCGCGGTCGGGCAAAGCAGCGCCTGCTTATGGTTCCCTTTTTTCGCTTATTATTCTTTCAAAGGAACCCTTTTCGCTTCATTGCAGCTTTTTATAAGCGAAAAAGGACAGATGAAGAGAAATATAAGCGAAAAGAGCTTATCCGTCAGCTCTCCAAACACCACTATTCTATGAAGCTACGGTAGAAATTCAATAGGATGCGTCCATATTCCACCGGGTGTTTGCTATACTGCTTTCGTTCATAGGTGAACATACCTCCTTTGTTGTTTGTCTGCGGTTTGGACGTCCCTTTGAAAGTATAGCAATGGAGGCTATTTTTTTACTCCTCCAGGCTTCGCTTCCGCTTTGCCTGTTCTCCCACGAAACATGGGGCTTTTTTGATTTCCAATAAAAACGATTTTCACGTCGCTATTTTCTTTCATCTCTGCTATACTGGTCCTGTCAGAAAATAAAAACGTATTTCGCGTTTTTACAGGAAAGGATTTAGTTTATGAAACTGTTGAGAATTGAGGCAAGCGGCATGCCGCTCTTTAAGGAAAAACTGACCATGACCTTTTATGCCCAGCAACGGGTTGCTGAAAATGACCGGGCATTTCTGTTTCCCTTGATGCCAGATTCTAAATACTGTCTTAACTGCGCCAATGCTATTATCGGCATGAACGCATCTGGCAAAACATCTGTCTTAAAGGTCATTCTCCTGGTTCTTGATTTACTCAGCAATGAACCTATCAACCACAGCGAAACGCGGGATATCCTTGGTGACACCAAACATGCTGTTCTCAAAATCAACTTTCTTTCTGACAACGGTGATCTTTGTCAGCTTGAGACCCATATTGCCGCCGTCCCTGCAGGGCGTGATCTGACTTATCACATTACGAATGAGACATTATGGGTCAAGCCATTCTCGTCCATCAAGACAAAGAAAATGCTGGTCGACTTTTCAGATATTGCTCCGTACGCCGCAAGGACCAATGAGGTGTCTTTCCTGCCCGATGACACGAGCATAATCATCGCCTTTAACAAGAAACATGGACAGAACACCTCCGTCAGGAGTCTCCTCTCTCTGAACAATAGGAATGTTCTCCCTGTATCCGACAGGATTCCTTCAGAGGTCATACAGTTTCTCGATCCGACAATCCAATCCCTTGCATTTGATCATGCAGGTCCGAAAGGAACCATTCACCTGAAGTTCAAGGGACAGAAAGAGATTATCCTCTCGGATCCTGCCGAGTTGAACAGCTGCCTTTCCTCCGGAACAATCAAAGGTATTGTCACGTTCACTCTTGCTGTTGACGTACTGAAGAACGGCGGATATCTGGTCATTGATCAATTGGAGAATCACTTCAACAAAGAAATTACCGCGACTTTGATCCGCTTCTTTACGGATGCGTCGCTGAACCGTAATGGCGGCATCCTGATTTTTACAACTCACTATCCGGAGATTCTCGATGAGTTTGAACGAAATGATCCTATTTTCATTACCCGTAACAGGGATGGTATTACCGTCAACAATCTCCATGATCTTTTGAAACGCAACGACCTCAAGAAGAGCGATGCTTATCAGAGCGGTTTCCTGGAGGCAACGGTACCGTCCTATGAGGCATATTTGAAACTGAGAAAGAACATACAGTCAACACTCAAAAAGGAGGGCTGACGGATATTTGAACCAGGTTCCTAGGTTGCCTGTTTCCGGGCAGAAAGGTATCGATGTCCCCGGGCACGCAGAAAAGGGAAGTGGCTTCCGCACCGGCCGGTGCAGATCCCCTTCCCTTTCTTTTTTCTGTTTTCTTCCGTCCGGACGACTGCTTACTCCTCACTGTCTGCCCGTTCGAACACCACCGCTGCCGCTTCCTCTCCGGAAGGAATCCAGCACAGCAGAAGGCCGTTTTCGTCTGCGTCCAGCACGAAGCTGCCCGTCAGGCCGGTCTCAGAAGGTGTTTCAGAAGCATTTCCTTCCGTCGTCAGGTCCGCCTTCTCGCCATCCTGGTACACGAAGCCGTTCTCCAGGCAGTCCTGATAGATCGTCGCGGTAAAGACATAGGCCCCGTGGGTCATGGGCGAGGTGATTTCCACATCCCAGCCCGCAGCTTCGTTCCGTGTTACCGTCATCTGTGTGAACTGCGTATCCTTTTCCATCCAGCTTCCGCTCAGGTACGGATCCACTTCCTCATCCTCCGCATTGGCCGCATGGCTTCCGCCCGTCGCTTCCTTCACCGCTCCGTTTTCCACCAGCAGGTCCCAGGTAAGGACGGTATCGCAGGCTTCCTCCCGGTAGTAATGCACCACCGCCACCGTGCTTTCCCCGTCCCGGACCGGCTCGTACCGGACCGTATAATATCCATCTTCCTGCCGGGTTTCCGCCAGCCGGACCGCGTCGGTTTCCGCGTCTGCAGGAAGTGCCAGCCAGCCCGTGTCCTCCGCCTCCACCGGAATGCGGATCACATAGCTGCCATCTACCACTTCCCCCCGGATCGGTTCGGGTTCCCCGGCTTCCGCCAGAACCGCTCCCGCGGTCAGCGTCAGCAGCATTGCAAGCAGAATGCTCATGATTTTTTTCATTTTTCTCTTTCCCCCAGTTCCCTGTTTTTCTGTTCCTCCCCGCTGCTTATCCTGCAGCAGAAAAGGACCTTTCAACGCGGTGCCCTTCCCCTGGAACCTCTCCGAAGGAAACAGCTTACGCGCTTTTCCGGGCCTTATTATACACACTGGCGCGCTGATTGGAAAGGGCTGCTTCCCCTGTTCCGCGCCTTCCGGACCGTCCTGCATTTTCTCCTCACCATTTCTTTCCCGGAAGCGTCCACCCTTCCAGCCGCCGGTGCTCCAACCTCCGGACAAAGCGGCCGTTCCCTGCAATCTTGTAATGATGAATTATGAATGAAAAGAAGAAAGTCACTTATATGGTCATTTATCTGGCCATTTTTCTGGCCAGATAATGGCGGCTTATTTCGGCCAATCCTTGAAAATGCTTTTTTGAAGTCCGTATCTGCTTTTTCGTATTTGATTCCTGCCCCAGCTGTATGGCAGAGCGAACAGCTTTTCCGAATACCGGTTCAAGCCAGGCACGCCTCCGGTTGTTTTCCGGAAGTCCGACAGAAGAAACCTTTCTCCGGAAAGAGACAGGCCTTCCTCAAAAACCTCCGTTTTCCGAAGGATTCATGCTGAAGGACCGGAGGTAGCTGCCGAGCTTCACACGGCTGCGCATGTACCGGAGCAGGATCTCCGCACAGGCATGGCTGTCGCTGTCTGCACGGTGATGATTCAGGGCGATTCCGTAATATCGGCACATCTCATTCAGCTTGTGGCTGATCTTCGGAAGCTCTGCCCTGCCAATGCGTACCGTACAGAGATACCGGACCAGCGGCCGCCAGGGAATTCCGTATGCAGACAGGCATTTCCGGAGAACGGTAAGATCAAACGGTGCATTGTGCGCCACCAGAATGCCGCCCGAAAGCATCGGCGCTATCCAGGGCCACAGCTCGGGAAAGGTCGGAGCGTCCAGAACCGTGGCTTCGTCAATGCCTGTCAGCTGCGTATTGAAAGCATCGAAGGGCTGTTCCGGGTTCACATAGCTGAAGAATTCCTTCACAATGGTGTCCTTTTCGATGACCGTGATGCCGATGGCGCTCATGCGCTCATTGGCGGCGTTCGGGGTTTCCACATCAAAGCAGATATACCGCTGGTTCTCCGCCGGCCGGTCAATCCTTCCGCTGAGGCGCTCTGCCAGCAGCGTATTGCGCCGGCTGACCGTCCTGTTCCGGACACAGTACCCTATGGCCTTTTTCTCACCCACCAGGATGAGCGCTTTTTTCGCCCTGGTCACGCCGGTATAGAGCAGGTTCCGCTGAAGCATGGGATAATGGGTCATCATGACCGGCATCACCACCACGGGATATTCTGCTCCCTGTGCCTTATGGACCGTGGTGGCATAGGCCAGGACGATTTCATCCAGCTCGGAGGCGTCATATTCCACCGGGCGCTCCTCAAAGCGGATCCGGAGGGTCCGTGCCTCTGCATCGATGCTTTCAATCTCGCCGATGTCCCCGTTGAAAACCTCCCTGTCATAGTTGTTCCGGATCTGCATCACCTTGTCCCCGGTACGGAAGGTACAGCCGCCGCGGTGCAGCTCGGGGACCGGATTCCCGCTCTGGTCCTTCCCCGGCGGATTGACCGCTTCCTGCAGAAGCTGATTCAGGTTTACGGCACCGACCACACCGCGCTGCATGGGCGCAAGCACCTGGATGGTCCGGGGCGGGATATGGTAATACTTCGGGAGCCGGTCCCGGACCAGGCTGACGATGACCCGGGCCGCCTGTTCCGGATCCTCTGCTGCCCGGAAGAAGAAATCCGTTCCTTCGCTGTTGCTCAGGTCCGGAAGCGCTCCGCGGTTGATCTGATGGGCGCCGGTGATGATCCTGCTGGAAGCTGCCTGCCGGAAGATCCTCGTGAGCGTGACCACCGGGAACACGCTGCTTTCGATCATATCCCGGAGCACATTCCCGGCGCCGACGGACGGCAGCTGGTCCACATCCCCCACCAGAATCAGCCGCATGGTATCCGGCACGGCCCTGAGAAGGGCATTCATCAGAATCACATCCACCATGGAACACTCGTCCACCAGGAGGACGTCCCCCTGCAGCGGGTTATCCTCCTTCTTCCGGTATCCTTCCGGGGGCCGGTACTCCAACAGACGGTGGATGGTCTTTGCCTCCATGCCGGTCACCTCGGACAGGCGCTTTGCCGCCCGGCCGGTGGGGGCTGCCAGCAGAATCTGCCTGCCGGCAAAAGCCCGGATGATTCCCATGGTGGTCGTGCTTTTCCCGGTGCCGGGACCTCCGGTCAGGATCATGACCTTGCTGGCAGCCGCCGTGTGGATCGCCTGCAGCTGTACCTCATCGTACCGGATATCCGTATCCGGGGGCAGCGGCTCGCCTGCCGGGGATTCCGGAGGCGTTTCGGCGATCTTCTTCAGTCGGCTCATCACCCCCACCTCGGCATAGTAGAAAGGCGGAAGGTAGATGGCCATCTCCTCCGTGTCCGGAATCCGGGAAGTAATGACGTCCTGTGCGCGGATCATCTCCCCGAGGGTTCCGGCAAGCAGGGGCTTTTCCACGTCAAGGAGCCGGGCGCCTGCATCCAGCAGCTGCTCCTGCATGCCGTAGCAGTGGCCTTCCTCCGACAGTCTGTTCAGGGTGTACAGCAGGCCGCTGCGGAGCCTTACCGGCTTTTCCTTTTCAAATCCGAGCTTTGCGGCAATGGTATCTGCGGTCCGAAAGCCAATGCCCCAGATATCATCCGCCAGGCGGTAGGGATTCTCCCGTACAACCGCAATGCTGTCTGCGCCGTACTGCCGGTAGATTTTGGTGGCATGGGCAGTGCTCACGTCGTGCCCCTGCAGAAAGAGCATGATGTTCCGGATCTCCTTCTGCTCCGTCCAGCCCTTTTTGATCCGCTCCACCCGCCTTGCCCCGATGCCGGGCACCTCCAGCAGGCGATCCGGTTCCTTTTCGATCACGGCAAGGGTATCCGCCCCGAAGGTACGGACAATGAGCTTTGCATATTTGGGCCCGATCCCCCGGATCAGCCCGGAGCCCAGATACTTTTCCATGCCGTAGACCGTGGCAGGCAGCGTTTCCTCAAAGCGCTCCACCTGGAACTGCCGGCCGTACCGGCTGTCCATCCTCCAGTATCCTTCCAGCGACAGGACGGAACCGACATGGGTATCCGGCAGGGTTCCGTCCGTCCGCACCGGGCACCGCGGATCCGTCTTCCTGCCTCCTCCGCTCTGCAGGAAACGAAGGACAGATCGGAAGAGCGCCGCGTAGGGG
>CAMVHE010000142.1 GCA_947167215.1 uncultured Clostridia bacterium
GGAATCATATCCGGGTGAGCTGCCTTGACAGCGGTCAGGACTGCATACCACTCGTCGATGGTTTCCGGAGCTTCCATGCCCAGTTCCTTCAGAATATCCCCGCGGAGGAAGAAACCGCTGGTGAACAGGCAGTTGTTATTTTCAAAGGTCGTACCGCGCAGGAACGGGAATACGTAGTAATCACCGTCTGCAGTCTTGACAGACTTGTCAATCACGGGATTGCTGTCAAGGACAGCCTTGAGATTCGGGGTCTTGCCGGAAGCAATCGCATCGTTCAGCGGCATGATAACCTCGTCTGCGATAGCAGCGCTGGCACCGCCGGGATAGGATGTCCAGCTGTACTCCACGATGTCGGGCATTTCGTCCGGCACAGCGGTCAACAGATTGAATTCCGTGCCATCCTGGCCGGCAGCCGGATGAATGAATTCGATTTCAATTCCCGTTGCTTCCTTCACAGCTTCATACCATTTGGTCTGTGCAAGATTCTCAACGGACTTTCCGTCTACGGTAACGCCCTTGAGATTCTCATGGAGCTTGACCCACCAGGTCAGCTTCACACCCTCATAAGGCTTGCTCTCATCTGCCAGGGCAAAGCAGGCCATGGAGACAAGAAGCACCAGTGTCAGGCACAATGCGACAGTCTTTTTCATATTGGATTCTCCTTTTGTATTATTTTATCAACAGCAATTGCTGTTAATAATTCTGAATAAAAGCCGGATTCTCGGGAAGTTTCCAGTTGAGGTAACAGTCTTTCATGCAGTCTTCAAGACCATTTACCGTTGGAAAGGAATCCCCGTTTTCCTGGATCCAGGTTATGGCATCCGGTTTCACATTCCGGATTTCCAGCTTCTGAGCCATCCTCACGGCACTCAGGTGCCCGAGGCCGGCCGTCGCAGAGCCGGACAGCTTCCTCAAGCTTCCGCATCAGCGGCGTATCTCCATCCTTTCCGTATACTCTGCTGTTTCCATTCTTCCATGTAAACACATAAGGTTTTCCCTTTCCCCATGTCAGTGTGCCGAGGGAGAACTCTCCCCTGCCTTCCTGACCCAGGTTTCGGGTAGCAATCGGATGTGCCGTATAATAATAAATCGGAACTTTTTTATCACTTAAGGTCCGCAGAAAGGCAATATCGTAATTCTCAATATCCGGATTGGCTTTGCAGGTTACTCCCTCAACTTCGGAAATGTCTGCGGATGTATCCATTTCCGTACCAAGCCAGAACGTCATCATCTGATAATTATGTGCGCACGCATTCATGAAAGGACTGTCAAAAACATCCCGTCCATCTGCACGGATGCGTCCTGCCCAGCCGCTTCTGGCATAGTATGCCTTTCCCCGTCTCATGCCATGGATGCAGGAAAACCGAATCGGTTCCCCGAAGCAGCCGTCCAGAATATCCCGCTTCACTGAAAGCACAGCCTCATCATAATCCAGCTGCCATCCGAGAGAAAGAAAACGATTTGCCTTCTTCGCCGCATCACGCATGATCAGCGTTTCCTCACGGGTGAGGCACAATGGTTTTTCACAGAGCACATGCATATGATGGGCCAGACACTGAAGAACCATCTCGGTATGCAGATGAATCGGAGATGCCAAAACGGCAAGATCCGCTGAATCAGCTGCAAAAAAAGCATCCAGGGACGGATACAGGGCGATGCCCCGTTCCTTCAGTACCGGAAATCTTTCCGGAATTCCTTCGGCGGGATCCACGACAGCCACCAGCTGCGCACCTGACGACTCCTGCGTCAGTGCCTCCAGATATTTCTGTCCGTAAAAACCCACCGAGCACAAAACCACACGGGGATTATCTTGCTTCTCCATCCCACTGTTCCTCTCTGTATTCCTTCATGCAGGCAGTACCGGATCCCGTTGCAAACAGCCCGAGCATTGCCCCGGTAAAACGCTTTCCCTGATGGATTCCTTCATCCGTCAGGCAGGTGATATCCACCGTTGTCTTCCTGTCTCCGCAAAGGAAAGTGCGGGTAAGCCCTGTTCCTTCTGCACGGAGGATTACAGGCTCCGTTATACCGTCTGCCAGCAGGATTTCCTTCCTGTTGGTTCCCTCCTGAGCCGTCAGCATCAGGACATTTCCGTTAACCTCTCTTGTGATGCCGAAGAGGATAAAACTGTTTTCGTCATAATATGCACAGAGGCCCACATATGCTCCGACGGAAGATTCCACCGTAACCTGCTGAGAAATTCCGGACTCCTTCTGTCGGTGCAGCAGGAGATGCGCATCGCTCAGCTCTGCCGGATCTTTTCCGCATTTCATCCGGATGTTTTCTGAAAAAAATGCAAAATCATGGATATTCTGTCGCGGACAGTACCAGCTCTGCCGATCCGGCAGGGCTGCGTCCCGGAAAAACTTCTTCTGGATACAGCTGGGGCCCTGAAGATTATTCACCACCGGCCAGCCGTCTATAAATGTCACCGGATCCAGGGCGGTTTCCCGCCCCATCAGCGTCCTGCCTTCCACATTCCTGCTGCAGAGGTACATCATGTCATATCGCCCGTCCGGCAGCTCCACAAGCTTGCCGTGTCCGCTCCGCCGAATATATGCATCCGGGTATTTCGCCCCAAGCACAGGATTCATCGGGCACGGACTGTATGGTCCCCGGAGATTCCGGGACCTGGCAGCGGTCACCATATGCCCCTGTCCGGTACCTCCCTCTGCTTCCAGGATGTAATAATAGCCATCCCTTTTGAACAGATGCGGTCCTTCGCTCTTGTACTTTTGAGACCCGTAATAAATCATCCTGGGCTTTTCCAGCAGCTCACCGGAAGGTGAAATCTCGGCAATCTGAACCCCGGGATTCACCACCAGATACCTTCTGCCATCCTCATCGGCAAAAAGTGAGGGGTCTATACCGTCAACCGGCAGAAATACCGGACTCGCCCATGGTCCCTCCGGTTTATCCGCCCACGTGAGCATCTGCTGCCGGAACGGATAACGATTGCTCCGAAGGGTTGCAACCACATAGAAACGTCCATCATAATAGGAAATATCCGGAGCCCAGTAGCCAAAGCCTCCCGGCAGTCCTTCCAGGTGCGCGCTTGCAGCATCCTGAAAAACGTGTCCGATAGTTTCCCAGTGAACAAGGTCTTTCGAATGGCTGACCGGCAGCGCCGGCACCATAACGAAGGAAGAGTTGATCAGATAATAGTCGTCTCCCACCCGCAGCACGGAAGGATCCGGATGCCACCCTCTCAGAACCGGATTGCAGTAAGCATCCTCCAGTTGAAAACCGGCTTCTTTCTCCATGCACTCCTTCATAAAGGGGCCGACTTTTCTGGAAAGCTGCAGGGGGGTGATTCCTTTACGGTTCCCGGTAAGCGGGGAAAAACCAAGCACTTTGATCACATAATCTGCGGTATCCGTGTTTCCGGACAGCACAGCTGCATGCAGCAGTGTATCCCCATTTTCATCCGGATCCAGTCGGATACCG
Organism: uncultured Clostridia bacterium; assembly: GCA_947167215.1. Lineage (GTDB taxonomy): Bacteria > Bacillota > Clostridia > Christensenellales > Aristaeellaceae > Ventricola. The sequence goes on from CAMVHE010000142.1 coordinate 3,448, forward strand.
TGGCACCGTTCTGTCAGTACACGAACCATCTCGGTCTTTCCCAGACGGACCGCATGCCAGAGCAAGCCGGTTTTCTCCTTCTCCGACTTTGGAGACAGCACTCCTGCCTCCAAAAGCCTGGAAAGCTCTTCTGCTTTCCCCTCTTCAATCAAAGCTTCGAATTCCTTCATCGTCCTTCCCGCTCCCGATATTTCCTCCATACCGATTCAAACCAAAGATCCCTGTCAGGGATAGGCCTGGCTGCCACCCGGAAAGATTTCCCCTGTTTCGTCATCAGTACGCCTTCATGCGTTCCATGACGGGCGTCAAAAAGCATGGCGGAAAGCACCTCCCGCTGTGTAAGAAGGATGTCTCCCAGAAGAACCCTTTCTTTGAAATTGGTATCGGACGGATCAACAGGCATCGCATTATCAAGGGCTTCCTCAATTTTCCGAAGCATCTGTTCCATCTCCGGAATCTGTCGTTCAATTCCTGCCACACGGGACATTTTCTTCTGCCAGGAAATACAGTCCCCGACCGGACAACGAACCGGCAGAAGTGGAATCGCCTTTTCGGCTACCCTGCGCCCGTTTCGCATGGCATGCCCCGCAGCCCGAAGTGCCCCCACCTGCGTCGCATTCAGAGCAGAACCGCCGGGACGCTTATATCCGAAGGTTCCTGCTGCTTCGCCGCAGACATAGAGGCCGGGCACTTCCGTCTGCCAGTCAGCATCCACCGTGATACCGCCGTTATGGTGCTGCGCACAGACACGAATCTCAAGGGGCTCTTTCCACATGTCCAGACCATGCCCCGCATACAGCGCAATAGCCGGTGCATTCATTGCAGCAAGTCTTTCGATGGGCGTATTCTGTTCAGCGTGACAATTCCGAAGATAATTCTGCGCTTCCTCGGAAAGGTTCTCCCAGCAGAAGCCCCTTGGATTCCTAGTATAGTCAAGGAAAACACGGTTTCCCCTGTCACATTCTGCCTTGACAAGCAGATCGACGCGGGAAGACCCCGCAACGCGGGACGGATCAAAGGGCCATTGATATCCCTTCAGGAAAGTCATGGCAATTGCTTCTGTTTCTCCCAGCGCATCCGCAAGAAACTCGCGTTCGCGGCCATCTGCATCGATTGAGATATATCGAGGAATGGCCTGCTGATAGCTTCCGCTGACATTCCACCTGACCCTGGTGGTTGCCAGTCCATATTGCCAGCAGTCAGCATTGCTCATGGAAGCCCCGGCCGCTATGGCCAGGCCGCTCATGCCATGCTGGCTCTCCGGATAAACACAGTCCGCATAGATATGAGCAGGTCCGCCGGTGCAGAGGATCACATTCGCGCAGTAAATACGAATCCATTCCCCTGTTTCTTCCGAACGGGCATCAATGCCGCAAACACCTTCAGCGTCGGTCAGGATGCGGAAAACCAGTCCGTCTTCCATCATGCTGACCTTTCTGGCACGTACAGATGCTTCCAGCGCTTCCGTCATGTATTTGCTTGTCAGCGGCCCGGCAGACGTAGCGCGTCTTCGAAGATCATGATCCGTCTGATAGCCTGCATATTCCCCGTATTCGTTCACCGGGAAAGGGACTCCCAGGGCAGCAAGCGACAGAAAACAGGTTGCGGAAGATGCTGCTTCACAAAGTGCAATATCCCCATGCATGTCCGTTCCTGCAAGCACTTTTGCCATTTCTCCGACGCTGTCGCCATCGTCCCCTGCAAGGGACAGTTTATAGTATGTCTGCTTATCGCTCCCGGTATTTCTTGAAGTGCCGGCGAGACGGTTTTCCGTGATCAGCAGCAGACTCTCTTCCCCAAGGGCTGCCAGCGTATCTGCCGCTTTATATCCGGCACAGCCGCTTCCAACCACAACTGTGCGCACAGTGAGGTATTTCATCAGAGCCTCCTCAGGGCAAAGCCGCCATCTGCATCAAGGACCTGTCCCGCCGAATAATCAAGAAGCCCGGAAGCGCAGGCAAGTACCATTTTGGCAACATCCTCCGGCTTACCGAAACGCGGAACAGGCAGCAGCCCTCCTTCAATCATGCGTTCATATTTTTCGTGCACCACACTGGTCATATCTGTATCAATGATTCCCGGCCGGATCTCAAAAACCGGAATGCCTTCCGGTGCAAGCCGGTCCGCAAACAGTTTGGTAACCATTCCGATTCCCGCCTTGCTGATGCAGTATTCGCCTCTGGAAATGCTGGAGGTATAGGCTGACATCGACCCGATGTTCACGATCCGTGGTGACCAGTCATCCAGAATCGTTTTTTCCCGCAGCATTTCTCTGGCTGCAAGCTGACTGAGGAACAATGTACCTTTCAGGTTAATTCCGATCACACGGTCAAAGCTCTCTTCCGTCATATCCAGGATATCCTGTCTTACCAGCGGAGCAACGCCGGCATTGTTGACCAGGAGATCCAGGCGTCCGAAACTGCCGAGGACAAACCGGATGATTTCCTCCCTGCTGGAAGCATCTTTCACATTCAGCACATGATAGCAGCATTCTTCCGGGAGATTGTCAGGGCGTGATTCCCGGGTTCCCGTGTAAATGACTTGATAGCTGTTTTCCCTCAGCAGATCAGCAATCGCTCTGCCAATTCCCCGGCTCGAACCGGTTACCAGGGCAACTTTCATGAATGATAAACCTCCCTGTCCCTTACGAGGCAGCCTGCAGGTACTCCATTGCGCAGCCTGGCAGCGCATGCCCCGCAGGTAACACAGCACTTTGTTCTGTCGATCTTTCCATCCGCACGCAGTTCATGTACAAAAAGCGGATCCGCAAAGGTCATGCGTCCAAATCCTGCCGCCGCACAGAAACCGAAATCCACCATACCTGCCGCCAGGTTTCCGGAATACTGCCGCAGATACGAAAATCCGCTTCCCACAACCGGCAGGTCCGGGAATGCTTCCTGAATGGTGCGGATTCCGTTCATCATACGGAAAATGCCATAAAGAGGATGTTCCTCCGGAACATAATTGCCATGATCATAAGGTCTTGTTACATGGGGATTCTGATAAGGATTCCCCATGGTGATATTCACAAGCGGAATAGCGAATTCTTCCCGAAGTTCCCGGATCAGCCGGAGAGGTTCCGTATAATCCGGCTCGGTTCCTCCGTCTTTGGATACCCCAAACCCGAAAGGCCACGGATAACCGTCATAAATATTGATGCGGCTGGTCAGGAAAAAGTCCTTCCTTGTAACGGCTCCTGACGCCACCCGGTAGCAGTTTTTCAGAAACCTCGTTCTGTTTTCAAAGGAGCCGCCGTAATTCCCTTCCCGCTCATATGCTGAAAGCAGCTCACAGGCCAGGTAACGGTGGCAGCATTTTATGTCCATACCGTCAAAACCCGCCTGCTGGCAGAGCTTCGTTGTCTTTTCGTATGCAGCCTCAAACCGCATCAGGTCTTCATCGGTGACAATCCTGTCCTCCGGAAGCCGTTCAGGCTCCACCGGCGGGCAGTGATAGGCTGCCAGCGGTTCCGGATAACCATGCGGTTTTGCATACCTTCCGCTGTTGGTAGCCTGCATGATGATGACAGGAACATAACCGTTCTCTTTCAGGGAGGTTTCCCGGATTTCATCCAGCAATGCAGCAAAAACATCAGCATTCTCTTCCGTCAGATAAAGCTGGTGAGCGGAGGCTCTGGCTTCGGGGAGCGTTGATACAGCTTCGAACCAGATTATACCCGGTCCGCCCTGTGCAAAACGTAAATAACGCCTTCTGGTCAGTTTGCCTGGCGCACCGGTCTCCGTACCGTCTGTGCCTTCCATCGGCAGAAACGCAATGCGGTTTTCCGCGGTCTTTGTTCCGATAGAAAGCGGCAGGAAGAGACTGGAAGTATTATCTGAAAGCGGCAGGGAAACGTGTAATTTTTCGGTTTCCTGTGTCACTTCGGATAGGGTTTGATAATGAAATACGGTATGCTTCATAGTTTTCATCCTCTTGTTCGCTTCATACATATATGATACAATAAATTGTACAAACGGGAACAGTCTGTTTTCGTTCCATTTTATGTAATTTCGAATCGAGGCTTATATGTCATACGAAATCAGGTACAGTGAAGAACCTATTTCCCATGCCAGGCATACACATACGTATTATGAGATGCTGTACGTTCTCTCCGGTTCCGTTAACATGGAGATCCGGGGAAGGAATTTTCTGTGCACACCAGGAAGCCTTGTATTCCTGAATCCCTTTGATGAACATGCATCCGATCCAATAGACCTTCCGTACAAACGCTATTATCTTTTGATTTCCCCTTCACAGCTGATTGCCTTTCACAATAATGTCATGCTCCTGTCCGTTTTCCGTTTCCATGGCGACCAGTTTCCCTATGTACTGTCTACCGGCAGCGAGCATACGCTGTTTGATGCCTATTTTTCCCTCTTCCGCACCCTGGACCCCAGTTCCGGCGATTTTTCAGATGCACGCTTTGAAGCAATTATGACCCTGATCCTTACCGATGCCTACAGGCTTTCTCCGAAGATGTTCACTCCGGCCAACCAGCTGACTTTCCTTCCCATCCGGGATATCCTCAATGATCTAGACAACAGTATTGCAACCCCTTTCTCCCTGGCAGACCTTGCTGCCAAGTATCACGTTTCTTCCGGCTGCCTCTCCTCCCATTTCCGGCGGATTGTAGGCCTTTCCCCGATGCAGTACGTAACACAGAGCCGCCTGATGAGAGCCCGTACACTTCTTCTTTCCTCCGAACTTTCTGTCTCTGAAATTGCTGCTCTCTGCGGATACCCGGATGTCAG
>CAMVHE010000143.1 GCA_947167215.1 uncultured Clostridia bacterium
ATGTTTATCAGGCATTTCAGGCAGGATTTCCCAGGCATATTATAGAAAAAAGAAGGTGCCTGTAGGGCAAAATACATCTGGAGGCGTTATCGGAAATGAAAAAAACGGCTTCTTTACTCATGGCTCTTTTGATGCTCTGTGTGTTTTCCGTATCCATTGCATCAGCTGAAACCACCACTCCATCCGTAGCCATTGTGGTAGCTGGCACACTTGGCGATCGTTCCTTCTATGATTCAGCCAAGGAGGGCATTGATCAGCTGCAAGCAGATTTCGGCACCGTGACAAAAGTGATCGAGTGCAAAGAAGATGCAAGCATGTATCTGAACGGTCTTTATGAAGCTGCAGACGCATGCGATATTATCGCGGCAGTAGGCTGGCAGTTCTGGGACAACCTTGCTGACGGCGGCATCTTGAATGAATACCCTGAAAAGAAATTTCTTTTCATCGACAATGGTCTGGAAGGTGTTGGCGATAATCTGATGTCCATCACCTATGCACAGAATGAGGGTTCCTTCCTCGTCGGCTATATTGCCGCAAAGCTTTCCAAGACCGGAAAAATCAGTGCTGTCGGCGGACAGGACAGCGATACAATCAACGATTTCCTGGTTGGTTACGAAGCCGGCGCCAAATACGCCAATCCTGAAATCGAAGTGGTTGCACCCAGCTACGCCAACGATTTCGAAGATCCCGCAAAGGGCAAGGAATGTGCCCTGGCGCTTTATTCCCAGGGTTGTGACATCGTTTACCAGGTTGCCGGAAAAACCGGTGAAGGTGTTTTCGAAGCTGCCAAAGAGACCGGCAACTTTGCAATCGGCGTAGACGGTGATCAGAAATACATCAACCCTGATGTCATCATCTGCTCCATGGTAAAACGTGTCGGAAAATCCATTTACGACGTCGTATCCGATCCGGATAAGTATTTCCAGGGCGGCCAAATCTGGAACGCCAACATGGCAACGGGTTATATCGATGTTGTATACGGCACCGAGGATATGACCCAGCAGGTATCTGATGAGCTGAAGAACGAAGTTGAAGAAATCAAGAACAAGATCATCTCCGGAGAGATCGTTGTGCCTTCTGTCTTCTAATCCTTTCTCTGTTGTACCAGCCAGGGAAGCAACCGGATTCAATCCGGCTTCCCTGGCTTTTTCAGTTTCATCGGAGCCCACGCATCATATTCATGCAGATACTGAAAAAAAGACCTTATCCGACAATCATCGAATAAGGCCTTCTGTCAATGGAGATGAGGGGAGTTGAACCCCTGTCCGAAAACCAATCCATGCAACTTTCTCCGAGCGAAGTCTGTGATCTGACATTCCCTCCGCATGACACCCACAGACAGGTTTCATGCTTCAGTAGCTTCATAATACAAACATACAGCAAAGCTTAGGCATGTTCGTTCCCCGTTGAAATGACGCCGGTTACCGGGGCAACGGGAACCCCGGGCCAGCGCGCAGCCTAATTAGGCCGCGAAAGCAAAACTGTTATTGTCAGTTCATTTTTAATTTCCCAGTTTTATCGTGGTCCGGGGCCACGGCTCGCTTATCGCACTTCATAATCCCCGTCGAAACCGGATCATCCCCTTAATGCTTCTGGCGCTGCCGCAATGCACGCTGAATCTCACGATCCGCATCACGCTTTGCCATGGAATCCCGCTTGTCATGTTCCTGCTTGCCTCTGCACAATCCCAAAAGCAGTTTCATTCTTCCATCTTTCAGATATATTTCCAGGGGAATCAGTGTATATCCCTGTCTTGCAACATATCCATCGATTTTCCGAATCTCGCTCTTATGAAGCAAAAGGCGCTTTGGTCTGAGTGGATCTTTGTTGAAATAACTTCCCTGATCATAGGGACTGATATGCATTCCTTCAACCCAAATCTCACGGTTTCGGACCTGTGCCCAGCTTTCCTTGAGACTCACTTTTCCGGCCCGCATGGATTTTACTTCTGTTCCAAAAAGCTCAATCCCACACTCGTAGCGTTCTTCCACGAAATAATCATGAAAGGCTTTACGATTTTGCACCACGGTTTTTGTTCCCTTCTGATGTGGCACAATTCATCACCTTCCAAATCGTATTTCTATTTTATTTTAACATAGCAGGTCCGTATTTGCAAATCACTTATACATTTGATAGAATTTTCCCGGAGGTGGTTGTATGCATGATGTCCATGCTCTTGCCATTCGCAGCATAAAAGCAAGTCGGGCGCTTTCTGCCCTCTCATGCGCATCGAGAAATAAAGCGCTCCGCATGATTGCGGAAGCATTAATAAAACGGAAAGAGCTCATTTTCCAGAATAATCAACTGGACCTGGATGCTGCCGAAGCCAGTAATCTGCCTGCGCCGTTAAAAAAGCGGCTTCGGTTTGATGAGTCCAAACTGGCCCAGGTATGCAAAGGTCTTGAAGATGTAGCTGCATCAAAAGACCCGCTCGGTATCACAACACTTTCCGAGGAAATCACCCCCGGCCTGGATTTGTACAGGGTTACCTGCCCTATAGGCGTAATCGGTGTCATTTTTGAGAGCCGCCCGGATGCGCTGGTACAGATTGCCTCCCTCACATTAAAAAGCGGGAATGCAGTTTTGCTGAAGGGTGGTACTGAGGCCAGAAACACCAATCGTGTGCTCTGCAGTATTCTTCAGGATGCCGCAGAATCCGCCGGTATTCCGCGTGATTTTGCTCTGCTACTGGAAACCCGGGATGATGTCAAGAAAATGCTGCAGGAAGACGAATGCATTGATCTGATTATTCCCCGCGGTTCCAACGCTCTTGTCCGGTATATCAAAGAAAACACCAGAATTCCTGTACTCGGGCATTCTGACGGCATCTGTCATGTTTACATCGATAACGATGCAGACCTGGATATGGCATTGAATATAGCCGTTGACAGCAAGATTCAAAATGTATCTGTCTGCAATGCAGAGGAAACCCTTCTGGTGCATAAAGACATTGCCAGTACATTTCTTCCTCAGGCAGCCAAAGCCTTTGAACGCGCACATGTTCAGCTGGTCGGTGATCCTGTCGCATGCAGTATTATCGGCTGCGAGCCGGCATGTGATGCAGACTGGTCAACAGAGTATCTGGACTATAAGCTTTCCATTGCTGTTGTCCCGACGCTTGAAGCAGCCATAAATCATATTAATCATTATGGTTCCCATCACACAGACTGCATAGTCACTCATAACGAAGACCATGCTTCCATTTTCCTGTCTCAGGTGGATTCCAGCAGTGTCTATGTCAACTGTTCCACCAGATTTGCTGACGGTTTTGTATATGGGTTTGGAGCAGAAGTCGGAATCGCAACCGGGAAAATACACGCCCGTGGTCCCATGGGAATGGAAGGCCTTACGACTTATAAATATAAGCTCATCGGTCACGGACAGACCATGCAGAGCAAAGTAAATGGCGACTTTGAATACACACATCAAAGACTCGAAAGGCCGTGTCCATACTGATGAAAGCATACCCGCTGGCTGCATTTGATTTTGACGGCACGCTCTGCCCGGGAGATTCCATACTGCCATTTCTGCAGTTCGCTGTTAAGCAGGGCATTGCCCCGCCTGTGCAGTATTTGCGGGCGGGCTTCGGATATATCTCCCAGATGCTTTTTCCCAGACGGCTTGTCCGTGCCAAGGAGCATACCCTGTCCTTCATCAAAGGCAGACGCATGGAAGAACTTGATTCTTTCTGTGCTGACTTTGTAAAGCTCCACCTTGTGCCGCGTCTGTATAAAGATGGTATCGACGAAATACGCCGGCTAAAAAAAGACAGCTGCACTGTTGTTATCGTGTCTGCATCACCGAATATCTATATGAAGCATCTCCTGAACTATATTCCGGCAGATGCCGTCATCGCAACAGAATGTGAGGCTGTTGACCATATTTACACCGGACATATTCACGCCAATTGTAAAGGTGTAGAAAAGGTAAAGAGAATTCGTGAGTTTCTTAACCTTTCTCCAGAAGAAAGCTTTTCCATAGCAAAAGCCTTTGGAGACTCCAAACATGATATCCCTATGCTTTCCATCGCCCAAAAAGGATACCTGATCAATGCCCCCCAGCAGCTCATCAAGTCTTATCCAGATTTTGCCCTGATGCAATGGAGATAAAGATGCTATACATTAAGAGACTGCAAACCCAGGAACTACTCAAGAATGCGGACCGTTCTCTGGTAGGCGAAGATGTGCTTGTCCGCATATCACGTGCCGGTTTTTCGTTATCATATCTGCCGGCCGCTGAGGCAAAATGGCTCAATTGCCCAGCAAAATCATGGACAGACCTATCGTCCTGTATTCTGTTTGGCGCATATATGGACGGAAAGATTATCGGAACCTGTACTTCTTCTGTCACGCCTTCTGGAAACTGGCTTGAAATTCTCGATATACGTGTCGATGCTCAATTTCGCCGCCAGTATGCCGGAAAAGCCCTGATTGATGCCAATGTGGATTATGCTGAAAAAGCAGGACTGGCAGGTCTGCGTCTTGTCACAAACGATCAGAATGCGGTTGCCTGCCAATTCTGCGAGCATACAGGATTTCATCTTCAGGGAATAGACCGCATGGCTGATGCGGTTACTCCGGAAGAACTCCAAAAGCCGATATCTCAGAGAACATGTCAACTGATTTTTTATCGCCAGAAAGGATGAAAAAAGAACTATGATGAGACTTCAAAAATACATGGCTGCATGCGGAGTGGCATCCAGGCGCGCATCAGAATCCCTGATCGCAGACGGCCATGTTACTGTTAACGGCAAAAAGATCACAGAGATGGGCTTTTTGATCGATGAACAAAAAGACAGAATTGCAGTGGACGGAAAGCAGATCACACCGGAGAAAGAAAAGCATTACATTGCCTATCACAAGCCGATTGGAGAAGTGACAACGGTTTCTGATCCGGAAGGCCGTCCTACTGTCATGGATAAGTTTTGGGATTATCCTGTGCGTCTGTTTCCTGTGGGGCGGCTGGACTACGACAGTGAAGGCCTTCTGCTCCTGACAAATGACGGTGATCTTATGCAGAGCATGCTTCATCCCAGTCATGAAGTTCCCAAAAAATACTGGGTGAAGGTGAGCAACCATCTGTCACAGGACGAAATCAAACATCTGAAAAACGGCGTTGCCCTGGATGGAGTACTGACAAGCCCGGCCGAAGTTGTCGTAATACGTGAGGAAGCATTTGATACGATTGTGCTGGTAACCATACATCAGGGAAGAAACCGTCAGGTCCGCCGGATGTTTGAGGCCGTAGGACATCAGGTGGTTCAGCTGAAGCGGGTTGGGTTCGGACCTATTCAGTTGGGCGACTTGGAGCGCGGCCATTGGAGAAAGCTGACAGAATCAGAGATTCGAAAGCTGAAGGAATTGTAATATGGACAGATATGAATTGAGATCCGCGCGTTATCTCGCTGCGGAGATTCGTGCCAAGGTAATCCTTCCAGGAGATACCGTTATCGATGCCACGGTTGGAAACGGACATGACACCTGTGATCTCGCCCGTCTTGTTGGCGAACGAGGACATGTGTATGGATTTGACATTCAGGAACAGGCCATAAGTTCAGCCCAAAGGAAACTGCAGGAACAGGGACTGTCAGACCGCTGCACCTTAATCCATGACAGTCATGCCCATATAAGCCAATATGTTCATGAGCCTGTTTCTGCAGTGGTGTTCAATCTTGGCTGGCTTCCCGGAGGAGATAAGAGGATCACAACGGTCTGGGACAGTACCTTTGAAGCATTGAAACAGGCTCTCACATTGCTGCTTCCCGGTGGTGTGTGTACAGTCTGTGCCTATCCGGGGCATGAAGCAGGAAATCATGAACGTGAACAGCTTTCTCTGTTTTTGGCTGAACTGTCAAACAGAGAATACAATGTTCTTCATCAGCGTTTTATCAACGCATCGCAGGGATCCCCCGAATGCTATGCTGTACAAAAGCAGTTTCAATAATTGTTTTATTCTGTCAGGCAGTTCATGCCGTACAAGGGAGCCATATAAGCATCTCTCATTGCCCCGGGCAGGCACCGAACATAAAGCCTGGTTCCAGATCCTTCTGGAAAATATCGTAATCTACCCGTCCTGAAAGAGGACGGGTTTTTAGTACAAAAATAAGTGCAGCCACTTTCAATGACTGCACTAACTGCGCGCAGAGTCAGGGATTCGAACCCTGGGCGGGGTATAAGCCCGCACACGATTTCCAGTCGTGCGCCTTAGACCACTCAGCCAACTCTGCAAGTGTATGCGTTCGAAACGCAACATTGGTATTATACATTTCTCCCGCATACATGTCAAGTGCTTTTTTTATGTGCTGAAATGGAAAGTTATGGTCCGGTGCAGAGAACTTTTCAGGCTATTTGCGCTGTACTGCCATGCTGTCAAAGGTTCCCTGACCTTCATCTCTGCCCATAGTCACTTTGAAAACGATTTCTCATCCGGCCGGGCTGCATCCTATCAACGATATCAGGGCAATCCCGTCCCAATCAATATTTTCTGGCCATATCAGCAATATCAATATATCCGCTCTTATTCCCGATCTTCACATATGCCCAGCCTTCTTCAGCATTCTGGGACATGACAATAATTGCCATTCCATTGGAATATGTTCCCAGCACATCCGAATCAGCCTGTTTCGCCCGCCGCAGTTTTACACTGCCGTTTACAGACTTAAGATATCGAATCAACCGTCCGTCAGAGTTCGGCAATGCTTCACCGCCAGTACTTGCCAGATTAGAAGTCAGGATAAATGATTCTTCACCTGAAACCCTGATTTTGGTCCATTCGCCGACATTTTCCAGCGCTGTGGCCATTGTCCCAACAATGTAAGTCTTTGCCACTGAATAGCTGGCGCCAGGCCCCGACCGCGTCTTAATGGCATAATCCCGTTTGCTGGCTATATATGCTCTCACCGGACCAGTGGGTTTCCAGCCCGGAGTTTCAGTGGTCTCAGCCGGTTTTTCCGTCGTCAGATATGTACTCAGCATATAACCATCCTGGCTTCCCCAGGATATCCTGCTCCATTCTCCTTCTTTTCCGATTACAGTAACCTTTGTTCCAAGAGAAAGACTTGTCAAAACTTTTGTATTCTTTCCTGCTCCCTGCCTGACATTCACGGATTTTCCATTGCTGCTCTTTACATAAGCCGTATACTGTGAAAAGCTCTGTTCTTTGTCGTCACTTACAGGTTCAGGGGTAGCTGTCGGCGTAACCGCAGGGGCTGCTGTAATGATCGGCTTCGTTTCTGATAAGTACTGGCTTTTCATATAGCCCTGAATATCACCTGACTGAATTTTTCTCCATCCGTTTTTGGTGGATCCAGCCCTCACTTCAGTGCCTACAAACAAAGCCATGACAACAGCCGATGACGTGGATGCTTTCGCACGGACATTGACAGGTTTTCCGTTAGAACTGACAACATACATTTTGTAGTTCAGCGCCGTATCTTCCGTTGCTGCCGGTTCCGGAGTGATTTCCGGCTTGGTGGCAGACAGATACTGAGTCATGATATAACCATTTACGTTTCCATATTGTATCTGGCTCCATCTGTTTTCGCGTTTCAAAACCTGAACAACGGTTCCAACATCTGCTGAACCAATCACTGTATAACCTGTTCCTGGACCTTTTCGGATTCTGACTGCCTTTCCATTCTGGCTTGATACATAAGCCGTAGCATTTACCTCAGTAGTACCCTGACCTTCCGGTGCCGGCGTTGCGGTAGGTGCAGGAGTGATGTCAGGTTTCTTGGACGATAAGTACTGATTCATGACATACCCGTTTTTCCCGTCGACCCGCACCTGACTCCAGCTGTTTTCACGCCTGACAACCGTGACCTTAGTGCCCACCTCCAGCAGCGCCAGACTTTCTGAACTTCTGGAATCTGTCTTTCGAAGATGAACTGCGCCTCCGTTTGAACTTGTAATATACGCTATAGCAGTCTCTGAAGTCGTGGTGTTGCGAACTGCTTCGGTCTTTTCAGAGGTAAGGTATCTGCTCTGAATATACCCGGTCTTTCCAGAATAGGATACTTTACTCCAAGTGCCTCCATCGTCCAGCACCGAAACAACCGTTCCAACAGGAAGCTGAAATAATACTTCACTCCCCCGTTCGGCCTCCGCACGCATATTCACAGACTTTAATTTAAGAGAGAATTTTTGTCATTAAGCTGATCAGCGACCGTAGGAGCATCATCT
>CAMVHE010000144.1 GCA_947167215.1 uncultured Clostridia bacterium
GTCAGTTTGGTCAGAGGAGCGCGGTCATAGGGAGAAATGGAATCGGGGCCGCCGTTGACAGCGGTGTCGATCCAGTACTTGCCGTCATAGTAGCCCTTTTCAGGGGACCACCAGGGCTCGGTTGCGCTGTACTGCAGAATGGTGGAGAAGATCTGGGGAACGAACGGGATGCCGGTGCGGGCGCTGCCGGAGGACATGATGCCGCGGTCAGCCAGTTCCTGGCCGGGGTTTTCAGCGTTCAGAACGCTGTCCACATAGGTGCGGGTGCCGTCTTCCAGGGTCACAAAGTCTTCGCCTTCGATGCCCCAGTTCAGCATCTTGTAGATGTCTTCGGAGTACTGATAGTCCACCAGGCGGACCACCCATTCGGGATACTCGGTGTCAGCGCTGATGATAATGCCCATGGTCAGGGTGGTGCCGAGGTTCTTGCCGCTCAGCTTGGAGCCCCACTTCCAGGCAGTGCCGAACTCGGAGGAGGGCAGGTAGGCCAGGCCCCACTCCATATCCTCGGAAACCTTGGACTGGTTCCAGGACTGCACGGAGCCGGCCCAGTTGGTGGGCACGATCAGGATGTTGCCGTTGGCAGCCTTGGCGTCGCAGGAAGCGTCGGTGGCATACTCGGGATCAATGTAGCCGGCTTCATAGAGGCCGCGGATTTCCTTGAGCATGGTGCGGAAATTCTCTTCCACAGGACCGAAAGCCCATTCGGTGCCGTTCCAGTAGGTGGTGTCCCAGGTGTGGAAGGTGCCGACAAAGCCGCGGTAGAAAGCCATCCAGGAAGCGCCGTTGGACATGACGTACTTGGCGTTTTCAATTTCGCCGGCGTCAATCTTTTCCTTCAGGAAAGCGCACAGGGTCTTGAACTCTTCCCAGTTGGTGGCGGGCTTCAGATCATACTTCTTGAGCACGTCGAAGCGGTAGGCATAAGCGGAGAAGCTCTGGCCGCCGGCCAGGTTCAGATCGTTTTCATAGCCGTCCCAGAACACATAGGAGGAGCCGTCCTCGTTGTTCACGCCGGCCTGGCCGCCCACATGGCCTTTGACGAATTCGGGATAGTATACCAGATAATCGGCATAATCGTTGATGTTCAGCACATCACCGTCAGCGCCGTAGCCGTTCACCAGGGGTCCCTGGGAATAGGTGCTGATGTCGGCCAGGTCGCCCGCGGCCAGAGCCACGGACTCATTGGAGCGGAAATCGTTCCAGGGCTGAACCTGCCAGGTGATGTCCAGCTTGCAGCCCAGGTAGGCTTCCATCTTTTCCTGCCACAGCTTCTGCATCTTGGTGGGCAGCTGATCGGTGCCGAAATTGGCGGTGGAAACGGTGAGCTTCAGGGTGTTGTCGGGAAGCTCGGGGAAGGTAAGACCTTCACGGTTCATGGTGCCTTCGGCGGATGCGAAGGACATGCAGCCCAGCATAAGAGCGAGCGCGAGTACCAGTGCAAGTGTCTTTTTCATGGTGAATCCTCCTTGTTTTTTTATTTTTGCCGCGTGAAAACGCGGAAAAAATCTTGGTCTGAGGGAAACGGGGTGCATCAGCCCTTTACGGCACCCACCTGCATGCCCTGTTCGAAATACTTCTGAATGAAGGGATAGATGAGCAGCAGCGGCGCGATGGTGGCCACGAGGCAGGCGTACTGCACATTCAGCGGGTTCACGGAGCCGTTGGTGAGCATCACGTTGGCGTCACTGCCGAAGGTGGAGCCCATGGCGTTGGTGGTGAACACGATGGAGCGCAGGATCATCTGAATGGGCTGGCGGGAAGCATCCTTGATGTAGAGCAAGGCGCTGAAGTAGCTGTTCCACATGCCGACGATGGCGAACAGTGAGAAGGAGGCGATCAGCGCCTTGGACAGGGGAAGGATGATGCTGACCAGAATGCGGAATTCACCGGCCCCGTCAATCAGTGCCGCTTCCCGGATTTCGTGGGAAATGCCCTTGAAGAAGGAGCGGTACATGAAGACGTTCCAGGCGGATACGCAGGTGGGCAGGACCAGGGCCCAGGTGGTGTTCATCAGTCCCAGGTTGCGGATGTTCAGGTAGGAAGGAATCGTGCCGCCGTTGAAAAACATGGTAATCAGCAGAATCAGGCTGAAAAATCCCCTGAGCTTGAACTCCTGCACTGACAGGGCATAGCCCAGGCAGGCCGTGAGGCTGACATTGAGCACGGTGAACAGCACGCAGTACCACAGCGTCCAGAGATAGGCGGTATAAATGGCGGGCTGGGAGAACACGATTTCATAGCCCTTCACATTCAGCTCCCGGGGCAGGATGCCCACCGCGCCGCGGGTGATCATGCGGCTGGAGGAAAGGGATACGGCGATGACGTTCAGGAACGGGTAAAGAATGATGACGCAGAAGATCAGGAGCAGGAGAATTAGCACTGCATCAAAGGTCACGCCGCCGATCCTGATTCTGTTCTTCCGTCTGAATGCGGATTTCTGACTCATGATGATCTCCCTCCTTACCAGATGCTCTGTTCAGGGTCGATATAGCGGACCACGTAGTTGGTGCCCACCACCAGGATCAGGCTGATGACGGAGACGAACAGGTTGACGGCTGTGGCGAACTCGAAGCGTCCGTCCTGAATGCCGATGCGGTATACATAGGTGGAAATGACTTCCAGGTCCATACGGTTGGTCTCGTTCATCATCAGGAGGATTTTGGTGTAATCCTGGGTGAAAATATTGCCGGTGTTCAGGATGAGCACGACAGTGGTGGTAGGCAGGATAGCGGGCAGGCAGATATGCCGGATTTTCTGGAAGCGGGTTGCGCCGTCGATGTTGGCCACGTCGTAAAGGGAAGTGTCCACGTTGGAAAGAGCCGACAGGTAGATGATGCTGCCCCATCCTATGCCCTGCCATATGGCTGACCCGATGAACATGGGCATGAAATAGGCCGTGCCTGCGTTCATGTTGATCCGTTCCATGCCGAAGAGCGCCCGGATATTGTTGAACAGGCCGTCCAGGGAACCGAACGTGTTCAGCATGGAGCAGATGACCACGATGGAAATGAAGTGGGGCAGATAGGAAATGGTCTGCACGGAGCGCTTGAACCAGTTCAGCTTCACTTCATTGAGCATCAGGGCCAGGATGATGGGCATGGGATAGGTGAACAGAAGAGAGAACACGCCGACTTTCAGGGTCTGCTTCAGGATGCTCCCGCAGTTCACGTTGTTGAAGAATTCCTGAAAGTTCTTGTACCAGGGATCCAGCCATGCACTGCCCCAGATGCCGCGCCGGGGCTTGTATTTCTTGAAGGCGATCAGCACGCCGTACATGGGCACATACTGGAAGATGATGACCATGGCCAGAGGCAGGAGACACAGAGCGATCAGCGCTTTCTGCTGCCAGAGAATACGGAACCACTTTTTCAGACGCTCCCACGGCGTTTTCCGGGTGATTATATGCATGGATGACGTACTGCTCATTTGCATTCTCCTCTCATCCGAAACGAAACAATTTAACTAAACAAAACTAAACAGAAATAGCTTACGCCACGAATTATAGCGCACAGGTAATTGGACGTGAATAGACTAAATGGCAATAATTCAATCCAGAATAAGCAATTTAACAAGAAATTTTGTGAAGATTTTCGGAGCTTTTATATAATTTTTTAGCACTAAATAAATATTACTCTTGTTTACCAGGCAGGAAATACTTCCTTTGCGGATAATTATCTTATTCGGAAAGATAAACCACGTTTTTCTGCAGTTTAGCAAATGTTAATCCGAAATCGGATGGAAACTGTAGCAGAAAGCCGTGTTCAGACGGAAAGATTTTCACGGAGTCCGTTTTATAAACAGAGCCAAAATATTTAGTAAACAAGTGAAGGGAGCACAGGGTCATGAATACCAGGCAGGAAAATCCTCTGTCGGATCAGATTTTTTCAGATCCCCCGGCAAGGTATCGCGGGGTTCCGTTCTGGGCGTGGAACTGCAGGGTGACAGAAGACAGAATACGCCGGCAGGTGGAATATTTCCGGCAGATGGGCATGGGCGGTGCCATGGTGCATCCGAGAACCGGCATGGATGTTCCGTACCTGTCCGATGAATATATGAAGCTTGTCCGCTTTGCGGAGGAGGAGCTCCGGAAGAGGGGCATGAGCTGCTGGCTGTATGATGAGGAGCGGTTCCCCTCCGGGGTGGCGGGCGGCCTGGTCACAAAGGATGTCCGTTTCCGCGCTAGATACATCGTGCTCTCGGATCATGTGCTTACCGGATACTGTGAAAGCAGGGAAGACTTTGACAAGGCCGTGGAAGCGGGCGAAAAGCCCAGGGGATACATTCTGTGCGATTATCAGATTGAGCTTGAGAACGGCTGCCTTTCTTCCTATAAAAGAGTGCCGGCCGGCGGCAATGTGCATGCCTGCGTGGAGCTGATGGAGGAAAGTCCCTGGTTCAACGGGGAAACCTATGTGGATGTGTTCAATCCCCGGGCAGTGGACGCGTTCCTGCAGGTGACGCATGAGAAGTATGCTGCGGCGCTGAAGGAACATATCGGGGAAAGTGTGCCCGCCATCTTTACCGACGAACCACACATGAAGGGCAAGTACTGCATGCCTTCGGCCGGGTCCGGACGTGCCACGCTGGCCTGGACGGATGACATGAATGACACGTTCCGGGAAGCGTACGGGACAGAACTTCTGGATATACTGCCGGAGCTTGTCTGGGAACTGCCAGAGGGCTTCAGCGTATGGAGGTACCGGTATCATGAGCATGTGACGGAGCGGTTCGCCGTGTCCTACGGAGACAGGATCGGGACCTGGTGCGCTGAGCACGGCATGGCCTATACCGGACATTTCCTGTCGGAACGTACCCTGTACTCCCAGACTCTGGCGCTGGGGGAAACCATGCGGCAGTACCGGAGTCAGCAGCTGCCCGGCATCGATATTCTGGCCGGCCAGCTGGAACTGACAACGGCCAAGCAGGCGGAATCGGTCCGGCGCCAGAAAGGCCGCGGCGGGCTTGTGTGCGAGATGTACGGGGTGCTGGAATGGGATGTCACCTTCCGCCAGCATAAGCTGCAGGGGGACTGGCTGGCCGCCCTGGGCGTCACCACCCGTGTGCATCACCTGGCGTTTATGAGCATGGGCGGCGAGGCGAAGCGTGACTGGCCGGCGGCCATTGGCTGGCAGTCGCCCTGGTGGCGGCAGTATGCGGGCCTGGAGGCATACTTTGCCCGGGTGAATACGGTGCTCACCCGGGGAAGGGCAGTTGCGCATGTGGCGGTGGTACACCCCATTGAATCCTTCTGGCTGCTGTTCGGGCCCAATGATCAGACGCTGGAAAGACGGGAACAGATGGATGAGCAGTTTGAACATCTGGCCCAGTGGCTCCTGTACGGCTGCGTGGATTATGACTATCTGTCCGAGGCCATGCTGCCGGAAATGTGCCCGGAAGGCACGTATCCGCTTCGGGTGGGGGTATGCAGCTACGACACGGTCATCGTGCCGCCGGTGATCACGCTGCGCTCATCCACGCTTGAGAGACTGTCGGCCTTTGAAAAGGCGGGCGGAAAGCTGATCTGGCTGGGCGGCGCGCCGGAGCTGGTGGACGGGGAACGCTCGGATCGGGCCGAAAGACTGTGGACTTCCGGCGTACACCTGCCCATGGAACGGGCAACCCTGCTGAATACGCTCCGGGAGGAGCGGGAAGTGGAAGTTCGGAATCAGAAAACCGGACGGCTGTCGGACAATCTGTTCTGCCAGATACGGCAGGACGGAGAGGATCGCTATGTATTCCTCTGCCATGTGAAGGATGAAAAGCCTGCCCTGCCGCGTACCTATCGGGTGCGCCTGAAGGGCAGATGGCGCATATACTGCATGAACGCCCTGGAGGGGAGCATTGCGGAAATGGGCGGCATCCAGTCAGGCGGCTGGACGGAACTGGTCTGGGCCTGCGATGCGCAGGACAGCCTGCTTCTGCACCTGGTCCCGGGCAGTTGTGCCGCGCCTTCCCCTGAGAAAAAGCGCATGGCGGCGTTCATGAAACTGTCGGAGACGGAGGATTTTACCCTGGAGGAGCCGAATGCGCTGCTGCTTGACCGGTGCGAATATGCGCTGGACCATGGCCCCTGGATGGGCACGGATGACATTCTCCGGGCCGACAATGCGCTGCGGACGGCAGCGGGTCTGCCTGTGCGCAACGGCAATTCCGTGCAGCCCTGGCTGCTCCCGCAGGAAAAAGCGGAGCATACGGCAGAGCTGTGCTTCCGTTTCTCTGCGGAACGGGATTTTTCCGGGCTGCGCCTGGCCATGGAACAGCCGGAGAACGCGGAAATTGAGATGAACGGCGAAAGGATCACATCCAAGCCGGATGGCTGGTATGTGGACGAAGCCATTCAGACCCTGCCTCTGCCGGATGTCCGGACGGGGGAAAACACCATCAGACTGCGGGTGCCGCTCACAAGGAGAACCAACCTGGAGGCAATGTATATCCTTGGTACCTTCGGCGTGCGTGTCACGGGTACCTGTCTGACGCTGACAGAACCATGCAGGCGCCTTTTCCTGGACGATCTGACGCGTCAGGGACTGCCGTTCTATACGGGCAATGTGCGATACCGGTTCCGGATCCGTGTGGAGGACGAAGAGAAGCAGCTGTACCTGCACATTCCGCATATGGCGTGCCCTGTGGCGGAAGTGTACGTGGACGGGGCGAAGGCAGGCCTGATCGCCTGGCAGCCGTTTAGCGTGAAGCTGCCGCAGCTGACGCAGGGGGAACACGAAATCGAGATCCTGGCCTGCGGCAGCCGCTATAATGGATTTGGAACACTGCACAATGCCAATCCGGATTACAAGTGGTATGGTCCGGATGCGTTCCGCACTTCCGGGGATGAATGGACGGACAACTATCTGGTGCGGCCCAGCTATCTGCTCTCACCGGTGGAACTGATGGAGGAGAAACCATGAATATCGAGCATCTTCTGACGCCTTACAAATATGGAAAACCCGTGCTGGCCGGCACGGGTGTGGAAGGACGCTTTGACAGGAATGCTGTGGACTGTCCCACGCCTTTTATGCATCAGGGACGGTACTATATGCTGTTTGTGGGCTTTGACGGCACGGGGTATCAGACAGGACTGGCGGTGTCGGATGATCTGGTTCACTGGGAAAAACAGGGGGTGATTCTCCGGCGCGGTGCCAACCGGGACTGGGACAAGGTGGGTATGGCGGGCACGGGTCTTCTGATGGAAAATGATCTGTTCGGGCCCAGAAAACTGAAAAAAGCGTTTGGCAGATACTGGATGATCTACCATTCCTATCCCAATGCCGGGTATGAAAATGGCGCGGCGGAAATCGGCCTTGCCTGGACGGAAGATGAAAATCTTCTGGACTGGCACTTTGCCGGTGATCCCATTCTTTCCTGGAAGGACGGGAAGGCATGGGAACACGGCGGTCTGTACAAGGGATGGCTTATGGAACACGAGGGCACCTTTTATCTGTTCTACAACGCGAAAACCGATGAAACGGCACAGGGCTGGATTGAGCAGACGGGGTTTGCCACGTCCAGGGATCTGATGCACTGGGAACGGAATCCCGGCAATCCGGTACTGCCTGTGCAGCCCGGCGCGTGGGACAGCGTGTTTGCCTCGGATCCGGCTGTGTTTTACGACAGCAGAGCCGGTCAGTGGGTGATGTATTATTACGGGCTGGGGAATCTTTCGGCCTGTGAGGGACTGGCCGTCAGTGATGACCTGAAAACCTGGAGAAAGTTTCCTGTCCCCATTCTGACCATCGGCACGCGGAAGTCCGTGGATCAGATCCATGCTCACAAGCCGGGCATTCTGTATGACGGACAGCACCTGTATCATTTCTACTGCGCCTGCCGCCCGGCGACGGAAGAGGATGCAACGCGCCCGTATTCCCCGGAATACCGGTGCATTACAGTGGCCAGGGATGCGCGCTGGGATGTCTGAGGCTTTTCCGGAAAGTGTTCCGCTTCAGTTAGCAGATGGATAAGCGGATACGATCCTCTCGCTTTCAGATGACCGGAAGAGGCGCAGAAAACTGAGTATAAACATGCAAAACCGCCCCATTGAAAACGTATCGCTTTCAATGGGGCGGCTTTCGGGATATGGGATCAGGGCCACATGACCTGTTC
>CAMVHE010000145.1 GCA_947167215.1 uncultured Clostridia bacterium
GTCGCTATCTGGATTTCGGTTATTCCGGCATCATCATCACGGATCACTTCTGGCACGGCAACTGCGGCATCGACCGCTCTCTTCCCTGGACGGAATTCGTAAACCGCTTCTGTTCCGGTTACGAGGATGCACTGGATGCCGGCATCCGGCTGGGCCTTCCTGTCTTTTTCGGATGGGAAGAAACATTTGACGGGGATGATTACCTGGTCTACGGCCTCAGCAAGGAATGGCTTCTGCAGCATCCGGAAGTCAGAAACTGGGACCGGAAGACGCAGTACGAGCAGGTTCATGCCGCCGGCGGCTGCGTGGTCCAGGCGCACCCTTTCCGGGCTGCTTCCTATATCTCCGCCATTCATCTTTCTCCCTTCCTGGCAGACGGCATTGAAGGCTTCAATGCCGGCAACCAGTTGCGCTGGAACATTTCCGGAATGCGCTATGCCCGGCTGCGGAATCTTCCGATTACTGCAGGTTCCGACAACCATCACGCAGGCCGCATGTCCCGCAGCTGTCTTTCCGGCGTCCTCCTGAACCGTCCGCTGACGTGCATCCGGGATTACGTCTCCGTCATCCGGAATGCGGAGCCCCATGCGCTGCAGCTTCCCTGCTCCCTTCCGGAATGGACCGAAGACATTGTTCCTGAGCTGCCCGTTTACTGGCATGACGCAGCGGGAAAAGGGACCCGGATAGACGCCGTGGCACTTCTTCGCTCCGGCCTTCCCTCTGCCTGAATTCTTCCTGCCCCTGCAAAAAAGCTGATCCATCAGGACCAGCTTTTTTTGTAATTCAGGATAGCAGCAGCCGGTCTCCATCCAGTTCCTTTCCGGCTGCCTGTTCAAAGAGATTCATCAGATCCTGGCGGGTCAGGCGCTTTTTCTGCTCACCCTGCACATCCACGACAATCCTTCCCTCATTCATCATGACAAGCCGGTTGCCGATGGCAATGGCATCCCGCATATTGTGCGTGACCATCATAGCCGTGAGCTTCTGATTGTTTACGATCTTTTCCGTGAGCTCCAGTACTTTTGCCGCCGTCTTGGGATCCAGTGCCGCCGTATGTTCATCCAGCAGCAGCAGCTTCGGCGTCCTCAGGGTCGCCATCAGGAGCGTCAGTGCCTGCCGCTGTCCTCCCGAAAGCAGTCCCACCTTGCTGCTCATGCGGTCTTCCAGGCCTAGTCCGAGCATTTCCAGTTGTTCCCGGTACATCTGCCTTTCCATGGCACTGATTCCCCAGCGCAGCATGCGCTTCTGGCCCCGGCGCATCGCCAGTGCCATATTTTCCTCGATGTTCATGGTGGCTGCAGTTCCGGTCATCGGGTCCTGAAACACCCGTCCCAGATATTTTGCCCGTTTGTACTCCGGCAGCCTGGTCACGTCCACGTTTCCGATTTCAATGCTTCCGCGGTCTACCGGGAACGCCCCTGCAATTGCATTGAGCATCGTGGACTTGCCGGCTCCGTTGCCGCCGATCACCGTTACAAAATCTCCCGGCGCCAGATGCAGGTCCACATCGAGCAGGGCCTTTTTCTCCGTGATCGTTCCGGGGTTGAATGTCTTGGCAATGTGATGAATCTTAAGCATGGTCTTCTCCTTTCCGCACATTCAGCGTGCGGCTCCTCAGCTGGTTCCGCCAGTACGGAATCGCCAGGAAAATACCCACCACCAGTGCCGTAAGCAGCTTCAGATCATTGGTATTCAGGCCTGCCCACAGGACCACCTGGATCACCATGTAATAGATAATGGCACCGATGGAAACAGCCAGGAGCTTCAAGGCGAAATTATGGAACAGTTTAGCAAAGACAACCTCGCCGATAATCACCGCGGCAAGACCGATGACAATCGCGCCCCTGCCCATGCCCACATCTGCAAATCCCTGGTACTGGGCGAGCAGTGCGCCGGAAAGTGAAACAATGCCATTGCTGATCATGAGGCCGATGACCTTATTGCGCTCTGTATTGATTCCCTGTGCGCGCGCCATGTGGCCGTTCGCACCGGTCGCCCGGAGGGAACAGCCGAACTCCGTGCCGAAGAACCAGTACATGAGGCAGATCAGGATCACCGTGCAGATGGCCAGGATCAGAATCGGATTCTGCAGGGAAAGCTGTCTCACATTCCGGGAGGAAACAAGAAGCTTGAAATTGTTGACACTGATGGCCATATTGGCTTTGTTTCCCATAATGCGGAGATTGATGGAATACAGCCCGAGCTGTGTCAGAATGCCCGCCAGGATAGCGGGGATTCCCATGCCCGTATGAAACAGGCCGGTTGCCAGTCCTGCCACCATTCCTGCAGCAAATGCCGCTATCAGGGCAACATAGAGATTGCATCCGCTGGTAATCAGTACCGCTGCAACCGCACCGCCCGTCGCAATGCTTCCATCTACCGTAAGGTCCGCCACATCCAGAATCCGGTAGGTAATATAAACCCCTATCGCCATCAGTCCCCATATCAGGCCCTGTGCTGCTGCACCGGGCATTGCATTCAGCAGTTTTACAATTTCCAAAGGTCGTTCCTCCCAAGAATCAATGCAATGACGAAACCAAGGAAGAGCCTGAAAGCTCCTCCCTGGTCTCGGAAATGTTCAGTTATCCCTCTTATTTACAGGGCCTCGTATCCTTCCGGAATGGTCACACCCAGTGCTTCCGCATTGGCTGCATTATACTTCTTGGTAAACTGCGGGGCCGTCTGCACCGGCATGGTGCTGATGTCCGCTCCGTTTGCCAGAATTTCATAGGCCATTTCACCGGTTGCAAAACCAAGGTCATAGTAGGAAATGGTCAGCGTTGCCACGCCGCAGCCGCGGCAGATGCCTTCCTCGCCTGCAATAACCGGAAGCTTTGCCGGAACAACCACGTTCGCAATGGTCTCGGTGTAGGCGGCTGCCGTGTTATCGGTGGGAATGTAGAGCACATCCACCTCATCCGTGGCCCGCTGGGCAACGGATGCTACATCGTTGGAATCCGTGAAGGCCAGGTCCACGCAGGTCATTCCCATCGCTTCGAGATAGGTGCGGATCGTATTGACCTGATACAGGGAATTGGCTTCTGCGGAGCAGTAGAACAGGCCCACGGTCTTGGCTTCCGGGAACAGTTCCCTGATCATTTCCGCCTGTCCGTCCAGCGGAGCCAGATCGGTGGTGCCGGATACGTTGATACCGCTGGTGCCGTTAAACTCCTTCACTCCGAGGGCAGTGGCATAATCCGTGACAGAGGTGCCCAGGATCGGGATGTCTGCGGTTGCCGCAACACCTGCCTGAACCGGAGCGGTGGCATTGGCCAGAATCAGGTCCACGCCGTTGGCAACAAACTGATTCATGATGGTAGCGCAGTTGACGTTGTCACCGCTTGCATTCTGCTCATCAAACGTGACGTCCGGCATTTTCGCAAGGAGAGCGTCCTTAAAGCCCTGGGTAGCCGCGTCCAGCGCTTCATGCTGAACCAGCTGGCAGATACCGACAGTTGCTGCATCTGCGGATGCCAGGACGGCGACCAGCAGCATGGCCGTTAAAATCAATGCAATCCTTTTCATTGTTTTCCTCCATCTGTCTATGCAATATCTTTTTTCATTTCCTGCAAGAACAGGCGTATTATATTCTCGCGCCGTTTTCTTGTCAATCTTTTTCTTTTACATTTTAATGCAATAAAGCGTTAAAATGTAAATTTCAGCATTTTTACCATCATTTCATGTATTGTTATATATGAACTGTCTATAACAGTGCCAATTATCCCTGTTATCACACACATTATACACATCTTTCCGCTGTTTGAGGTCCGCAGTATTCCGTGGATTCTCCTATTCATAAATGCATGGCAGATTCTTCAGTCCTGCATTTTTGGGGAGTTTTTCTTTTTTCCTGTTTTCTTTGTCTCAATCATATTATGCAATTGTTTGCATATTATTTCAAAGAATGGTGGATAGATGGTCCCCAGCTCCCGCAGCAATCCGAAATTCCTCCTTCCTTCTCCCTTCCGGCCTGTTCCGGGAACCTCTCCCGGAAATTCCCTTCCCGGTTTTCCCTCTTCCCGCCCGGGCAAAAAAGAACGCCCTCCCGGAGCGTTCCCTTCCCCCATTTTTCCTTTCACGCCTTCCTGAACCGAAAAATCTTTCGGAATACCGCCGGAATATGCCGGTTCCGGAAACCATGGCTGACGGCAGTTTCTTCTGAATCATCCGTTTTTTCACGGTCCGGTTTTTGCCAAAAAGGGTTGATTATTCCCGCCCCGATTCGGTATACTATAGTTTAAGACAATCGACGATTCGTTCGCAAAACGAAAAGGAGTATTTCCATGAAGATTTTGTTTGTAACCAGCGAATGTGCCCCATTCAGCAAGTCCGGAGGTCTTGCAGATGTCGCTTTTTCCCTTCCGCCTGCATTAAACCGGACAGGAAATACCACTGCAATCATCACTCCGCTGTACCAGTGTGTCCGTGAGCATTTCGGAGACCAGCTGAAGCATGAAGCAGACTGTACGATCCGTCACGGCAGCACGGACTATCCCGTTTCGCTTTACCGCGGCGAAAGAGACGGCGTTGACGTATGGTTCGTTGCCTACGACCCCTTCTTTGACCGTCCCCGTCTCTATGGCTATGATGATGACAAGCTGCGCTTCGCCATGTTCAGCAGAGCCGTCATTGAATTACTCCCCCATCTTTCCTTCCGTCCGGATATCATCCACTGCAATGACTGGGAAACTGCCCTCACCGTCATCTACCTCAAAAACGATCAGCAGTGGCGGCGGGATCTCAACGGCATCAAGACCGTCTATACCATCCACAATATCGCCTACCAGGGGCAGTTCGGCGCAGACGAGCTCACCACCACCTTTGCCCTTCCGGAGGGCTGGTATCAGGGCGGCCTCGGCTACGAATATGAGGGACGCCATGACATCAACCTGATGAAGGGCGCCATGCTCATGGCGAATGCCGTCTCCACGGTATCCCCAACCTACGCCAGGGAGCTGCATTCCCCGGCCTGCGGCATGGGGCTGCAGGGAGTTGCCGACGAAGTGGAATATAAACTCTTCGGCATCCTGAACGGAATTGACATGCATCATTATGATCCTGCCTTTGATTCCCGCCTTCCCCACGCCTTCTCTGTGGACGACCTGAGCGGCAAAGCCCTCTGCAAGTCCAGCATCCAGCGCAAGTTCGGCCTGGAAGAAGAACCCCGTTATCCCCTTCTGTGTCTGGTGGCACGCCTGAATGAGCAGAAAGGCATTGACCTGATCATCGATATTCTGCCGCAGATCATGTCCATGGGCATCCAGCTCATTATCTTCGGCCAGGGAGAACAGCGCTATATTGATTTCTTTGAAGAAGCCAGGAAAACCTGGCCCGGACAGTTGGGCTTTTCCTGCGATTATACGGAGCAGATGGCAAGCGAAATCTTTGCCGGTGCCGATATGTACCTGATGCCCTCCCGGTTTGAGCCCTGCGGCCTGTCCCAGATGATGGCCATGCGTTACGGCACTGTCCCGATCGTCCATGAAACCGGCGGTCTAAAGGATTCCGTGCGGCCTTACAGCTCCTTTGACGGGATCGGAGACGGATTCTCCTTTGTAAGCTATGAGTCAAAGGCCCTGTATCTGGCCATACAGTCCGCCGTCCGGATTTACTTCGGAGATGAGGAGACCTTCCGCACACTCCAGCACCGCTGCATGACCAAGGACTTCTCCTGGGAGCGGAGCGCCAAGCAGTATCTGCGCATGTTCGGAGAAATATCCGAAGGCGAAAGCGATAATGACGAGCTCCGCTTTGAAGATGCCTTTGAACAGCTGAAGGAAGCCTACATCCGGGTCGATGAGCTCAATCGCGAGCGGTACTCCGCCCTCTTCAGCCACGGCTACCACCGCATCATACAGGTGGAGATTTCCGGACGCGGCCATGGTATCTTCCACATCGAATTCGATCATGAAAGCTTTGATGTCCGTCCCACCTCTCACCCGCATCCTGATGCCATTATTTCCGCCACCTTTGACCATCTTCTGGGCATGGCGAAAGGAGAAATCTCCTCGGACCAGCTCTTTATGAGCGGCCAGCTGAAAGTCCGGGGCAACGTGGCCAAGGGAGCGGAAATGCGCCGTCTTCTGGTCCCGCCAACTTCCAAATATGCACCAAAAGACCAATAATTCAAAAGCCATCCGGAAAGGATGGCTTTTCATTTTCCTACTGCTTTCCGGCAGGTGAAAGAATGCTTCCCGCAGAAAAAGAGGCACGGCGCTAAACGCTTCTGCCGGAGGCATACCACTTCGGGATGACGGAGGAAAAACCGTCATAGTCTTCCATGGCTGTTCTGCATCTTCTGACCATGCCGGCCACTTCCTCCTCCCCGAACGGTTCGGCCCATTTGATGGAATAGAGCGAGGCATGGGCAACATATACTGCCAGCGCATGCCAGAATTCTTCGGGCACCTGCCCCTGAAAGTAGGCATCTATCTGCCCTCTGCAATAAGGAATGCTGACTTCCCGTCCGAAGCTTTCCAGCTTGTAGAATTCTTCATACGGGTCTCCGATCTCCCAGCGGTTGAAGTCGATAACCCCGATCCTCCCGTCCGCAGTATAGATCAGATTGCCCGGGTGAAAATCACCATGCAGGTATACCGGAGGCTCCAGCCAGATCCGGTCTATATTGTCTTTTACATACCGGACTGCCGTCTCATCTCCCGGGATCCTCACTCCGGACGCTTCGTAACGGGAGAGCTGCATAAGCTTCTTTTCCTTTTTCGTGTCGACCGGCATATCTGCCGCATCCACCGGTAGGGAATGAATCTTCCGGAGAATCCTTCCCGCCTCGCATCCTGCCTGATACTGCTTTTCCAAGGATAACCCGGGCAGTACTTCCTGCAGATCCCTGCCGTCGACCCAGGAAAGCAGCATATATGCCTCCGTCCCGTCCTCCGTTATCCCGAAGCTCAGCGGCTGCGACATGCGAATGCCCAGGGAGGCATATTTCTGCACGATCTCAAATTCTTTTTTCTTCTCTTCATACCGGGAAATATCGGACAGGCGCAGAAGAAGCACATCCCCCTTCTGCGTCACGACCCGGTATTTCCGGTCTTTCGACCAGCCTTTTTCCACCGGTTCGATCGATTTCCAGTTTCCGTTCCTTATCATCCGCTCCATCCTGCCCCTGCCTTCCCTGTCAGGAAAAAGTTCCCGAATCCTTCCTTCTGTCTCCCCTGCAGAAAATGCAGCCGTGCCTCAAAGCGGGCGGGGTGCCCCGTCCCGGCAATCCGTTCTGCAGTTCCTGCAGTATACTGCAAAAAAAGGGCGACAGGAAGCCTGTAAACGAAGAGGTGGTGACTGGATTTCGTGTTCTTTTGCCCGAGTGATTATTTTTTCATCAGTCCGGCGCCGGCATTCCATGCCTTTCCAACCTTTGCGCCGGAAATATAATATCCGCTCTGGAACTGATCAAAAATCAGCGCGTTCAGTTTCTCCGGATCCACCTTGCCTTTTTCCGACAGAACTGCCTCTTCCGCAGCAACATTGACAATCCTGCCTACAATGGCATACATATTTTCCGTCTGAACCACTTCTGCAAGCTCACACTCCATTACCACCGGGAACTCCTCGATGACCGGGGCATTGACAAAAGTGCTCTTCACGGCATGATAGCCTGTACGTTCAAACTTGTCACTCATCTTGTTGCCGGTGGCAATGCCGAAGAAATCTGCCACGTCCATATGGTCCTGATCGGCCAGTGCAACGGTAAAGGCTTTTGTTTTCAGAAGGTTCTGCGTGGTCTTATGGTCTTCGTCAATAAACAGAGCGATCTTATCCATACCGCAGATCATTCCCCATGCGGCATTCATCGCATTTACTTTTCCATTCTCATCGTATGCCGATACAATCAGCACAGGCATGGGATATACTGCAGGGACAACTCCTAGATTCTTCTTCATAGATCTTGATCCTTTCTGGTTCTGATTGCCACGTTGGCTGTTTCATGTTATCATGGATAGGAAATCAAAACAAGTACTATCTTTTATGATAGGTACTTTCCTGAAAGGAAGTTTTAGAAAGTCAACTACCCACCACTTAAGCCAAAAGGCTAGAAGTGGGGGCTTGAAAC
>CAMVHE010000146.1 GCA_947167215.1 uncultured Clostridia bacterium
CTTCTCCGCCGACGATCAGGTAATGCGCTGCGATCCGGCGCTGCATGGCTTCCGCCAGTCATCTGCACCGCAGAGAATGGTGCCTCCGAAGAGCACCAGCAGGTCTGCCCGGGGCGCATTCCAGAAAGCGAGGAGTGCCTCCCGGGTCAGTTCCGGAACATCGCGGATGCCGAGGAAAGAGGAGAGGAGGTTGATGTCCTCTGTATCGCGGGGCGTCATGGTTGTCACCTCCTGCAGGCAGATGCTTCCGGAAACCGGGAGCATGGAAAGGGAAACGGCCGCATGCCGGAAGGCGGAACAGCGAATTTACAGAGAAGGAAACGGGACGGACAGGAATACGGCTTTATGACGATGCCGGTTTATTTCCGAACGGCGTGGCGGAAGACGATAACGGCACCCAGTGCGCCGAAGATCACGGCAATCACCAGCATGCCCGGAACACCGATCCGGTCCAGGAAAGGGCCTCCGATGAGGCTGCCGGCAATGGTTCCGAGGGACAGGGTCATGGTCATGACGGTCTGGCCCTTCACCATATCCTGGGGCTGCATCCGGCGGTTGACATAATAGACGGAGGAAACGGTCATGATGCCCCAGCCGAAGGGCTGAAGCAGCTGTACGGCATACAGCGGGGGGATGCCGGGGGCAAGCAGGGTCAGCAGCGATTTCAGCATGAAGAAGAACCCGCAGAGGCGGAACCAGAAAACGGCTTCCCTTTTCTTCTCCAGCAGGGGGAAGAATACCATGGCCAGAATTTCCAGCAGTCCCGCCAGGCCCATGACCACACCCATGCTGGCGCTGTTTCCGCCCTTGAAGGTAACGATCTGGAAGACAAAGCTGTTGATGAAGGCATGGCTGGTATACAGAAGGGTGCACCCGAGCAGGGTTTCCGGAAAGCCGGGATAGCGGGTGAGGAAGCGGAGCACTCCCGAAGCGGGGGACGGATCGGAAGAGGCCTTTGCGGGCGGGAGTGCCGGAAAGCAGAGGACGCCGCAGAGCAGCAGCAGGGAGGAACCCAGGATCACCAGGGGGAGGCAGCCGGGGCCAAAGACTGCAGCAAGCTGGCCGACCGTGAAGGACATGACCGCATAGCCGAGGGATCCGAAACCCCTCGCAAGGCTGAACCGGAAAGTGCGCCCCGCATGGATGGCCTGCGTGGCCAGTGCATTGGTGAATGGCAGGCCCACCTGCACCAGCAGGATGACCAGTCCTAAAAGCAGTGCATTGGGCACTGCTCCTTTCCCGTAGGACAGGAACATCAGCAGGGACAGAAGCATCTGGCAGAGGGAGAAAAAGAGCAGCAGATGGCGGACCGTGACGCGCTGCTGCCGGTCCGCAAAGGAGGCCAGCAGGGGGGAGATCAGGACGGAAAGGGCACAGGCGGATGCACTCAGGATGCCGATG
Source organism: uncultured Clostridia bacterium (assembly GCA_947167215.1). Classification (GTDB taxonomy): domain Bacteria; phylum Bacillota; class Clostridia; order Christensenellales; family Aristaeellaceae; genus Ventricola. The sequence goes on from CAMVHE010000146.1 coordinate 1,402, forward strand.
GCGGTGTTCGAAAGGCCGCAGGCCAGCAGATACACGCTGCAGAAATTGACAGCAGTCCCGTAGGCGAACCAGAAAAAGAACTGGATGAATGCATAACAGAATGTCATAAGACCGGCTTTCTCTCCGTTTTCGGAGACAGAGAATAATAACAGGCATTCAGGACAAATACGGCAGCTATTATACACGCTTATTCCGGGGACATCAATGGAAATGATGAGCATGCGGAAGACAGCAGTTTTTTCGGGTGGGAAAGGAATAGGGAGAGTGGGGCCCCTGCAGGAAGTGACGAAAGAGGTATACCTGAGGAGGAAAGCGCATGGAAACAGGCATGGAACCGACGGAAAGGCCGGTCTGAAGGAAGCCGACGTGCAGGAATCCCGGTTTGCCTGCAGAAAAACAGGCCATAAACCATGGAACACCATGATTTACAGCCTGTTGTAACGGATTATGCAACTGAAAAGGAATTACAGCTTTTCTGCGTACTCGGCACGCTTTTCTATTGGAATCTGCAGGGCATCCATGGCCTGCTGCGTGGAAAAATGAAGGTTTTCCTTAAGGCTACGGATGCAAGCAAGCAGGGCCATTTCTTTCCCTTCAGCAAACCCTTTAACAAGCCGTGAGCAAGAAGTCCCCCACCTCTACAGGTGGCGGGATGAATTGCGGAAATACGGCGCTATTGACATTTTGTTCGAATAGAATTATGATTAGAAAAATCGGTCTCAATGGAAAAAGGAATGAAAAAACAATGAAATTAGACAGCAATAATCATTCGGTATTCATGCTGCAGTACCATCTCATTCTGTGTGTGAAGAATCGCAAAAAGGTGATAGACGATACCATTTCAAAACGACTGAAGGAAATATTCGAGAAGCTCTGTCCACCATATCATATAATGATAGAAGAGTGGAACCATGACAGAGATCATGTGCACATACTCTTCCGTGGACAGCCAAATACGGAGATAAGCAAGTTTATAAACGCATATAAATCAGCAAGCAGCAGGCTGATCAAGAAGGAATATCCTCAGATACGGGAATGTCTCTGGAAAGAGATGTTCTGGTCGCAGAGCTTCTGCCTGCTGACGCCAGGAGGAGCATCAGCGGAGACGATCCGGGAGTACATACAGACTCAGGGGAGGAAAGATGGAGAATAAAGCAATAAAATACCGGCTGTATCCCACGGCACAGCAGCAGGAATTGTTCGCCAGAACATTCGGGTGCTGCCGCAAGGTATGGAACCTCATGCTGGAGGAGAAGATTGCGGTCTGGAAGTCCACCGGAAAGATTCCGGAAGTAACGCCGGCCAGGTATAAGAAGGAGTACCCATATCTGAGGGAAGTGGACAGCCTGGCCCTGGCAAATGTGCAGCTTAATCTGCAGGCAGCATTCAGAAACAGATTTGATGCATCGAGAAAAGCGAAAAGCGGATTTCCAAAATTCAAATCAGCAAAGCGAAGCCGAAAGGCGTACACGACAAATAATCAGAAAGGAACGGTGGCGGTGAAGGAGAACGCCATCCGACTGCCAAAGGTCGGCATGGTGAAGGCAGTAATCCACCGCAGACCATTGGAGGGGTGGGAACTGAAATCAGCCACGATCTCACAGGAGTCTGACGGTACTTACTATGCTTCTGTTCTGTTTGAGTATGAGAAGGCCGCAAACACATCCGAGGCAGATCCAGCCAATGCAGTCGGACTGGATTATGCATCGGATGGATTGTACATGGACAGCAATGGAAAAACGGGAAGCCAGCACAAATACTATCGCGAGAGCCAGAAGAAACTGGCGAGAGCACAGCGCAGGCTGTCACGCAGGCAGGGATCCCGGAAGGGGGAAAGCAAATCGAACAATTACAGGAAGCAGGAACGTAAAGTCAATAAAATACACAGACACATAGCAAACCAGAGAAAGGATACGCTGCACAAAACCTCTGCTGAGATAGCCAATCAGTACGATATAGTGTGTGTGGAAACCCTGAATATGAAGTCTATGGCGAACAGGGGCTTCGGCAACGGCAAGGCAATGTATGACAATGGATATGGAATGTTCTTGTCCATGCTGGAATACAAGCTTGCTGAGAGGAACAGGTATCTTGTCAGAGTGGACAGATGGTATCCATCCTCGCAGATCTGTCATTGCTGCGGAAAAAGACATCCGGAAATGAAGGATCTGCGCATCCGGATCATGCAGTGTGAGTGTGGACTGACAATGAGCCGTGACCAGAACGCTGCACGCAACATTCTTCAGGAAGGCCTGCGTCTGCTGACAGAAACGGCGTAATCGACCAGACATTATGTAGGGATGGAATAGCCCGAACATACGCCTGTGGACATCATGTAAGACGTCTGCTGCGTATTATCGCAGCAGGTGCAGTGGTGGTGGAAGCAGGAAGCTCCGACTTCTATAAGTCGGGGTAGTTCACCAAACCCTCTAGCATATCCTTCAGCAAACCCGAGAGCTTCACCAATCCGTTCGCCGTAGCTCTGGATGGCGGGTCCATAATTACACATATTCTGCACCCCTCTTTGGCATATCTTCCGTACTGTGGCAGGGAAAAGGTTTTTTCAGCGTATTCCTGCTTTTGTCTTCCCTTTGCTGCAGCGGAAAGCTGCATACGCTGTTCCTGCCCCTCGAAGGAGGCCGGCAGTATGAACCGGGCAGAGAAACTTCCGGATATCCGGTTCTCTCGTTATCCGGTCCAAGGTACAGCAGCGGAGAAAGGAATTGTACGGCGGAATGATTGTAAAACGAATTTCCGTAATCTGCAAGGTGGTTATGGAAAAAAGGGCTTGCTGCCGGAGGATTTCAGTGCTGGCTGAGGGATTGCGGTCAGAAAAGGCTGAGAAAGGCGGAAGAATTTCTGGAAAAATTCCTGGAAAGAGCACGACAGACAGTAAAAAAAGAAGAAATTGCAGAAAAAAACGGGGAAAGGGTGAAAGGCTTCAGGAAAAAATCCCGGTGGGATTGCGTTGAGAGGACGGAACCGGCAGGGTATAATGAGGAAAATGATCCGGAAGGAGGCGTACGTTTTGGAAAAAGTGTTGGTTCGGGAGGAAATGAGGACCCTGATGGCCTATCGGGAAGGAAAGCTGGAAGACATGCCGATGTTTGCGGAAAACCGGGTGCATCAGCGCACCAGCGGGAATCCTTATCCGAACAAGGTAGCCCTGACCGTGAACAGAGGAAAGCCGGAGCCCGGGAGCTTCCGGGTCATTACCCTCGAAAACGAATACCTGGTCATTGAACTGATGCCCGACCTGGGGGGAAGAATCTATTCTGCCCGGGATAAGCGGACCGGTTATGATTTCTTCTACAAGCAGCATGTGATCAAGCCTGCCCTGATCGGCATGCTGGGCAACTGGATTTCCGGCGGGGTGGAGTTCAACTGGCCGTGCCATCACCGTCCGTCCACCTTCATGCCCGTGGATGTGGAGACGGAATTCCATGAAAACGGCGCCGTGACGGTCTGGATGAGCGAGCATGAGCCGCTGGACCGCATGAAGGGCATGGTAGGCATCCATCTCGAACCCGGGGAGGCCCGGTTTGATACCCGTATGAAGGTATATAACCGCACGCCGGAGCGGCATTCCTTCCTCTGGTGGGAAAATGCGGCCGTGCCGGTGAATCCGGATTACCGCCTGGTATTCCCGCCGGATGTACGATATGTGCAGTTCCACTATCGCAAGGACGTGGCAACCTACCCCGTTGCCTCCGGAGTCTATAACGGCATCCGCATGGGAGAAGGCGTGGACATTTCCCGCCACGGAAACACCAGGGCGCCGACTTCCTATTTCTGCGGGGAAACCCGGTATGAGTTTTTCGGCGGATACGATGAAGCGAAGCAGTGCGGCGTAATCCATGTGGCGGACCGGACCGTGAGCGTGGGCAAGAAGATGTTTACCTGGGGATATAACCAGCTATCGGAAAGCTGGGAGCATGCGCTGACGGATACGGACGGTGCCTATGCGGAGCTCATGGCCAGCTCCTATTCCCTCAACCAGCCGGATTTTGCCTGGCTGTCAGCCTATGAAGAGCGGGAATTCAGCCAGATGTGGTACCCGGTGGGACCCATCGGCACGCCGCTGGTGGCCTGCGGGGATGCTGCGCTTTCCTTCCATGACGGCAGGCTGTACCTGACGGCCACCCGCTCCATTCCGGAGGGAAGGATTGTCATCAACGGCACGGAAACCTGCTTTGCGGCAACCCCGGAGGAGATCCTCTCCTGGCCGGTGGACGGCTCCCTGCGGCAGATGGAGCTGCAGGTGGGAGGACAGCGGGTGCTCAGCTATGCGGAACCGGAAAAAACGGAACCCGTGCTTCCGAAGACCCTGCCGGACAATCCTCCGGTGAATCAGGGAAAGACAGCGGAGGAATGCTACCTGCTGGGCGTGCATGTGGAGCAGTACCGGGACCCGGTGGCCAGGCCGGAAGCTTATTATGAGAAGGCCCTGTCCTTTGATCCGGAATATGCTCCCGCCCTGACAGCCATGGCCAGGAGGAAGCACCGCCAGTTCCTGGAAGAGGAAGCCCTTGCGTATATCCAGCGGGCCTGGCGGAAGCTGACAATGCGGAATTACCATCCGGAAAGCGGGGAAGCGCAGTATGTGCTCGGGCAGATTCTGGAAGCCCGGGGACAGCTGCAGGAAGCCATGGATGCCTACTGCCAGGCTGCCTGGGCGCTGGATGCCCGCAGCAGGGCCCTGACCCGGGCCGCCATGATTGCCTGCAGGACCGGGGAATACAGCCATGCCTGCCGTCTGGCGGAACAGGCGCTGGATGCCCACCCCCGCAATGAAACGGCGATGCTGGTCCTGGCGGCGGCGGAAAGAAGACTCGGGCACGGGGAAAAAGCCGGACAGGTGCTTTCCGGACTCGGAAAAATGGACCCGCTCTGTGCGGCGGGGAAAGTGCTCCGGATGGGTCCCTGTGCGGAACTGTATGCATCCTTTGCCAGCGATCCCGCGCAGACCTGTCTGGACGTGGCAGAGGAACTGGAAGGAATGGGAGAGGGCGCGCTGGCGGCCGACCTCCTGAAGCATCTCCCGGAGAAGACCGTGATGACGGAAACCGTGCGGGCATTTCTTTCCGGGGACCGCAGCATCCTGCAGGCGGCGTTCTCCCTCCCGGTGGGCATTGCCTATCCCTCCCGGCGCATCGAATATGAAGCGCTCCGGTTTGCGGCGGAGGGAAACCAGGCGGAAGCCTTCCATCTGCTTGGCTGCCTGCTGTATCACCTTTCCCGCTATGAGGAAGCCGGAGAATGCTTCCGGAAGGCCCTGGAGCTTTCCCCGGAGAATCCCCTGTACCTGCGGGAAAATGCCGTTGCCCTGTATTCCCACCTGGGAGAAAGGGAGGAAGCGCTGCAGCTTCTGCAGAAAGCACGGCGCCTGGCGCCGGAAGACGGGCAGCTCCAGTATGAGACCGCCCATGTCATGGGCAGGATGGGCTGCGCACCGCGGGAAATCGTGAAGATGCTGGAGGATGCGGGCCCGCTCCGGGAGGATACGGTCCTGCTGTACTGCCGGGCACTCAGCCTGGATGGCCGGTATGAAAAGGCGCTGCAGGTGCTGTCTGAAACGGACTTCACCCCCTGCGAAGGCGGGGAGCATGCCGTGGCGGAGCAGTACATGTTTGCCCACCATGCCCTGGGAAGAAAGCTTCGTGCGGAAGGGAAGCCGGAAGAAGCGCTGGCCCATTTCCGGGCAGCGCAGCACCTGCCGTCCAGCCTGGGGGCGGGACTGTGGAACGAAGTGCTCCTGGTGCCGCACCGGTTCTACGAGGCGGTCTGTCTGCTGGAACTGGGCCGCAGACAGGAAGCGGATGCCATCCTTGACTGGATCCTGCTGCTGAAGCGGGACTATTTCACGGATATGCAGCTGCCGGAGTTCCCGGCATGGCGCTGCATGGCGCAGGTGCTTCGGAACTGTGCGGAGGATGTCCCGCAGGTCCTGAAGGAATATGAGGCGGAGAAAAGGCAGGCGGCCCTGCAGGTGGATGCGGGGTACATGAAGTCCACGCCTTTCTTCCTGTGCTATATGGAAGATGCGCCGACCCAGCGGAAAGCCTCCATGGATTCCCTGCTGGCCATGGCTTGTTTTGCCCGGGAGGACTTTGCCGAGGCGGCGGCCTGGGCGGAGAAGGCATGGGAAGCAGATAAGACCAGCCTGTATACCTGGCTGATACTGGAGCGGAACGGAGAGCCTTCCTGGAATGTGAACAACGGATGCGCCGGAATATCCTAAAAATATCCAAAAATATCCTGATAAATTTTTAACAATTTACCCATTGACGGGGAACCGGTGGTGTGGTAACATAATCCCATCCAAGGGAGTAGCCAATCACCGGTTCATCCGGTGGGTTTGTGACCGTCAACCGATATCGTGTGCGATATCCGGAACAAATGAGAAGGCAAGACTTGTACCCGCATGGCGGAGGTACAGGTCTTTTTTGTACCTCCGGAAATTAAAGGAGGAAGAAAAAATGATGATCCTTGTGCTGATGGTGCTCTTTGTGATTCTGGTTTCCGACCGTCCCCGTCCGCGCCGGCGGCCCCCGTTCTTCTACTGGGGGATGGGCCCGTGGATGATGGGGGACCCCTTCCGTTTTGACCACCGCGGACCCCGGTACGATTACCGCGGC
>CAMVHE010000147.1 GCA_947167215.1 uncultured Clostridia bacterium
AATTCCATAACCACCGCAGTCAATATCACCGGAGGCCATTGCTTCAACCTGAATAGGTCCGCTTGATGTCGGAATAAGAGTCGCATCAATTCCAACCATTTCAAGTCCGCCCAGCTTATAGGCTAAATAGGTATAGAAATTGTGATAAATGCCAGGGTCTGTTCCAATGTTCAAATGAACCGTTTCCTCAAGCGGCTCAATCTGGGCAAAATAGGTCATCAGATCATTAGGATCCAATTCCACCTCTTCCGCCATGGCAGCTGAAGAAAATCCAACCGTCATCATTCCAGCGGTAAGTAACATAGCAAGTAGTTTTTTCATTTGGTTGCTCCTTTCTTTGTAAAATTGTATTTATGTTTTAAGTTATTAATTTAATACAATCTTAGCACCGCTTCCCGCATTTGTCAATCCAGTTTAGTATTCTTAGGCTTAAATTATGACTTTTGTATATTTTTACTATAGTTTTCTGGGAATTAAACCTTCTGCAACAGTTGCTTTTTTCTTATGCCTTTGTTATACTACAACTAAAGGAAATTAAAATTTTTAGTATATTTTAGGAGTTGTCTTCATGGCTAAAAATAACACGAAAAAGATAACAATTGCAGATGTTGCTAACGAAGCAGGTGTCTCTTCAGCAACAGTCTCTTTAGTACTGAACAAAAAATCTCAATCTGGGATCTCAAAAGCCACTTCTGATCGAGTCATTCAAACAGCAGTCAAATTAGGATACCTTCAATCTACGGACATAAATACGTCTTCTCAAAACCATGAAATCGCGGTTATGCTCCCAGATCTGATCAATCCATGTTTCTCTCGTTTTCTTTCACAGGTATCTGATTATGCATACAACAGTAACGTACACCTGGATTTCTGCAGTACTGGTGGAAGCCCGGAAGTAGAACGCGAGTATCTGCTGCGCATGATGGAAAGAGGAGTGTCCGGAATCCTTTATGTTTATTCACCTTCATGTGAAGACTTTTTAAAAAGAAATATCAGGAAAATCCCAACAGTTATTGTTGGAGATTGTGCTCAAAGATCTTTCCTGGCTAATATTTCTACAGATAATTACGAAGCAGGACATATGCTTGCAGATTATCTTTTTAATCTTGGGCATCACCATGTAGCTTATATTACTCAACCTGTAAATGCAGTCTCACAACTCAGAAGCCGCCGCCTGCTGGGCCTTTCCGAAAGTTTTTCTTCCCATGGATGTGCTGATACTTTTCATGTTTTCGAACAGATTGATATGGTTCCATCCTCTAACGGAACGGCACCAGAAGTTCTGATCGGACAGATTAAAACAGAAGAAATATTAAGGAGTCATCCTGAAGTAACAGCCATAGTAACGATGGGCGATATGATCGCCATAGGTGTTTATAATATTCTTCATCGGGAAGGGATCAAAATTCCCGATGACATTTCAGTTGCATCTTTTGACGATATTGAATTTGCCAGATATATCTCCCCGTCTCTCACAACTGTCGATGCCAGGCTTCAACTCAGATGCAAATTTGCTTTCGACTATTTAATGCAAATAATTAACGAGGGGCCAGATGATACATCAGAACCTCTTTTTGTTTCTTATCGAAGCACTTTACGCGAGAGAAAATCCACCGGCCCTGCCAGGAATGGCAAACTTCCCTTCTTAAGTTTTCTCGACTGACCCTTCTCGAAAAGCCTTCTGTTATCAATTCACAATCGCCTTTTTTCAGAAATCTTATTGACATTTAATAAGATTTCTGTTATAACCAAAAATGTAAGCGCTTACATTTTGCTTACAATTATTATATTCGCATTTTCAATAGTTGTCAATCTATAAATTGAGGGCATCTCATTATGAAAAAAACTAACACAACAATTGCAGAAGTGTCCCGCCTGTCGGGAGTCAGTACTGCCACGGTCTCTCGTGTGCTTAATCAGACAGGAAATGTCCGCCCAGCGACAGTAGCTAAAGTGATGAAAGCCGTGGAAGCCCTTTCCTACCAATTAAATCCCGTTGCCAGCAGTCTGGCCAGCGGCCGCAGTAAAACTGTGGGGGTTGTACTCCCCCATCTGGACAACCAGTTCTTTATACAGGTACTGGATAGTGCTGAAGAAAAGCTGACCAGAGCTGGTTTCAGTATGATGCTGGCCACTACCGGAAACGAACCCGCCCGTGAACGACAGGTCATTTCCCAGATGCTCGCCTTCAAAGTTGCCGGTATTCTTATTGCTACCTCCTTAAAAGATGCTTCCTATTTTGAGTCTGTCAACCAATCCTGTCCAGTAGTGCTTATTGACCGACGTGTTCCTGAAACCAAAGTGGATATGATTTCTGAAGAAAACCTTCTGGAAGCGAAGATACTTATGCAGGCTCTGACTGAAAAAGGGCATAGGAAAATAGGTGTTTTTACAGGTCATATGGACCTTAATCTGATGGAAGAAAGATTAGAGGGCAGTCTGCTTGCAGCCCCATACTCAAAAGAAAAAATGATTTCAAATCAATATATAGTCAGATGTCGCAACACCGTCCGCTCAGGAAAAGAAGAGGCGCTTAAAGCCTTTTCCTTATGGAAGGAACATGGGCAGATGCCCACAGCAGTTACAATTCTTAACAACTATGTGGCAGAAGGTGTTATGCTGGCTGCCCGAGAAATGAATATTTCCATCCCGGATGAATTATCTCTGGTATGTTTTGGTCCATTGAGATCTCCTCTTATAGAACCGCAAATTACAATGATTGCCCAGAATGGATTACAGATGGGTGAACTTGCAGGTCAGCAATTAGTAGACAGGATCCTGCAGGGCAACAGAAAAAACTCAGAACCCCCATGTGATATCATTTTGCAGAATCGCATTAAAGAAGGAAACTCCGTGAAACAGCTGAGTTTTCAGGAGGAATAAAGCCAAAACTGCATGACATACCGTGAAATTAATCAGTTCATCAAAAAAGGAGGAATTTGCATGTTAAGCGAAAAGCAGCTTTCGGAACTGGAAATATTTGCAGCTAATGTCCGAATCCGTATTCTGGAAATGATATCCGCCGCCGGAAAAGGACATGTTGGGGGAAGTATGTCTGCCGCAGACGTAGCTGCTGTTCTTTATGGTCACTATATGAACGTAGACCCTGAAAACCCTCGCTGGGAGGAAAGGGATCGACTAGTTATGTCTAAAGGACACAGTGGATGTGCTATTTATGCTGCTCTGCTGCTGCGCGGATTTTTCCCCGAAGACTGGGCTCCAACTTTAAATCAGCTGGGCACCCGTCTTCCAAGTCACTGCGACCGGCAGAAAACCCCTGGCATCGATATGACAACTGGTTCATTGGGCCAGGGGCTTTCAGCTGCCAGTGGGATTGCTTATGCGAATGAATTGCTTGGCCGCAAAGTCTTTACCTACTGCATTCTTGGTGATGGCGAATGCCAGGAAGGACAGCCCTGGGAGGCCATGATGTTCGCAGGACATCATAAGCAGGGACACCTGATTGCCTTCGTTGATATGAATGGCAAGCAGGTAGACGGCGTAGTAGACGAAATTCTCCCTGTGCATAATATCGGTGCTCATGCTGAACTCTTCGGCTGGCATGTACAGACCATAAATGGCAATGATATTCGAGCTCTTTCTGAAGCAATCGAAAATGCACGCAATCAGACAGATCGTCCTTCCATGATCATAATGAAAACAATAAAAGGCTTTGGATGTTTTGCTCAGGATCTTGTATTCAATCATGGTATCGGAGTTTCACAGGAACAGTACGAATCAGAACGCATTCGGCTTGAAAATCATATCAACGAATTAACGTTCCGAGTCCTGCATCTTTCAGAAAATGATGGAAAGGAGGTACTTGCATAATGCCAAGAACGACACAGAAACTTTCAAAAGTGTATGCACAGACACATCAGAAAATGGTTGATGACGGGAAACCGACCATGGTAATCACAGCGGACTTTACTTATGGAATGGGTCTCCTGGATTTTGCTGCTGCAAACCCTGATCATTTTCTGAATATGGGAATTGCAGAACAGAACATGGCAAGTTTTGCTGCAGGCCTGGCGACTGAAGGATATATTCCATTTATTCATGCTTTTGGCGTCTTTGTATCCCGCAGGATGCTTGATCAGCTATATATCTCCTGTGCCTATGCAGGTTTAAATGTAAAGGCCGTCGGCGCAGACCCGGGATATACAAGCGGGCATAATGGCGGAACTCATATGGCAATGGAAGATGTGGCAATTCTACGGTCAATTCCGAAAGCACTTATCGTAGAACCGACTGACGCTCAAATGCTTAAGGAAGTCGTTCCGATGATTGCTGACTACAATGGTTTCTCCTATATCAGGTTTTTCAGAGGAGAAGCTCCGGATATCTATCCAGAAGGCACCTCTTTTACTCTCGGTAAAGCCATTCAACTCAGAGATGGAACAGATCTTACCATCATCGCAGGAGGGCGTACCGTCGCAGATGCACTTGAGGCCGCAGATCAGCTTTCTTTAAAAGGGATTCATGCCAGAGTATTGGATATGTTTACGATCAAACCCTTGGATGAAGAAGCCGTACTGCATGCCGCATCTGAAACAGGGCTCATTCTTACTGTCGAAAATGCCAGTGTTTCCGGAGGTATTGGCGGCTCTGTGTGCGAATTCCTTGCCGACAAGCCACATCCACCAGTTATTCGCATGGGCCGTGGAGATGTATTCGGAGAAGTAGCTACTGCATCTGAACTGAAAGCACACTATCATCTGACAGCTGCAGATATTGTGCAAAAAGCTCTGGACGGACTCTCACTTGAAAAACCTGTTAACTGAACCAATTGTGCATTGCGGAGGGAGAATTCAAACATGAATCTATTTGATCTGACAAATAAAAAAGGCATCGTTACAGGCGGCATGCAGGGACTCGGACGAGCCATGGCCCAGGCATTATCTGCCTATGGCTGTGAGCTTGTTATTATGGATATCAATCCGGATACCCCGAAAATGGCAAAGGAAATATGCGCCGGCCCGGCGCCTGTTCATGGAGTTGCCTGTGACCTTTCTGACGAGAATAGTCTTAAGGAGGGTTTTGAAAAGGCATTGAACCTTCTGGGCGGGGAATTGCATATTCTTCTCAACAACGCCGGAATCAATCTGCGCAAAAAGCTTGAAGATTGTTCTAAGGTAGATTGGGATCGTATGTTTTCCATAAACTCAACTGCCCCGTTTCTGCTTACAAAACTGGCCGCTCCGATCATGCGGGCCCAACACTATGGAAAGATAATAAATATGGCTTCTATGCTGGCTTTTCTTGGAGCAGTAAACAATTCCTCTTACGCAGCCACCAAGGGATCCGTTCTTCTGCAGACCCGTTCTTTTTCAAATGAACTGGCCAAAGACGGAATCTGTGTTAACGCAATTGCTCCTGGATATTTCCACACAGAACTGAATTCTCCCGAAAAAATGCTTCTTATCGGTGAAGATTTTTTGAAAAGCATCAACATGCGAATTCCCGCCGGACGGTGGGGTGAGCCCGAAGATCTGCAGGGAACCGTTGTGTTTCTTGCTTCCCCCGCTTCGGATTACGTAACCGGAGCCTGCATCAACGTTGACGGAGGCTATCTCCATCGCTGAATCTTAAAGGAGACTGCTATGAAAGCCATTCTGGTAACCACAGACCGAAAAGTGCAAATTACAGATGTCCCAAAACCTGTTTTGAAATCCGATCACGATGTACTGATCAGAATTACTTCTGCAGGTATCTGCAAAGCAGACCTGGAGATTATTGAAGGAATCCATCCTTTCGCTAAGCCTGGAAATATAATTGGACATGAATTTGGCGGTATCGTTGAAGAAATAGGAAAGAATGTCACTACTCTTTCTCCAGGAGACAAAGTGACGGTAGATCCCGTATGTGCCTGCGGCCACTGCCATTCCTGCAAGATTGGAAAGCCTAATGTCTGCAGAAACCTGAAGACCATGGGGGTCCATAAAAACGGGGGATTCTGTGAATATGTAACTGTTGATGCTTCTCAGGTGTACAGGTTCCAGAATCAACAGATATCTGAAACCCTTCTCGGCGTTGCGGAACCATACAGCATCGGCGCTCAGAATAATCAGCGCGCGTCAGTCAGCAAGCAGGATACCGTTCTTATTCTCGGAGCCGGCGCCATTGGATTATGTGCGCTGCAGGATGCTCACCGCCGCGGAGCCCGCACAATTATTACAGATATGATAGAAAAACGACTCTTACTTGCTTCTAAAATGGGGGCTGATGTCTGTATTTGCGTAAAAGATAGAGATCCTTTTGAAGCAATAATAGCTGAAACAGATGGAAACGGACCGGACGTCATTATTAATACAGCCGGATATCCTCATTCGGTCGAGGACTCACTGAAATGGATCGCCTATGGCGGACGGATCGTCATAGTCGGGCTTTCTACATCCCCAAGCATGATCTCTCAGGCAGAAATGGTTCAAAAAGAAGTTTCACTTTTTGGGTCCCGGCTTTCAACAAGACTTTTTGGTTATGTAACAGAAGGTTTTGACAACGGAAGTTACCAGCCGGAGCTTCTGGTTACACATCGTTTTCCAGCCGAGCGCTTTGAAGACGCTTTGGCACAGATCAGGAATCATCCGGACGAAACAGCCCGGGTAGTACTGACCTTCTAGATGGAAAGGAGTTTTTATGAATCTTTCATTTGAATACGGAAATGGCCTGATGAATGCGGAACTCCCTGATTATACTGATATTTTTATCCCAGGAGAAACCGTCCCGGATCCTCCGTGTCTCCCCGAAGATAAAATTGAAGAGGCCACAAGATTTTCAATCAGAAATCCAATTGGCATGGACCCTATTCCAAAACTGGTCAGCAAAGGCAGTAGAATATGTATGGTTATTCCGGATATCGTCAAGGGCGGACTTCAGGAAACCTCTCACCGTAAGGTTGCAGTCCGTGTATTGCTGGAAGAACTATATGCCGCCGGTGTAGAAAAAAAAGATATCCTGCTGCTCTTTTCCAACGGACTTCATCCAAGAACAACCCCTCAGGAAATGAAACTTATCCTGGGAGCAGAACTTTATAATGAGTTTTACCCTACAGGACAGCTATTGACACATGACAGTGAAGATTGGGAGCATCTGGTTGATCTCGGACGTACAGAACGCGGAGACCGAGTTATCATGAGCAAATATGCCTTCGAGGCAGATCTATGTATACTGATTGGCCATACCCAGGGAAATCCCTACGGTGGTTATTCCGGGGGATACAAACACTGCGCAACCGGTATTACTCACTGGCGCAGCATAGCAGCTCATCATGTGCCTGATGTTATGCATCGCAAAGACTTTGTCCCTGTATCCGGAAATTCTCTCATGCGTACAAAATTCAATGAAATTGGTATGCATATGGAAAAATGTATGGGGAAGAAATTCTTTGGCTGTGATGCAGTTCTGGATTCCCGTTCCCGCCAGATTGCTGTTTATTCAGGTTATATCAAAGAAATGCAGCCAATTTCCTGGGAAATTGCAGATGAGCGGACCTATGTGAAATGGGCAGACAAAAAATATGACATCCTTGTATTTGGGATGCCACAGGATTTTCATTATGGAAATGGTATGGGTACGAATCCTATCCAGATGATGCAGGCACTATCCGCACAAATAATCCGTCACAAACGCGTGCTTTCGGACCGCTGCGTAATCCTGTGTTCATCTATATGCAATGGATATTTTCATGATGAACGGTGGCCTTATTTGCGTGAGCTCTATGATCTGTTTCAGCATGATTACATGCAGACATTGCCCGATATGCAGAAATATGGGGAATATTTTGCAACAAATGAGGAGTACATTCGTAAATACCGGTTCACAGGAGCTTTTCATCCATATCACGGTTTCTCAATGATGTCCTGTGCACATATAGCAGAAATGAATACAGCTGCCATTTATATTATTGGTGCCCAGGAACCCGGGTATGCACGAGGTATGGGATTAAAGACCAGGGCAACTTTCG